>JADHYK010000035.1 GCA_016782485.1 Candidatus Omnitrophota bacterium
GACGCGAGAATGAGAAGCCCGTTCCGCCGCCTGACTGATGGACCAGGCTGGTGATTTTCAAGGTTTCGAATATAGACTGCATAGAATCTTCTATGGGTAAAACAAAACAGGCGGATAGCTGCGCCAGTTCCCTTCCCGCGTTCATTAAGGCGGGGGAATTAGGCATAAACTCTAATTGTACCATCGTCCGATAAAAATTATCGGCGAGGTCCTTGACTTCTTTATCGCTGGCGCCGTAATCTTGATCCGCAGCGGCGATTGTCCCGGCTACGCGGCGGAATAACTCATCGGGCGTTTCAATCACCCTGCCCGTCTCGTCTTTTTTGAGGTACCTGCGCTCCAACACCTTTAATGCGTTCTCGGAAAGTTTCAGTTCCATTACCGGCGTCCTCCGTAATTAAAACAGTTTGTTTGCGGCTGCTATATGATAACAGGAGTTCCTGATACGGTCAAGAAAAGAATACAATATGTGGTAGTATAAAAGTTCCGCTATACTATAAGCTGTATAAGAACCAAAGGGGACAGCCGACGCTGTTTTTACTAAACGTTGCGGCAGGATTCCCTGATTACTAACTCTGTAGGCAGAAAAACTTTTTTTATCTTCGCCGGGGCCCTGCTGTTCATAAAGCGCTCTAATTCCTTCACGCCCTCTTCTGCCATCTTAATTAATGGCTGCCTGACCGTAGTTAAAGCCACCTGGCCATAAAGCCCGGAGGGGTTATCATCAAAGCCCACGATGGATAAATCCCTGGGAATGTTCTTGCCTAATTCTGCGGCCACGTTCATCACCTCCAGTGCCATGGCGTCAGAGGCAACAAATACCGCGCTGGGGGGCTCTTCCATTTTGAATAATTTCTCCGCCGCGCTCCTTGCCTGGCCGCGCGAATAATCCGTTTTGAATATATACTGCGGGCGCAACTGGATATTATTCTTTTCCAGCGCCTTCTTATACCCCTCTAAACGCGCGGCTGCCGCCTGCGTAACCAGGTCGCCGGTTATGTGCGCAATTTTTTTATGTCCCAGGCTGATCAGGTAATTAACCGCATTCGTCGCCCCCCCCTGATTATCGACGGCAATACAACTGACCTGAAGGTCATCTACAAAATTATTTATTACCATAGCGGGGATCCCTGCACTGAGCGCATCTTCCAGTTGCCGGCGGTTGCCGATTAAATCCGCAAAAATTATCCCGCCTACGCCCTTTAAATTAAGGCTGGAACACGCATCGGTAAGGTGCAGCAACAAATCCAGTTTCAAGGCCTCGCAAAGCGTGCCGATGCCGCGGATAAGTTCAAGCACGTAAAAAGAATAGAAGACCCCTTCGTAACGGGGTATTACCAAGGCTACAATATTGCTTTTGCCGCTGGCCAGCCGCTGCGCAAAAACAGAAGGCTCAAACTTTAGCTGTTTTACCGCTGCCAGGACCTTCTGGCGGTTTTTTTCTTTAACCGACGGGAATTTATTGATTACCCTGGAAACTGTGGTAATTGATACGCCGCTTAGACGGGCAACATCTTCGATAGAAACACTTCTGGAGGGGGTCTTCTTTAGGCGAGTCATTAAAAAAATCTATCAAAAATCTATCTTAATACATCCCCTACTTTAACCGGGGTCTTTTCCTCTTTGATGTCGCAGGCAGAAACGCTTTTGCTGGTCTTAATCACTTCGATAATGGCAACGGGGTCTTTGCCCCTGTACACCTGAAAGATAGCGCCTGATTTGACGCCGGCATCATCTCCTAAATCAACGATCACAAAATTGCTTTCCCTGTTGACGGTCAAAACACTGCCTCTGGGTTTAGCCGCCCCTGAGACAGCCTCCTGCGATGGCATGGTTATTGCCGGTGCCGTAATCAACTTCTGGGTGCTTTCTGCGGGACGCACTACTATAGGCGGCAACTCCACCACGGACTCTTTCCCTTTTTCGGATATTGCCTTAGGCTGGATCCGCCCCTCCTGCTGCATCTGGTGGCGCATATCCTCGAGTTCATCCTTGAGGTTATTGATCTGGGAGATCTTATCTACCAGCATAGTCTCCATATCGCCCAGCTTGTCTGCCAGGCCGCCTTTATCCTCCTGAATCCGCTGCAGCTTTCTCTCCAGGTCAATCTTCT
The DNA here is from genome assembly GCA_016782485.1 of Candidatus Omnitrophota bacterium. Lineage (GTDB taxonomy): Bacteria > Omnitrophota > Gorgyraeia > Gygaellales > Profunditerraquicolaceae > BS750m-G77. Next base: position 2,114 of record JADHYK010000035.1, read on the forward strand.
GCTTATTCAGCCCCTTTAACTGGCGGATAAGCTGGGCGTTTTCTTTCTTGAAGGGCGCTATATTTTCTTCAATCTTTAGCTTCTCATTCTTCTCCCATACCAATTCCTGGGCGATGCTATCCATTATTTTTTTATTGTATTCAATCTGGCGCTGCAATTCCTCCTGCTGGCGCTTCAGGCCGGTTATATCCAGCTCCAGGCTGCTTTTATCTCTTAATAATTCCTCGTTTTTAACCTGGTATGTCTTCAGGTCTTTGTGTATGCTCCCCAGCTGCATCTGCAATTCCGTCTTTTCTTTCAATACCCCAGCCCAGTACTCATCGGAACGCCCGGAGGCATCCTGAACCGGACGCACTTGAACCTGGGCTACCTGCGATTGCAACTTCGTAAGTAACTCCTCTTTATCCTGCCGGGCTGTTTCATAGTTCTTCTGTAAATCTTCGCGTTCTTTGCTGACGGTTTCTAATTCCAGGCGCAGAGATGACATTTTATTTTGGGCCTCGCGCAGGTCCTTAGTATTTTTTTCAATCCTGCCGGCTAGCGATACGTTTTCATTCTTGAAATTATCGCGTTCTTTGATAACCAATTGCTTGGAATTTAACGCCTGCAGGTAAAGAAAAATAAATATTAGCGCTACCCCTGTAAGGCCCACTAAAATAAATTTTGTCTTCTGCTCCATTGGTGCCTCCTTCAATATAATAATCTCCCGGACCCTATACCTGGGAGAATATTTTTTGCATCATCAGGCTGGCAGCGCCCATGGCCACGGCATTTTCTCTTAACTGGGAATAAATGATTTTTAAATTATCGGCCGCCTCTTTAAAGGCCCAGTCTTTTACCGTCAGGCTTACGTTGTTTAAAAATTCTCCTCCTGCCTCCTCCAGCCCGCCGCCAATAACCACTACCTCGGGGTTCAAGAGATTCACTAAAAATGCGATTTTTATCCCCAGCCTCTTTGCCGCCGCTTGCAATACGGAAAGCGCGGTGTCATTTTTTGCGCGTGCCGCGACAAAAACGCTTCTTAAATCAACGTTACCGGGCTCAAGCCCCCCGCTTGCCTTAAAGGATTCCAGTATCCCCAGATCCATCTCCCAGCGTTTCATAAAACAGGGGTTTCCCTGCTGGCAATTAAACTCAGCGTCGGCTTTATAATTAGCGATGGATACCTCCCCGGCATAACCCTGCGCGCCCCGGTAAACTTCTCCGTTAATCATTATGCCGCAGCCGACCCCTGAAAACATATACAATACATTTTTAAAACCTATCTCCAGGCCCATCCAGTGCTCGCCGAAACATGCGCTGGTGGCGTCGTTTTCGATCAGTACCGGCAGGTCGAATTCTTTTTCAATCAAGCCTTTAAGGGGCAACTCCACCGATGCATATGTGCAATCGCCGTCAATCTTCTGGGGCCAGAGGACTGAGCCGTCCTCTTTATTAATTAGGCCTGCAATACCGATGCCGATGCCTTTTATCTTGGGGCTGTACCCCTTTGAACGCACCAGGACCTCGCGTATAATCTCAAGTAAAGTCTCGGCAACTTCTTTTGCCGATGAACGCGGCCGGGAAACTTGCGTCTTGGTTACAATGTTGCCTTTTAAATCAACGAGCAACCCCACCATATTGGTCAGGTTTAAGCCCACCCCGACGACAAGGCCGGCCTGCGGATTTAGGTCCAGAAGTACCGGCCTCCTGCCTCCTTCGGAGACATCAAAATCCTTTTCGCATACGAGGTTGCGCCGGATAAACTCGTCCACGTAATTGGAAATGGTAACCACATTTATACCCATTTCCTTGGAGATCTCCGGGCGGCTGATTGGCCCGCTCCTTCTCAAAATCTCCAAGATATCAATGTTACGCCTCTCTTTTTCCGTATAATTTTCCCTCTTAAGATTCATTATCGGCATTTTATAAACTTTATAATTAAGAGATTATAATAATTCCTTGATATATGTTGATATTAGTTATACTACTAAAAAAAATTTAAGTCAAGTATTTTTAATAGATTATGAACAATATTGGGCGGGCCTTGCGGTCTTATTGATTTTTTTACTTGGATTTAGCTGCGGGGTTATTCCAGAGTTCCCTAATCACATAATAACTCTTCCTGGGGATGCGTTGATCAAGGCCCCCCTCCTTTTCTTCCGAGAGGGCGACGATGCCGAACCACTCTTCGTTCATGTTCATATTGGCTTCGGCCTTTATATCAAAATAATAGGCGCCGTTTGACCAGTTTGAAAGGGTATCGTGGAGTTTCCAGTTGTCGGGCGAGTATTCATTATGTTTCCACCATTCATCAGTCCATTCGAAAATTACTCCGCCCAGGCAGTTCCCCGTGCCATCGGCTGTATCAGCCAGATTCGCCTCAATCTGGCGCCACTGGGACCCTAGAAAAAAAGCCTGTATATTCTGGTCCTCTTTCTTCAAGTAGGCATCGTAAGCATCGGCCCCGATCTCCGCCAGAAGAATGGGCTTGTCAAAAGTCATCTTGAGCGAATTAAAGAGGTTGCCGAAGGTCTTACCTCTGTATATTATACAGGCGACCAGATCCACATCGGGCGCGTATTCTTTGGCAAATTGCAGTCCGCTCAACTCCCCGTTTCCTAAAGCCACGGGGTGATTGCGGTCAATCTTATGTATTTCTTTTGTAAGCGAATTCACAAAAGAATAGTAAATTTGGCAACGCATGGCGTTTTTCTTCTGCGGGTCAGGCTCCCGGTCAACTTCCTCCGAAGACCAGGGGTTAACCCTGCCTAAACAGGAATAATTATTTTCGTTACCCAGGACCCACAATAGAACGCCCGGCTCATCCTTATAGAGGCTTACCATATCCATAACCTGCTGTTTTATTTTTTCCCGGAAAGATGCGTCTGCGTAAAGAGGACAGGGGTATTCCCAGAACCCCAGCCAGTGCCCCAATATCGTGCGGATTCCGTAAAGTTCATAGAAATCCCGGATTACTTTTTTGACTGCGGCCGTATCGCTTGAGGGCTGGTAAAGCCTGATGGTATTAACCCCCATCTCCTTCATTAACTTGCCATCTACCACCCAGGGCTTAGCCGGGTCATTCCACCAGTCATATTCGTGGTTTTTACCGATGGGGATGGGGTTGTAACAGACGCCCTTTACGACAAAGGGCCGGCCGTTGACCATCAGCCGGAAGTGCCCGTTTTTTAATCTTTGGACGTAAACTTTCTGCTTTAGGTTTTTCTGGATGGCCAGGCCGGCAAGTAATAAAAGGCAGCTTATAAGTGCAACTCCGCAGATGAGCAGGAATTTTTTCATTTGGTGATTGGGAAATCAGGTAATTGGAGGACTGGGGATTGGGATATTCCCAATCCCCAGTTTCCAATCGCCCAATATCCCCTTATATAGAGTTACTCGAACTTAATCTCGTCGAGGTAGAAAACAGCGCCGCTGGGATTATTGTCGATGTTGGCTGCCCAACAGAAGCCGCCGATAACATAGGACATATCCCTGCCATTCAAATCAATGTTGTACTGTGCCCACTCCTTGTTCAGGATCACCGGGCCGATAACCGCGCTGTCTGAATCGGAATATTCGCCCATAATCCCGCCAATCTTGAACTCTTCGATACGCTCCCCGCCCTTTTCGCCGCGTGCCCAGAAGGTGAGCTTGCCGGCCTTTGAAAGGTCGTATCCTGCGTCTACATTACCCCAGTTGTTAGCCGGATTCTGCCAATACATACCTGCCCAGCGTGCCCCTTGGGTTGCCTGGCCGCTGTAAATTATCTTGATGCAGGTATCGCCTAAATACGGGTCTTCTTTGGCATTGCCGTCGTATTTCAAATCCCCGTAATCACCCATCCATCCGGAGGGGATGAAGTGGTTATTAATCGCGGAACCGTCAGCGTAAACATAAAAAGGCATTCCTTCGGCCTTCCTGGATTCCGCTTGCATGGCCGGGTCTGCTTCAAACTTGATATCGTCAATATAGAAAGTGCAGCCTTCGGGGTTCAAATCAGAGGTGGTTGCCCAGCCGAAACCGCCGTTAACGTAAGAAAGGTCATTTCCCGCCAGATTAACGGTATATTGCTTCCAGGTATCGCTCAGTTCAATGGGGCCCATTTCGGCCGCAAGCGAATCCGGATAAACGCCTTTTATGCCGCCGACCATCACCTTCTGAATCGCCTCGCCCCCCTTATCGCCGCGCGCCCAAAAGGTGAGCTTGGTCATTCCCTCCAGGTTAAAACCGCCCTGTTTATTCCCCCAGTTGTTAGCCGGATTCTGCCAGTAAACTCCTGCCCAGCCCTGGCCCTGCGACCTCTTCCCGCTGTAGGTGAATTCAATACAGGTTGTCCCGGAATGAGGATTAGTGGTGGACTGGTCATTCATCTTAATGTCGCCATAATCACCCATCCATCCGGAAGGAACGTAGTGGTTGTCGCGGCTTAACCTGTCTGAGTAGACCACGAACTCCGTTGCATCATTTGCCTGCGCAAAAGCGCTGATCGGCGCTATCGCAATCAAAACCGCCAAAACAAACAGCAACTTTTTCATCCTGACACCTCCATTTTGTCTTTATACTTATTCATTTTTGATATTTGATATTTGATATTTGATATTTGATATTTTACCCCGCCTCCTTTCTACCTCCGCAATTCATCTCCACATTTCCTTATACATATAATAGGCTTTGCGTAATTGCCGTAAGAACGGGCTCTGTTTCCCGTCGCCCTGGCCGCAAAGGCCCAGCCACTCTTCGTGCATCGAGCCGTCGGGAAACGGGCCGACCCACAGGCCCTTGGTATCATGCACAAAGGGTTCATAGCCCTTCCACCATTCATCAAGCCATTCAAAGGCCACGCCGCCTATTGAATTTCCCTCTCCGCCTGCGAATGCGCTGTTGTGCGTAATATCCTCCCAGGCGGCGGCAAGGTATTGCGCCTGTAACTCTTCTGTCTCTGCTATACTTTTGCCTTCGGCATAAGCCGGGCAGCCGAACTCCGTGATAAACGCCGGCTTATCGGCCTGGCGCTTCAGCTGCCGCCAGAAATAACCGAAGCCGTAATCGCCGCGGTAGGCATTAGCCCCGAAGATGTCTATATCGGGGGCGTTTTTGGCGAACTTATCCAGAAACAAAATATCCCCGCTGCCGATAGCCACCGGGTGCTCCGGGTCAATCTTTTTTATCTGAACCGCTACTTCATTGGCAAATTTAAAAAAGGCATCCGGCTCTTTATCGGCATTGCAGGCGTAACCATAAACGTTTTCGTTGCCCAGCAGCCAGAATAAGATGTAGGGTTCGTCTTTAAACTCCAGCACCATATTGGTTACCGACTGCATCATATTCGTCTTATGCACTTGGTTATTGTAATCGGTGCCGGGGTTCCAGGGCGCCTCTGACCCCAGGGCATATTTACCCAGGAAATCCCCCAGGATTACCCTGATGCCGTATTGTTCATAAAGGTCCCTTAAGAGCTTTTTGTTGACCTTAAGCGGATGATGATAGAGCCTGATGGTGTTAACCCCCATCTCTTTCATCAATTGAAAGTCACCCACTGCCGGCTCATTCTTATCCTGCAGGCCGTTCCTGTTCCTGTCGACAAAGGCATCGTATGGCCCGTCAACAAGGCCGTTGTTATTGAAATCCTCCTCCATCCAGTTGCCCAGCGTCTGGCTGTCCGGAGACTGCCCTACCTTTGTGGGGGCATAGGTGACCCCTTTTATTATATAAGGCTTCCCATCCACCATCAACTGCCAATCCCCGGTCTCATATTGAATCAGGTGTACCTTCCCCTTTCCCAGGCGCCTCTTTATGCTCAATATATCCTTAGAGGGCTTACTCTTAAACTTATCCAGCACCCTGTCTTTGAGGCTGACTCTTTCAAACCTGCCCGGGTTGGTAATCGCCACGTCATTGGAGACATCGTTATCAAAACCGTTGCCTATGCGGATATCCGCATCCACAAGCTTATGCCCTAATTCCGGATGTCTGCGCAATAAGAATTCTATCTTCATTATCGCTGCCTGGCCTGCATACCAGGGCGTATGCCAGTAGGTCCAGCCGTAAGCGCCGGGGGAATGCACCACTATCGCATAATATGCCTTTATCGCCTGTTTGATTAAGCCGGATTTTTCAAAAAGCAGGCCGATGTAAAACAACTTTACCCCCCGCGGCTCAGGCGCAAGCACCCATTTCAAAAAGGCCGCCTCCAGGTCCTGGGAATGCACAAAATCCCAGTGCTGGCCTCTAAGCCTTCCCGCCTGCCGGGCCTTTTGATACTCCGGGTCAAACCTTAAACTTGAGATAGTGTCATTGGGGTATATCCCTTCTCCTACCGCCTGCATCAATCCCGCCTGGTCCCTGATCACGTATTTATAGTCCTTTGTCCCTATATTCTCAAAACCGCCGTATTTTTGGTAATCTACAAAATCCTCTTTGCCGGGGTCGTGCAGGATGATCTTTGTAGGCAGGGAGCTTACTTTTTCTTTTTTCTGCTCCTTCTGGCCCTCTGTACCCGGGCAGGGCACAGGCAGGGGTTCCTGGGGGTTTAGTTTTATGATGCTTTCCCGTGAGGCCTTGGCCACCGACCAGAACCAGCCGCGCGGGTCCCATGCCTGGCCGAAACAATATTTTAAAAGTACCTGTTTAAAGGCGGCGATGGATTCTGCGCTTTTCCCCTGGTCGCGGTAAGACTCACCCTGTATAAAATATGCCGTAGCCACGTCGTTTAACGCCGCCACCGCCTGGATATCCGGTTTGTTTTTAGGTAATGCTTTAAGCGCGGCCTGCTGCCGGTCTGCCTCGGCCTCATAAAGCCCGATCAGCTCCCGGGTATATTTAAAGGTGTTCTCGACATCTTTTTTCCCGTGCGCCTCCCAGGACTTGACGATTAAATCGCCGGAGGAAGGCTCCTCTTGAGCAAATAGAGGCAAAACACCAATAACCAAGCAACAATAACCAAACAATAACCAATGACCAATAGCCAATTTACCAAACCTGTTACGTTTGGATATTGGAATTTGGATATTGGAATTTGTTTGGTGCTTGTATCTTGGTAATTGGTTATTTCTCATTATCCAACAACCGCTCCTGCTGTCACTCCCTTGACGATATACTTCTGCATAAAGACATAGGCTATTATAATAGGTAAGGCGGTGATGGTTAAGCCCGCCATCAGCAGCGGATATTTGGTGATAAATTCCCCCTGAAAGGTGGTCAGCGCAACCTGCAAAGGCATAAGCGCGCGGCTGTCAAAGATAATCAATGCCAGAACATACTCGTTCCAGACGTTGAGGGCGTTAAAGACAACCACCACCGCCAGCACCGGCTTTGCCAGAGGTAATGCCACGTGCCACCAGATGCCGATTTTGGAGCAGCCGTCAATACGCGCGGCATCCTCCAGCTCCGTAGGCATCTTGTCAAAAAAGGTCTTCAGTAAAAAGATACTCGTGGAAAGCCCCACGTTTATCATCGCCAGTATGTAGCCTATTGGCGTATTCCTGAGGTGCAATTTGTTCAACAAGACGTAGAGGGCGACGAAACTCCCCGGTATGGGTATCATCATCGCTGCCATAAACATGATAAAAAGAAAGGTCCTACCCGGGAAGCGCAAACGGCTAAAAGCGTATGCCGCCATCGAGGCGACGATGATGATGCCGATCACCACGGAACTGGTATAAAAGATACTGTTTAAGAAATACCTGCCAAACCCCCCCTCTTTCCAGGCAAGGTAATAATTTTCAAAATGAAACTCCTTCGGTATAAGCGACATGTCCCGAAAGATGGTCTCCTGCGTCTTTAAGCTCGATGAGACCATCCAGAGCAACGGGAATAAACAGCTCACCGCCACCGTAATCAACAGGATGTGAATCAGGACGTTGACGGTTATCTTTTTCGTCCTATAATACCCCTTCGTCTTCATAGGGACGCCCTTCCAGTTAATTTAATTAAGCCTGCCTTGCCTTGGAAAAACGGTACTGGATAAATGAAATAATAATCAGTACAAAGCCGAAACTAATCCCCTGCGCGCAGGCATAACCGAAGCGCGATGAGCCGCGCATAGAAGCCAGGATCCTTAACACAGGGACCTGCGTATGGTATGCCGGCCCTCCGCCGGTCATGGCAATAATAAGCACAAAGGCCTGCATCGTGCCTAAGACCGTAAGTATAGAAACCAAAACCGCAATCGGTATCATCAAAGGGATAGTAACGTTCTTAAAGGACTGCCAGGCATTTGCTCCGTCAACGTGCGCGGCCTCGTAGAGTTGGCGCGGGATGGTCTGTAAGCCCGCCAAAAATATCAGGAACCCCCAGCCAAAACCCTTCCAGCAGTGCACTATTGCCACAGTATTCAATGCCGTATTGGGGTCAGAGAGCCAGTTCCTTACCAGGTTCGGAAAACCAAGCTGTACCAGCCAGCTGTTCAGCAGGCCGTAATGCCCGTCTAAAATCCACTGCCAGACCAGGCCCACCAC
>JADHYK010000036.1 GCA_016782485.1 Candidatus Omnitrophota bacterium
CATATGGGCAGTACGGCTCTTCTTATAGCGCGCAAAGCGCCAATAATCCTTACGCTACAGATACGCCAAAGTTATACAGCCAGGACGGAGAATATCTCGGGAAGGTAAGCAGTAATACTTATGACCCGGATTCAATCAGCAATCCATATGGCCGATACGGCAGCCCTTATTCATCGGATAGTGTGAATAACCCTTATGGGCAATACGGCAGTCCTTACAGCTCCCAGAGCGCTAATAATCCGTATGCGACTAATGCGCCTGTAATATATTACGGCAGGGATGATGAATAGAAGACAAATATTGCTTTCTGTCTTAATCTTATTCTTTAATACCGCTGTTTATGCCTCTCTGTCGGACATATCTTTATCTACCCATAGAAGAGAGGCCGTAAGCGATGAACAGCTTGGCAAAATAGCGGTTGAGAACGGCATAATTCCCTCAGAGGCAGACCAGGACTACCTTAGAAAACAGATTGAGGAACAGAATACTACTATTGTCTGGATCCTTGCAAACAGGGAAAGCAAAGTCCGCATGATTGAGGCCCTAAAAAAAGAATTTTCCACGCAGGAAGAAGTAACTATTGCCCGTCCTGCCTTATACTACGTAGATGAGATAAATGGCTGCTTTTACAGAGCCATAGAAGACGGGACGATAAACGATGAAAGGAAAAAGGGTTGGTTAGGCAAATTATTCAAGATGGCCGCTATGACTGTCGGCGACTTTGACGATGGCAAGACCAATAGAATAGGTGCCCTAAGAGCATGGGCAGGGGAAGAGATAGTTGAGCGGCTAAAAAAAGAACAGCCGGATAGATATGAGCATTTGATGGAATTGGATAAGCGCGATAAATAGTTTAAGATGAGAGTGGTCAGTTTAACCCTTTTAGGTAATTTTTCTTGGGGTGCAAGGATGCGGTAGCCGTCGGCAGGATAGTTGAGGAGAGCAGGCGACGGCTGAACGCAAGCTGATTGACTATAAGGGGAAGAAGAATTAGGCCAGAATATCTTTGATAGGGAGGAGTTCCTTAAAAGGTTCAGTTCGGCCTTTATATTTTTCAGGATGTTTGGTTTTATCCCAGCGTTTTATTAATTTTACTACCTTAACTTTTAACTCTTGTATTGCAGATTCAACGTGTGCTATGCGGTTCCCCAATTTCTTCGCTTCTTCCAGAGAAATATTCTTTTTGTCTAACTTTTTACGAATCTCATCCAGCTCAACTTCCATAGAAGCCTTCTCAATTACAGCCCTTAGATAAACATCCGGGTACTTTATTTTAATATAACCACTGAATAAGTCGTAAGAAGAAAGCGCCTTGCAGATTTTTTCCATCACAACAGGGGAGGGGAGTTTATTATGCCTTTCAATTTTAGTTATATATGTCCTATCAATGCCCGCCTTTTTAGACAGTTCCTCCGTAGTTAGCTTGAGTTTTTTTCTTCTATCCTTTAATAGGCTGCCGAGGGTTTGTTTAGGTCCCATAGATACATAATAGCAAAATGTGAAAAAAAGTCAATGTGAAAATATTTCACCTTTTCGCTTGACAAAAGGCGCCCGCTTGTTACAATATGATTAAATAAGTGAATAAATTTCACTATATAAAAACAAGAAAAACTAAGAGGTAACAAAATGACAGGAAATTTCCTAGAACCAAAAGACGTTTGCGAAAGATACGGTATTTCCATTCATACGCTTTACGAATGGACATCAGCTAATCATATCCCGCATATTAAGCCCAGGGGCAAGCTATTATTTAGGGAGCAGGACCTTGTAAGGTGGGAAGAATCAAGGTTAACAGGAGTAGCCAATACTAAATTACTATGAGCAGAGGATTACCCGCATTCCCCAAAAAGAAAAGGGGTAATAAGTTTGTAATGAGGATAACCTTGCCTGATGGTTCAAGGCCCTGGCTTACGCTTGGCGAAACAAGGGAAGAGGCGTATTTCCGCTATGCCGACTACATCAAACAGATAAAAAGCCAGAAGTCGGGCCAGCCTTCTTACCGCGCTACCATTAATCAGGGTATAGAGGCGTATCTTGAAATCAAGAAGAGCCAGTTTGGAAGCCCGTCAAGTTATGTCAGGTATTGCAACGCCATAGATAATTTTAAGGAATTTCTAGGCAAAAGATACCTTAGCATAGCCCATCTTGATGAAATCCAGGCAAGGCATATCTCTGAGTTTATGGATTACCGGCTGAATGAAAAAGGCAGGCAGCCCGCAACAGTCAATCATGAGCGCGATACCCTCAGCAATATGTTTAAGGTTCTGATAGATGAGAAGAATTTGCCTCTTGTTAATCCGGTTAGCAAGGTGGGCCGCAAAGACGAGCCGGATCCGGATGGCTTCTATTATAAGGAAGACGAGGTGCTTAAAATCCTGGAAACCGCCAAGCAGTTCAGCAGGAAGATAGACTGGCATGCCATATTTGTCGTCTTTTTCAATACCGGTATGCGCAGGAATGAATTGAGGTACCTGACCTGGGAGGATATAGATTTTGAGAATAAGGTAATATATATAAGGCCAAAACAGATAACCCCCAACCAGAAATTCAGGGTAAAAAACAGGAAGCCCAGGTTAATCCCTATCTTGCCGGAAGTAGAGGAAGCGCTGAAGAATTTAAGGAAGAGGTCAAATAGGTGGGTATTTACCAATTCATTAGGGAAAACTTTCGCAAACAATACCATCACGCACCAGTTCAGGAAAATATGCAAAATTGCCGGCTTGCCTGTCAAGAAACTGCATCAAACACGGCACACCTGGACAAGCATTGCTTACCAGAAGGGCGTGCCGGAATCGGCAATCCAGGCAGCAGGAGGATGGAGCGACGCCAAGACAATGCGGCGCTACAATCATTGCGGGGAAAACCGGGAATTCGTTATCGAGGCTTTCAAGAAGAATTTTAGCATCGGAAAAGAGAATAAATAAAAAAGGCACTCATTTATAGTCCATTTTGAGGGCATAAAAAAAGTTGACGATGTTTGAAACTTACGATAATATAATTACTTGCAGAGGGGAAAACTTAGGCTCCCTTCCTCGGCATTTTAATTTCATGCATGCCGATCCTGAGCAAAGCGAAGGATCTGGCACCATATGATTGGGACAGTTCTCACAAGGAACTGTCCCTCTTACACTGATCCCATTTTCTAGCCTTTGCCTTTATCTCTTGACGCGGAGAGGGTTCAGGTGTAACTTATTGAAATAAGAGGTGATTAATGCAGAGGGGCAGGCCGGTTGGAGTTGCCGGGTTAATTATCTTTTTATCTTGCCTGATGGTAACAGCCGCCTTGGCGCAGGAGAAGAATGTTTATATAAACAGGACGGTCTACACAAGCGGAGGGGAGTTCATACGGGTTTCTGCCGAGTTTAGCAGGCCGTCATTTTCGTTATTTTCAAAACATAGTAATAAATTCTCCAGGCCAAGCGCTAACTTTGCTAAGCCGTTTATGGGTATTAACAAAGGCATTAGTTTACATAAGGGCGAATTTTCCAGGCATTCTTTTTATATCCGCCCCAATAAGAAGGAGTTCTCCAGCCCCGCATTTTATATATCCGGCAACAGGGAGGATTTTTCTCAACTCTCGTTTGTTATTGCCCCTGAAGAAGAAGAGTTCTCAAAGCCGTCTTTTGATATCGTTTATCAAAGCAAAGAATACAGGAAATAGGGAGAGAGCATGAAGATAACCAGCGTCCAGAAGTGGTTCTTAATTGCGGCGATGTGGGCGGGTATTATAATCTTGGTCTTTGCCCTTTATTGGACCAGGGTAAGGCCGGTCAATATCAGGAGGATGTGTGCGCAAAAGGCCTGCAGGTTCTCCACGGAATTCAAATCCGGTAAGCTATCCGATGTGCTTGAGCTTAATCAGGCGGTATATGCGGATTGTTTGAGGCGCAACGGGATAGAGAAGTAAGAAACCCCAATGCCAAAATAAAGACCCCGGCAGCGAAATGACGATGCCGGGGTCTTTATTTGCGGGCTTTAAGTTATGTTGTCCTGGTGACGTTGGTGGCCTGTTCGCCTTTGGGGCCCTGGGTGACTTCAAACTCCACTTCCATTCCCTCCTCCAGGGTTTTGTAGCCGTCTCCCTTAATCGCGCTGTAATGCACAAATACGTCTTTACCTTCTTCAGAAGTAACAAAGCCGTAACCCTTTTGGTTGCTGAACCATTTTACTTTTCCTTTTGCCATTTGTTGCTTTTTCACCTCCCCTCAAACAAAAAAACCGCAAAGCTTTTTGTTACTGTTTTAGCTTTACGGTAGTTCTCCCGACACTATTCTTATTTCTCCTTGCTGCATTCTTAACCGGGTTAACTATAACATTTTTTTCTCTTTTGTCAATGTTTTTTTGTGATATCATATTAATGAAACTATGAAAAGAACAGTCAAAATAATATCCTGGGCGCTTTATGACCTGGCAAACCAGTTCTTCGCCCTCAACGTGGTTTCCCTGTATTTTGTCCGCTGGCTGACACTGGAAAAGGGGGCGCCGGAGATTCTCTATAGCGTCTTTTTCGGAATCTCCACCCTCTTTGTGGCTTTATTTGCCCCGGTATTAGGGGCATTTTCCGATGCTGCCGGAAGGCGCAGGCCCTTCCTTATCTACTGCACGCTGCTCTCCATATTATTTACCATGTTGTTGGGCCTGGCGGATAATATTTTTCTGGGATTATTGTTTTTTGCCGTTGCCAATTTCGGTTGTCAGATGGGCGTAGTCTTTTATAATGCCATGCTTGCCGATATTGCCCCCCGCCGCAAATTAGGATTAATCTCCGGCCTGGGCAGGATGTTCGGTTACAGCGGCGCAATCATTACCCTCTTTATCGCAAAGCCCATCATCCTGAAAAGCGGTTATCAGGCGGTCTTTTTGCCTACCGGTTTTTTCTTTTTACTTTTTTCCCTGCCCTGCTTGATCTTTGTAAAGGACGCTCACCCTGCGCCGGCAGGGATAGTCCTTCCGCAGTTCTTTAATAAAAAAAGCATCTTCATTTTTTTCAACAATATAAAGAGTATTATTTTTAGCTCCGGGGAGTTCCCGCTCCTCTCTAACTTTTTAAAGGCCTCCTTCTTTGGTTTATGCGGGATAAATGCGGCGCTGCTTTTTATGTCGGTTTACGCCACGCGGGTTTTTGGTTTAAACGAAGCGCAAATAATAAACCTGGTCGCCTTCTCCGCCTTTTTTGCGGTGGCGGGAAGCTTTATCTCCGGGTTGGTCAGCGATTACCTTGGCCACAGGCGCACCCTCCTGGCGGTCTTTATCCTCTGGATAATCTGCTTTAGCTGCGGGGCATTTGCCAGGAATTCTACTTTATACTTGGTCATCGGCGGGCTGCTTGGCCTGACCTTAGGTGCTACCTGGACGGTTGCGCGCGCCCTGGCTATCAGGATAGCCCCGCCGGAAAGGCTGGGAGAGGTATTCGGCCTGTTTAACTTCGCCGGGTATCTGGCGGCGATAACCGGGCCGTTATTCTGGGGGCTGGTTTTATTAATCGCCGGCTCATTCGGCACAAAAGGATACCGTATCGCATTGTTGAGCCTGAATCTCTTTATGTTTCTAGGCGTGTGGTTTTTGCTGCGCATGCCAAAAATAGATAAGAACAAATGAACCTGCAGGAATTATCCATCCATAAAAGATTCAGCGAAACCGCCCGCCGCTTTCCTGCTAAAGTCGCCCTTCAGGTTGAAAAGGATACCCATTGGCAGAAGATTACCTATAAGGAGCTAAAGGAGCAGGCATTAAAAACCGCCTGCCTCCTGCGCGGTATCGGCCTTCAGCCGCACTCTCTTGCCGGGCTTATGCTCGAGAACCGCCCCGAATGGGCGGTGATTTATCTGGGGATGATGTATGCCGGGATAACCTGCGTACCGCTTGATGTGCAGTTAAGCAGCGAGGAGATGGCAAACCTTATTTCCGACAGCTCTGCTAAAGCCCTTTTTTGCTCCCACGAGGTATTTAATAAAAAAATTACCCCCCAGATCCGCCGGCTTTTAAATAAAATAATCGTCCTGGACCTTACCGGGGCGCCGGGGCAGGATTGCATAAGTTTTAACGAAACAGAAAACTGCGCCTGCCCGGATGAAGGTATTCTCCCTGCCGATCCGCAAAACGTTGCCTCTTTAATTTATACCTCCGGCACTACTGCCGTTCCAAAAGGGGTGCTGCTGACCCATAAAAATCTCTGCTCCAACTTTTTAAGCATATCTGGATTAAACATCTTCCTCCCCAGCGACAATACGCTTTCAATTTTGCCCTTACACCATGCCTATCCTTTTATGGTGAACTTATTAGTCCCGCTTTTGTCCGGGGCAACGGTTACCTTTGCGCCCGCAGGATTTAAGCCGCAGGAACTGACAAAGATTGTGCAAGAGGCAGAGATTACCTTACTTACCGGGGTGCCGCAGTTTTTTTCTCTAATCTATAATTCCATATCCGAGAAGATAAAGAGAGCACCCTTTTTTATCAGGCCTTTTTTGCTCATCCTTATCAGGGCAAGGATTAAGCAGAGGTTCGCTAGTCTCAGGTTTATGGCTAGCGGCGGGGCAAGGCTTGAGCCCGCCCTTGCCCGCGGGCTGGCAAAAGCGGGTTTTAAAATCACCGAGGGATATGGCCTGACTGAGACTTCACCGGTAGTAACCTTTAATCCTATAGAGCGGGTTAAATTCGGCTCAGTGGGAAAGCCTATCCCTGGCGTTGAGATAAAGATAAATAACCCTGACCGCGCGGGGATCGGAGAGATTTTCATCAAAGGCCCCAATGTGATGCAGGGGTATTTTAAGCATCCGGAGATGACTTCGGCGGTGATAAAAGAGGGCTGGTTTAATTCCGAGGATTTAGGTTATATCGATAAAGACGGCTACCTGTTTATCACCGGCAGGGAAAAGGAAGTAATTGTCTTGAGTTCAGGCAAGAATATCTACTCGGAGGAGCTGGAGGCGTATTACAGCGGGAGCCCCTATATAAAAGAAATCTGCATCCTGCAGAAATCCGAAAAAAAATCCGGCCTCTCCAATGGATCCTTGCATGCGGTAGTGGTGCCGGATTTCGAATACTGCCGTAGCAAAAATATAGCGAACATCCATGCCAAGATCCGCTGGGAACTGGAAAATCTGGGAAGGAAGCTTCCCGTCTACAAGCACATCATGGGTTTTACGCTTAGCAAGCTCGAGCTGCCCCGCACCGCCTTAAGGAAGTTAAAAAGATACAAGATACAAGAAGAGTATTTAAAGAGGGCGGCCGGCGGGCTCGATGTTAAGAGGGCGGCCCCCTGCGCAGAGGAGGGCGAAATTCTAAACACCGAAGCCGCCCGGAAAATAATCCGCTACCTAAGCACCCGGCTTAAGAGGCCGGTGTATTTAGACAGCCATCTGGAGATAGACCTGGGGATTGATTCCCTGACGCAGGTAGAATTGGCATTAGGCATAGAGAAGTTATTTTCCGTTAAAATCCCTGACGATTTCTTTTTAGGGGTTACCACCGTAAAGGAAGCAATCTTGAAGATAGCAGATCTGCGAAGCGGCGGGACTTCGGCTGCAAAATCAACGTTCGAAAACTGGGGCCAGATTTTAAGGAATCCGCCGCGCACAGAGATAATCAGAAAAATCCGCCTGGAGCCGAGGTTGTTCGATTATCTGCTGACCGGGATTTTTAAGAGTTTATTCCTCTTTATTTTTAGGCTGCTCTGGTTCCTAAGGATAAAAGGAAAAACCTCCCTGCCGTCAAAAGGCCCTTATATTATCTGTCCCAACCACGCCAGTTTTCTGGACGGATTCGTGGTTTTTGCCAGCCTCCCCCTGAAATTAGCCTTGAATACATATTTCATCGGGCATAATTATATCTTTGAATACCCTTTGGTAAAGTGGGCGATAAAATTAGCCCGGCTTATCTCCATTAATCCGAATACGCACCTTGTTGATGCGATGCAGGCAGCAGCGTATCTGGTTTCCCAAGGCAAGATTGTCTGTATCTTCCCGGAGGGGGAGCGCTCCATAAACGGGGAGTTGGCAGAATTTAAGAAAGGAATCGGAATCCTGCTTAAAGAATTAGGTATCCCGGCCGTGCCCGTATATATTAAAGGCTCCTACCAATCCTGGCCAAGAGGGGTCTTGGCGCCAAAGCTGTATCCTTTAAAGATTATCTTCGGCAGGCCGGTTTCGGCGCAGGAGTTAATCAAACATGGCAAAACAAGCACTCCGGACAGTTACGGGCTTATCGCCTCCGGCCTGAAGGAAGAACTTGAAATAATAAGCAAAACTGATAATATAGTTGAAGCGTAATAGTTGCCGGCGTAGCTCAGTTGGCAGAGCAGCGCTTTCGTAAAGCGCGGGTCGGGGGTTCAATTCCTCTCGCCGGCTTTTTAAGTTTCTATAACCGTGTCTAAATTTACCGAGGTTTTAAAAAACCGCAATTTTTTTCTCCTCTGGCTGGGCCAGATAATTTCGCAGCTGGGCGACCGGCTTGACCAGATGGCCTTAATCGGCCTCGTGAACCTGCGGATGCCGGGCTCCACCTTAGCGATTGCCAAGATCCTTTCCTTTACCATCATCCCCGTATTTTTAATCGGCCCTATTGCCGGGGTTTATGTTGACCGCTGGAACAGGCGCCGGATGATGTATGTGTGCGATTTCTTGCGCGCGGTCCTGGTGCTGACCATACCGCTGTTTTTGTTTTACCGGGAGTCCTTTATCTTCATTTACCTGGTTATCTTCGTGGTATTTTCCATCGGCAGGTTTTTCGTCCCGGCAAAACTCTCCATCGTCCCGGACCTGGTCGAGAAGAAGGATTTACTGATGGCAAATTCCCTGGTCAACACCACCGGAATGATTGCGGCAATCCTGGGTTTCGGCATCAGCGGATTGATAGTGGAATGGCTGGGCGCAAAAAGCGCCTTTTATCTGGATGCCTTAAGCTTTCTTCTTTCCGGATTCCTGATTTTCTTTATCGCAAAGAAATCCACCGCCTCGATGAACCTGAAGAAAGTGGGCCGGGAGATAGTGGAGGTGATCAGAAAGTCGGTATTACAGGAGATCAAAGAAGGGGTGCTGTATTTTATCCGCAAAAAGGATATCAGGTTTACCGCCGGCATTATCTTTGTCCTCTGGTCAGCGCTGGGGGCGGTTTATGTGGTCTTAATCGTATTCGTGCAGCAGCAGCTTCGTTCGGTAACCAAAGACCTGGGGCTTTTGATTATGTTTCTGGGCACGGGTCTATTTATCGGCTCGTTGATTTACGGCCGTTTCGGCCAGCGGCTTTCTCACTACAAGGTTATCTTTTCTTCCTTAATCTTAAGCGGGATAATGCTGATTGTTTTTTCGATTACCATATCGCGCTATCACAGCTTTACTATCGCCGCAGCGCTTTCCCTTGCCTTGGGGCTCCTGGTTGCCCCGATTATGATTGCCTCCAACACTATAATCCATAAGGTAAGCGACAATGAGATGATGGGTAAGATTTTCAGCTCCATGGAGATAGTGATGCATCTGGGATTCCTGTTATTTATGTTTATCAGCAGTATCCTGGCGGACAAATTCTCCAATGTTTACATCCTGGTTATCGTAGGCTGCATATTCAGCGTGGCGGGGGTAATAAACCTGATATATCACCGTAAGTTTCCCTGGCTGGATTAAAGAATGGTTAAATTAGAAGAACATAAACATTCAACAGAAAATAAAGCGATAGAGAGGATGCCGTTACCTGATAAGGTATACGTCCCGTTATCCCAGCATATCGGTAAGGCCTGCAGCCCGGAGGCAAAAATTGGGGATACGGTGCTTACCGGCCAGAAGATCGGCTCTGCCCAGACGCATGTATTTGCGCCGGTGCACTCCTCTATTTCCGGAAAAGTTATTTCTGTGCAGGAGTGGCCGCATCCTCTTCTGGGAAGGGCTGCGGCGGTAGTTATTGAAAATGATAAGTTAAACAAATTGGTCAGCCCCCAGGTTACCCGGCCCCAGGAAGAAATAGATAGATTATCCGCCGATGAAATAAGAAGGGCGGTTTTTGAGGCCGGGGTGGTCGGGATGGGAGGTGCAAGCTTTCCCACGCATATCAAACTTACTCCGCCTGAGCCCGTAGATACGCTGATCATTAACGGCGCCGAATGCGAGCCGTATTTAAACTGCGATAACCGCCTGATGATTGAAAGGACAAAAGAAATCATCGCCGGCATAGCTTTGATAGCCAGATGCGTTGCTGCCAAAAATATTTATATCGCCATCGAAGAAAATAAGCTGGAGGCGATAAAAAATTTCCGGGCCCAGGAGGGGGGCCTGACAATAAAGGTTATAGGTTCGGCTTATCCCCAAGGAGGGGAAAAGCAGCTGATTAAGAATATCCTGAAACGCGAAGTGCCCTCCGGAAAGCTCCCCTTTGCTGTCGGGGTGGTGGTGCATAATGTGGCTACGGTTTATGCAATCTACGAGGCAGTATACCTGGGCAAGCCCTTATACGAAAGGGTGGTGACGGTTACCGGGGACTGCCTGGAAAATCCCTCGAATTTATTGGTGCGTATCGGCACCCCGA
>JADHYK010000010.1 GCA_016782485.1 Candidatus Omnitrophota bacterium
CGCACCAAAGAGCATCTCTTAAGGTTTAACCGCCTCTACCGGGAGATCAAGTCAGACTCCGTGAATGAGGGCTGGCTTGGCGATATCGAAGGCAGGGATAATATTTTTCCGGAGATAGATTACCGGCTGCATCAGTAGATAAGGTTAAAGGCTAAAGTTCAAAGTCCAAAGGAAGATTAAAGATCAAATATTAAAATTTAACCTTTAATCTTTGGACTTTTAAGTCAGCAATGTTAGATAAAAATAATATACCTAAGCATATCGCGATAATAATGGACGGCAACGGCCGCTGGGCAAGAGAGAGGGGCCTCTCGCGTACCGCCGGACACCGCGAAGGCGTCAAGCGGGTCAGGGAGATTATCAGGGCAGCGGCGGAATTGGGGGTAAAGGTGCTCACCTTCTTTGCCTTTTCTACGGAGAATTGGACCCGGCCTAAAAGCGAAATAAGGTTATTGATGCGTTACCTGGATAATTTTTTGGGGCGCCAGCTGGAGGAGTTAGACAAGAATAATATCCGCCTGCGGGTTATCGGCAGGGGCGATCCCATACCCCGGCAGCTGCAGGAAAAGGTCAGGAGGGCAGAGGAACAAACCAGAAACAACACCCGTATGACCGTTGTCCTGGCGCTTAATTATGGCGGCAGGCAAGAGATAACCGACGCTGCCAGGGGCCTTGCCGAAGATGTCTTGAAAGGCAATGTTAAGATAAAAGAGATTAATGATGAATTTTTGAGCCGTTACCTTTATACCGCAGGCCTGCCTGACCCGGACCTTCTCATACGCACCAGCGGCCAGATGCGCATCAGTAATTTTCTTCTCTGGCAGATCTCTTATGCGGAATTATATTTTCCCGAGAAATACTGGCCCTCTTTCAGGAAAAAAGATCTGGAGGAAGCGATAGAGGAATATCAGAGGCGGGAAAGGCGATTCGGAGGGGTTTATGCTTACAAAAAGAATAATTAGTGCACTTCTGCTCATCGGGCTTATCGTGATAACGGTATTGTTTAAATTGGTTTTTAACATCGTAATACTCTTCTTTACGGTGATAGGGTTATATGAATTCTTTACCATGCTTGAGAAGAAAGGGATAAGTATCTATAAGTATGTCGGAATCGGCATCGGCATTATTATCCCGCTTTCGATAATCTTCGGTTTTGAGACTACCAAGAAGTGGGAGCTGTTGCTTATCATACTGGTGCTGCTTTTTTTAATCATTATGCAGTTTCGCCGCCGGGAAACTTCAGGGGTAATCGTAGCAATTTCTACGACGCTGTTCGGGATACTTTATGTCTCATGGTTTTTTAGTTTTCTGATTAAAATTCGTTACCTTGAAAACGGAGTAGCCCTATTGAGCAGTATCCTCTTAATTACAAAGCTGGGGGATATCGGGGCATTCCTTGTAGGTTCGCGCTTCGGCAAGACTCCGCTTATCCCGCGCATCAGCCCCAAAAAATCCGTAGAGGGGGCGATAGGGGGGTTGTTCTTTAGCATTTTAGGCGCGTTGGTAAGCGCGCCGTTTTTGAAGCTGCATTACGTTCATTTAATTCTCCTGGGCCTTGCGCTGGGTGTCCTCGGCCAGCTGGGGGATCTATCGGAGTCCCTGATGAAACGCGATTGTCAGGTAAAGGATTCGGGGAGGGTGTTTCCGGGTTTAGGAGGAGTTTTGGACTCCATTGACAGCCTGCTTTTTACCGCCCCGGTCTTTTATTTTTATTTTAGCCTTATCTTATAAAGTATTTTAGGATTATGGTGAACATCGCTATATTGGGTTCGACGGGTTCGATAGGGATTAATACCCTGGAGGTAATCAGGAAGTTTCCCGGTAAGTTCCGCGTCATCGCCCTGAGCGGTAACTCTAACAGCGCTCTTTTGGAACGCCAGGCGAGGGAATTCCGCCCCCTTTTTGTCTGTGTCGGCCAGGCAGCCGGTGTCCGCAGGCTCAAGGCCAGCAGTTTCGGTAAAAAGGTTAAAATTTTTACCGAAAGAGCAGGCCTGGAAGCGATGGTTGCTGAGAAAAAAATAGACAAAGTAGTCATCGCCATCAGCGGCTCTGCCGCGTTATTTCCTTTATTGAAGGCGATAGAGTGCAAAAAAGAGATTGCCCTGGCTAATAAAGAGTCTTTAGTCATGGCCGGTTCCGCCATCATGGCTATGGCGCGTAAGAATAAAGTCAAGATCATACCTGTCGATAGCGAGCAGTCGGCAATCTGGCAGTGCCTGGAGGGGGAAGATACCGTTAATCTAAGAAATATCTATCTGACTGCCTCGGGCGGCCCTTTCAGGGAGACCGGTATCAACAAGTTAAAGGCAATATCCGTAAGAAGGGTCCTGCGGCATCCCAAATGGAGGATGGGCAGGAAAATCAGCGTGGATTCGGCCACGATGATGAATAAAGGCCTGGAGCTTCTGGAGGCGATGTTTCTGTTCGGGGTCTCCAGCGAAAAGATAAAAATCCTGATACACCCGGAGGCGATCGTCCATTCCATGGTCGAGTTTATAGACGGAGTAATCCTGGCGCAGTTATCGGCTACCGATATGCGCATACCCATTCAATATGCGCTTTCCTATCCTGCGAGGTTGGCTAATTATGACGCCGGCTCAAGAGTGGATTTCTGCAGATTAGAGGGGCTGCATTTTCAGAAGCCGGATTTTATGAAGTTTCCCTGTTTAAAACTGGCGTATCTGGCGGCCTCGGAATTAGGGACGCTTCCGGCGGTATTAAGTGCCGCCAACGAGGTAAGCGTAAACGAGTTTTTAAGGGGAGGCTTAAAATTTATCTCGATATATACCGTAATCGAAAGGGTAATCGCACGGCACCGCAATATAGGCAATCCGGATTTAGAGGATATCCTGCATGCGGATAGCTGGGCGCGTCAGGAGGCGCATAATATAATTAATAAGTTAAAATATACCTGATAAGTTAAATCCAAATGACAAAATCCAAATTTCAAAATAAATTCCAATTTCAAAATTCAAAACAAAAGTTTTAGATTTAGGATTTTGGATTTATTTTGGATTTTGAGTTTTGATATTTGAAATTAAAATATGATTACTTTATTTATTTTCTTAGTAATACTTGGGATATTAATCCTGGTTCATGAATTCGGGCATTTTATTGCCGCCAGGCGTACGGGCGTGCGGGTGGAGAGGTTTTCCATAGGATTCGGCCCGAGGATATTCAGGAGGAAGAAAGGCAATACCGAATATTGTTTAAGCCTCATACCGCTGGGCGGTTTTGTCAAGCTTGCCGGAGATAACCTGGAGGAGTATAAAGGTAAAGGCTACGAATATTTTTCTAAGGCCCCCGGTAAGCGTTTTCAGATTATATTTGCCGGCCCGTTCTTTAATTACCTGCTGGGTTTTCTCTGTTTCTGGACAATCTTCTTTTCCGGATACCCTACGCTTACTAGTAAGGTCGGGGGGCTGCTTGATGGATTCGGCGCAAAGGCCGCGGGCCTGCGCATAGGCGATAAGATTACTGCCATAGACGGCAGAAATGTTTCCTCCTGGGAGGAGTTGCAGGCTATAATCCTGGACCGTAGGGCTTTCGAGGTAGTGCGGCTTTCGGTGTTGCGCAAGGAGCAGGAATTTAACCTGAATGTTGCTCTCAAAGAGAAAAGTTTTGACGATGCGTTGGGAGAGAAGCAAAAAGTAGGGCTCTTAGGAATAACCCCTGATTTAACAGATACGGTTTACGTAAGATACGGCATAGTTGCCTCTTTTTTGATGGGGATAAATAAAACCTGGGTTTTGACTGAGCTTACTTATAAGGGGTTATGGAGGATGGTTACGGGAAAGATTGCGGTGCGGGATTCGGCAGCCGGTCCGCTGGGCATATTTTTTATCACCTCCAAGGTAGCCCGGCAGGGGATAACCGCACTCTTAAATTTCATGGGGATAATCAGCGTAAGCCTTGCCCTCTTTAATCTGCTGCCCCTGCCGGTCCTTGACGGAGGGCATATTCTGTTTCTGGCAATTGAGAAGATAAGGGGAAAGACCTTAAGCGTTAAGGCCGAACGCATCATCACCCAGATAGGATTGGCCGTCATTATTTCCTTATTTCTGTTCGTGACCTATAACGACGTGATGAGGGCTTGGGGTTACAAGATAACCGGTATTTTGAAATAACCGTGAAGATAAACAGGCATAAGACCAGAGGAGTAAGAGTAGGAAACGTAATAATCGGCGCAGAGAGCCCGGTTACGATTCAGTCTATGGTTAAATATAAAACCGCTGATATCAAAAAGGCGGTCAGCCAGATCAGGGGCCTGGAGCAGGCCGGTTGCGAAATCGTGCGGGTGGCGGTAAAGGATACGCAGGATGCAAAGGCGATTAAAGAGATCAAGCGCAATATCCGCATCCCCCTGGTTGCCGACATACATTTTGACTGGCATCTTGCAATAAGGGCAATTGAGAGCGGCGCGGACAAAATCAGGCTTAATCCCGGCAATATATATAGGAAAGAAGAGGTCCGCCAAATAGCTGCTGCGGCAAAAGCAGGGCGTATCCCGATAAGGGTGGGGGTTAATTCAGGGTCGGTAAAAGGGCACAGGGGAGGAGATCAGGGGTTAGCAGGCAGGATGGTCAAGAGCGCCTTGGATTATATAAAGATATTGGAGGGTTTTAAATTCTACGATATCGTTGTTTCTTTGAAGGGTTCAGGTGTAGCGGATACGCTTAGCGCCTACCGCAGGATTTCGGCACTCTGCCGGTATCCTCTGCACCTTGGGGTTACCGCCACGGGTTTGCCCGGTTCAGGGGCGATAAAATCCAGTATTGCATTAGGGATCTTGTTATCTGAGGGCATTGGTGATACAATAAGGGTATCGCTGACCGATAAGCCGGAACGCGAGGTGGCGGTGGCAAAAGTGATTCTTGAGTCTCTGGGGCTGCGCCGTTTCGGGCCGGAGATTATCAGTTGTCCGACCTGCGGCCGCTGCGAAGTGGACCTGATTAGCATTGTTAAGGATATAGAAAAGCGACTATCCGCTATCCGCTATCCGCTATCCGCTCGGCTACCAAAGCTGGCCGTTATGGGCTGCGTAGTCAACGGCCCGGGAGAGGCAAGGCAGGCTGATATCGGTATCGCCTTCGGTAAAAAAGAGGGCATATTGTTTAAAAAAGGAAGGCCTGTAAAAAAAGTCTCCGCTGCCAAATGCGCGGATATATTACTTAGGGAATTAAAGAAAAATGTTTTGGACTAAGACCTTGATACCGACACAGAAAGAGGCCCCTCAGGAGGCAGAGTCAATAAGCCACAGGCTGCTCCTGCGGGCAGGTTTTATGCGCATGCTTATGGCCGGCGTATATTCATATCTGCCGCTGGGCCTGCTGGTGTTACGTAATATTGAGAAGATAATCCGCCAGGAGATGGCTGCCTGTTCCGCCAGCGAATTGCTGCTGCCGGGCTTACAGCCGCTGGAATTATGGCAGAGAAGCGGCCGCGATAGAGAAATCGCAGAGGTAATGTTCAGGTTCGAAGACCGCAGGAAGAGGAAGTTATGCCTTGGCCCTACGCACGAAGAGGTAATTACCGATTTAATAAAAAACCACGTCTCTTCTTATAAACAGTTGCCGCTTCTTTTGTATCAGATACAGACCAAGTTCCGCGACGAAATCCGGCCGCGCTTCGGGCTGGTGAGGGCCTGCGAATTCACCATGAAAGACGCTTATAGTTTTGACCGGGACGAGGATGGCCTGGATAAGAATTACCGGGCGATCTATGATGCCTACTGCCGGATCTTCAAGAGGTGCGGCCTGGAGATTTTGATTATCGAAGCAGACCCCGGGATCATGGGCGGTGAGCTTTCCCATGAATTTATGGTGCCGGCCGCGGACGGGGAGGATATAATTGAAGTAAAATCCAAGAAAGTAAACTGTATTGAAGTAGGGCATATCTTTAAGCTGGGCACAAAATACAGCGCTAAGCTGGGGGCAAACTTTCTCGATGGAAAAGGAAAGCTTTCCCCCGTCATCATGGGTTGTTACGGTATAGGCGTTTCGCGATTAATCCCGGCAATTATTGAACAGAATAACGATGCCTCAGGCATCCTCTGGCCGATGGAGGTGGCGCCTTATAAAGTGATAATCCTTCCTCTGGATACGACTAAGAATGATATTATGGATAGCGCTTGCCGGATATATGAGGAATTAAAGGATAAAAATATAACTGTGCTTCTTGATGACCGTGACGAAAGAGCAGGAGTCAAATTCAAGGATGCAGACCTGCTGGGTATACCCCTGCAGGTAGTAATCGGTAAGGAGTCCCTGACGAAAAAAGTAGTAGAGTTAAAGGTGCGCCGCGGATCGGAAAGAATTGAGAAACCGCAGAAAGAAATTCTTAAACAAATAGAGGGGCGGGTGTATGGATAGGCCGGCCATCACGGAGGAGATTAAGGGCCTGATAGAGGAATTTCTGCAGGGCAAAGGCATGTGTCTGGTGGATGTTATCTGCCGCCGTGAAGGAGGGGGGCTTATTTTGAGGATTCTGGCGGATTGGCCTGAGGCAGGGATAACTTTGGGTGAATGTGCCGTACTGAACAGAGAGATAGGCCTGATATTGGATGAGAAGGATATTTTAGAAGAGCGCTATATTCTGGAGGTTTCTTCTCCCGGCCTTGACCGGCCGCTTAAGACCAGGAGTGATTTTTTACGTTGCAGAAATAAAAAGGCAAGGGTTTTCTTAAGTGATTTTATAAACGGAAGACTGGAATGGGACGGCCTGATAGATAAAGTAGAGGATCAATCGGTTTACATTAAACGAGACAAAGAGTCGATAGAAATACCTTTGTCTAAAATCAATAAGGCAAAGCAGGAGCTTTAAAAGAGGAGCAGAAATGAGCCAAGAGTTATTAGCTATAATTGAGCAGATAGAAAGAGAAAAGGGTATTAAGAAAGAGATTCTGATCCAGGCGGTGGAGAGTGCGCTGTTGAGCGCGGCCAGAAAGGTGGTCGAGGTTAAGCCTGATGATGAGCTAAGGGTTGAGCTTGACCCGGAAACCGGAAAGATCCGGGCCTTTAAGAACAACGAAGAGATCAAGTCCATAGACTTCGGCCGTATCGCCGCATCTACGGCGCGGCAGGTAATTATCCAGAAGATCCGTGAGGCCGAGAAGGATGTGGTCTTCAATGAATTTCAGGGCCGGGTCGGAGAGATTGTCAGCGGGACGGTCTACCGTTTTGAGAGAGGCAATATCATCGTCGACCTTTTAGGAAAGGCCGAAGGCACGCTTTTGAAACGCGAACAGTCCCCTAAAGAGGAATTCAGGCAGGGGCAGCGTATACGCGCCTATGTTTTGGAGGTAGACAAGGATACCAAAGGCCCGCAGATAATACTTTCGCGCACCCACCCGAACCTGGTAAAAAAACTCTTTGAGCTGGAGGTGCCTGAGATTTATGAGGGGATTGTGGAGATTAAATCCATCTCCCGCCAGGCCGGCGAGCGCACCAAAATCGCAGTCTGTTCAAAAAACGAAAAGGTTGATTCCGTGGGGGCCTGCGTAGGGATGCGCGGCAACCGCGTAAGAAATATAGTCAATGAATTTCAGGGGGAGAAGATCGATATCGTGCGTTACAGCGAGGATATCAAGGAGTATATTAAAGCCGCGCTCTCTCCGGCGAAGGTTGCCGAGATTAAACTGGATAAGCAGAACCTGAAGGCTGAGGTTATCGTTGAAGACGACCAGCTTTCCCTGGGTATCGGCAAGCACGGACAGAATGTGCGCCTGGCCTCGAGGCTGGTCGGTTGGGGGCTGGATATCCGTACCAAGGCCCAGCTTGCAGAGCAGGCCAAAAAAGCCGCCGAAGCGGAACAGGCGTCTGCCGCCGAAGCAGAAAAAGAGGCCGCTCCTAAAAAGAAAGCCAGAAAGAAAAAAGCTAAACAGGCAGCAGCAGAAGAAGCTGTGGCGTTAGAGAGTATCCCCGGTATAGGGGAGAAGACCCTGGAGTTGCTCAAAGAAGCGGGATTTAAGAGCGCGCAGGATTTAGCCGCTGCTAGAAAAGAGGATTTGACAAAGGTTAAGGGCATCGGAGAAAAGAGGGCCCAGAAAATAATTTCGCAGGCAAAGAAGAGCAGGAAATAAATGAAAGAAAAACCCGTATCTAAGAAAAAGCCAGCACTGAAAAAACCGGTTTCCAAGAAGGCGGTTCCCAAAGCAGCCAAGCCCAGGGCAGCGTTAAAATCAAAGGTTAAGGTTGAGGTTAAGGTTAAGAAAGCGGCGGCAGTCAAGCCAAAGCCGCTGAAGCCGGCAAAGAAAGTTCCTGCCGCCCCTGTTACTCCCGTTATTAAAGAGGCAGTGCCGCCGCAGGTTAAAGCCGAAAAGGTTGTTCACCCGGTGATCAAGGAAGAAAAGCCCGCCGTGGTTATCGCTGCGCCGGAACTAAAAGAGCTGGAGCTTGACTTACCGATTACGGTTAAGGATTTATCGGTTAAATTGCAGGAGAAGCCCTCTATTGTTATAAAATCCCTGATGGATATAGGAAAAATGTCCGGGATAAACCAGTCTCTTGATGAAGAAACGCTAGTAAAAATCTGCAGTAAATTCAAGTTTAAGTTTAAAAAGGCACCGGGAAAGGAAAAATTAGCCCTGGGGGTTCACGAAGAAAAAGATGACCCCAGGTTCTTGAAGCCGCGGGCGCCGATAGTGACTTTTATGGGCCATGTTGACCACGGCAAGACCCTGCTTATGGATCAGATCAGAAAAACAAATGTCGTTGATTCCGAGCACGGCGGAATTACACAGCATATCGGGGCATACAGGGTGAAGCTGGCACACGGAGAGATTACCTTTCTGGATACGCCCGGCCATGAGGCCTTTACTGCTATGCGTGCGCGCGGAGCAGGCGTGACTGATATAGTGGTATTGGTAGTGGCTGCGGATGACGGGGTGATGCCCCAGACCGAAGAGGCGATAGACCATGCGCGGGCAGCAGGCGTGCCTATAATTGTCGCCCTGAATAAAGTTGATAAACCGCAGGCGGATACCGACAGGGTCAAGAAACAGCTGGCAAAATTCGATTTGGCCTCCGAAGACTGGGGCGGCAAGACCATCACCGTTCCTGTATCGGCAAAGACCGGAGCAGGGATAGAAGAGTTGCTTGAGATGATACTGCTTGAGGCGCAGATGTTAGAGCTCAAATCCAACCCCAACAGGATTGCCCGCGGGGTAGTAATCGAGGCCAAGATTACCAAGGGCAGGGGCCCGGCATCGACATTACTGGTACAGAATGGCACGCTGCACCTGAATGAGAATATCATCGTCGGTGATTTTTACGGCAAGATCAGGGCGATGTTTGACGACAAGGCTCATTCCGTCAAATCCGCAGGGCCGGGGGTCCCGGTAGAGGTACTCGGTATCTCCGGGGTGCCTCATGCAGGAGAGACGTTTTTTGTCGTGGAGGATGAAAGGACAGCCAGGGACCTGGCACAGGCGCGCCAGGAGCAAAAAAAGCAGCAGCAGATGAGGTCAGTAAAGAGGATCAGCCTCGAAGATTTGCACGCAGAGATACAGGCGGGCAAGATTAAGGAGCTGAATCTGATCATCAAGTCCGATGTGCAGGGTTCTCTTGAGGCGATCAAGGAGACTCTCGGTAAACTCAACGTTTCAGAAATAAGACTAAACATCATGCATGCCGGGGTGGGCAATATCAACAGCTCCGACGTTGTCCTGGCTATGGCAACCAATGCGCTGATATTGGGTTTTAATGTCGTGGCGGATGAGCTGGCCAGGCAGGCTGCCTCAAAAGAGGGCATCGAGATAAAAATTTATAATATTATTTACGAACTTGCCAACCAGATAAAGGCGGCGGTAGAGGGGATGCTCGAGCCCAAGATAAATAAGGTTTTTCTGGGCAAGGCAGAGGTAAGGAAGGTCTTTGACCTTACCAAGGCGGGCAGGGTGGCGGGCTGTTATATCAGCAAGGGAAAAATCAACCGTCAGAGCGTAGTCAGCCTGCTTCGGGGCGGTGAGCCGGTTTTTGAAGGTAAGGTCTCTTCGCTGAAACGCTTCAAGGATGATGTCAGGGAAGTTGCCGAGGGTTATGAGTGCGGGATTTCTTTAAGCGGTTTTACTGACCTGCAGGCAGGGGATATAATAGAGGCTTACGAGATCGAGAAGATAGCGCGTAAACTTTAAATCCATATGAAAGAACGTATATTAAGCGGAATGAGGCCGACAGGAAAGCTGCACCTGGGGCACCTGGTGGGTGCGCTGGAAAACTGGAAGGAGCTGCAGCAGGAGTATGAATGTTTATTTATGCTGGCGGACTGGCATGCGCTGATGAGCGAATACCAGAATCCGCAGGAGTTGAAAAGCAATATTATCGATAACCTGGCAGACTGGCTTGCCTGCGGGATCTCCCCTCAAGAAGCAACTATTTTTATCCAATCCCATGTCAGAGAGCACCTGGAGTTATATATGGCTTTTTCACTGCTTACGCCGCTGGGCCTCTTGGAGCGTTGCCCTACCTATAAGGAACAGCTGCGTGAAGTTACCAACCGTGACCTCAGTACTTACGGATTCCTGGGTTATCCTGTTTTACAGGCAGCGGATATCCTGCTTTATAAAGCAGCGGCCGTGCCCGTAGGCAAAGACCAGCTGCCGCATCTGGAGCTGACCAGGCAGATTGCCAGAAAGTTTAACAACACCTATAATCAGGAGCTTTTTCCTGAACCAAAGGCACTGCTTACCCAGACAAACCGGCTCCTGGGCCTTGACGGCCGTAAGATGAGCAAGAGTTATAATAATACAATCGCGCTTTCAGAGGCGCCGCAGGAGTTAAGAAAAAAGGTGCAGGGGATGTTTACCGACCCGCAGAGGATTAAGTTGTCCGACCCCGGACATCCGGATAAATGCAATGTCTGCACTTACTATAAGGTATTCGCGCCGCAGAGGCAAAAAGAAGTCCAAGAGCGCTGCAGCAGTTCCAGAGTCGGCTGCACCGAATGTAAAAGAGAGCTGGCAGAGGTTTTAATTAAATTCCTGGAGCCCCTGCAGAAGAAAAGAACCGGTTTTATCAAAGACAAGGGGTATCTGCGGAGCATATTAAGGGAAGGGGAGAAAAAGGCAGCGGCGCAGGCGTCAAAGACGATGGATCAGGTAAAACTGCTGCTTAATATTAATAAGGATATTTGTTGATTTAGGGATTAGAGAATGGCCTATAAAATAAAGCTGGAGATATTCGAAGGCCCGCTGGACCTGCTGCTTTACCTGGTAAGAAAAGACCACCTGAATATCTACGATATTCCCATAGCCGAAGTTACCGACCAGTACCTGCAATACCTTAATTTAATGGAGTTATTGGACCTGAATATCGCCGGAGAATTCCTGGTGATGGCAGCCACGCTCATGCAGATTAAGTCAAAGATGCTCCTGCCTGCGGATGAGGCGCAAGCCGAGGAAGAAGAGCAGGAGGACCCGCGCGCGGAACTGGTAAAGCGCCTGCTGGAATACGAGAAATTTAAAGAGATAGCCGCGTCCCTGCGGGAAAGAGAGGTCAGTCAGAAAGAGGTCTTTAAGCGCCCCAAGGCAGATTTAGACAAGGATATTCTAAAAGGAGAGAAGAAGGAAGTTTACTTTGAGGCGAGTATCTTTGACCTGATTAACGCCTTTTCCCAGGCATTAAAAGACGTCCCCAAAGAGGTATTTTACGAGGTCATCAAGGACGAATTCACCATTGAAGAAAAGATTCACGATATCCTGCATCTTTTGTTGCTAGAGCCTTCGGTGCGGCTTTCGGATTTATTCTCCAGGGCCAAAAATAAAATAGAGATCATCGTGATTTTCCTGGCAATACTGGAATTGGTCAGGATGAAGGAGATCCTCGCCCGTCAAAGCGAGGCCTTCCAGCAGATAGAAATTTCCAGGAACAAAAATAACATCATACCCTATGACAGAAGAGACCCGGCAGGCCCTGCTGAAGGGCAAGCCCAGTAACCCCATAATAACTGATATAAAGGAATCCGAAGAGGATGTAGTCCTTAATTTATCTCTCAGGCCTAAGAAACTCTCTGAATTTGTGGGCCAGAGGGAGATAGTGGATAACCTCAAGGTTTCCGTCCAGGCGGCAAAACAGAGAAAAGAGCCGCTGGAGCACGTGTTGCTCAGCGGCCCTCCGGGTTTAGGCAAGACTTCGCTGTCGCATATTATCGCCCATGAGATGAATAGCAAGATTACCGCAACCAGCGGCCCGGCCATTGAACGCGCAGGCGACTTAATCGGTATATTAACCAATCTGGAGAAAGGGGACATCCTTTTTATTGACGAGATTCACCGGCTTTCCAAGATAGTGGAGGAGTTCTTATATCCGGCGATGGAGAGTTTTCAGATTGATTTCGTGATAGACAAAGGGCCCTACGCCAAGACCATTAAATTTAACCTGAAGCCCTTTACCCTGGTAGGCGCAACCACTAGGACCGGCCTGTTAGCCGCGCCCCTGCGCGGCAGGTTCGGGATATTCTATAACCTTGATTTTTATAAAGTGGAAGACTTGAGCCGGATTGTAAAGCACTCTGCCCGGACTTTAGGTATAGGGGTGGACGATTTAGCCGCCGAAGAGCTGGCCCGGCGCTCCCGCGGAACGCCCCGGGTCGCAAACAGGCTGTTGCGCAGGGTCAGGGATTATGCCCAGGTGGCTAATATTGAGAATATTAATGCCGCTACCGCAGCAAAGACCCTCGATGTACTGGGAATCGATAAGGCGGGGTTAGACGATTTGGACCGCAAGGTTTTAAAGACGGTTTTGGGGGCGTATTCCGGAGGGCCGGTGGGGGTGGAGGCGCTGGCGGCAAGCCTTAACGAGGAAGTCGATACTATCGCCGATACCGTTGAACCGTATCTCCTCAAAGCCGGGTATCTGAAGCGCACTTCGCGCGGAAGAGTAGCTACTAAGCTTGCCTTTGACCACTTCGGCATCAAATACGAAAAACAAACGCGATTTTTTTAATTTGATATAGATATATATTCAGGGTATAATGTAGGAGAGAGGAGAGGCAGCGGTGCAAAGGTTTATAATAATATTTATTTCGCTTTTGATTTGCGCTAATATAAGTTTTGCGCAGGATAAGGCAAAAGATGATTCTAGGAGGTTCTTTTTTAAGAGAAAGAAAGCCGCGAAAAAAGAGGTGCAGGCAGAAACGGTCCATAAGGATACCAAGCGCAACGGCCCATATAAGATATACGGCCTCAACGGCAAGGTAAAAGAAGAGGGTAATTACAGGGAGGGCAGGCTTGATGGCGTGCGCAAAACATATTACGAGAATAGCAACTTAAGCGCAGAGGAAAGTTATAAAGACGGCAGCCTCAACGGTATTTGCAGGAAATTCTACAGGGACGGCAGGATACAGCTGGAAAAGACCTATAAGGATGGGCAGCTTGAAGGCCCCTGGAAGGAATATTACAGGGAAGGCAAGTTACGCCGCCAGCTTATTTATAAAGAAGGTAGGCCTGAGGGGGGGTGGGAGGAGTTTGCCCCCGCGGCAAAACCAGGCGTTGAATCCCAGGGCAGGCGCGATGAAGAGATGGAAAAGTATTTTGAGAAGAAACAAAAAGAAAAAGGCGGCACCAAAAAAAGGAGGTAAGAATGGGTAAAGCAAAGGCTAAAGAACCGTTATTGGCGGTGTTACTGTCCGTTATACTGGTAGGTTTAGGCCAAATTTACTCAAGCCGGGTCTTGCGCGGCGTATCGTTTTTAGTGATCAGGATTTTATTGATTGCTGCGGGCCTATATTTTATCCTCGCCCCGACTGTAAAAATTAACTCTTCTCTGTATCTGTTGCTGCTGGGGTCCCTGGCCTTTCAGATTTTTGTGATCGTGGATTCTTATTTCTGTGCCAAGGGTTACAACAAGGCCAACCACATCAAGAGGGAAATCTCTCTGCCCAAGAGAATCGCCCTTATTGCCGCTATCGTGTTATGCATTTCGGTATTTACTCCCTCCCACGCCATACCCTTGTACATCAAAACCAATATAGTACAGTCGATTAAGGTGCCGGATGCGGCGATGGCCCCGACCATGCTCAAAGGCGATACCGTATTTGTCGATAAGGCCGTTTATAAGAAGCTTGGGCCGGCAAGGGCAGACGTAGTTGTTTATAGAAAACCTGACAAATCCGGCAATACCTATATGGCCAGAGTAATAGGGTTGCCCGGAGAAACAATTGAAATCAGCAACGGCAAAGTTTTAATAAACGGCGCAGTGCTGCATGAACCGGAGGTCATCTCAAAGATATATTACGATAACAGGGGCACCAAGGGACAGGAAGGCAACCTGGTCAAGATCCCGGATGGCAGTTACTTTGTCCTCGGCGATAACAGCACCTCCAGCAAAGACAGCAGGTTCTTCGGTTGCATCAATAAAACAACCATCATGGGTAAGGCCTATAAGATATTCCTGCCGCTTAACCGTTCCGGGGCCATTAAGTAAAACAGGTCTATCTTTTTAACAGACTGTCCCCTCAGGCGCCTACTAACGAGAAAGGCGCAGAGGGGACAGCTTCTATATGGATAAGATATGTTGAGAAAACTCCTGCTTATAATTTTATTCCTTGCCGCGGTAGCCCTCTTTATCATCGCCGGGCCCCTGCCGCTATCGAAAAAGCAGGAGCTAAACACCATTGAACCGCTGACAAAAGAAGAACGTATTTTGATTCTGGCCCCCCATCCCGACGATGAGGCGATAGGCACGGCCGGGGTTATCCAGAGGTCTTTGAAAGCAGGTATCCCGATAAAAGTCTGCTACCTGACATGCGGCGACTTCAACGAACTTTCCTATCTTTTGAGCCGGGTGGACATTGCTTTCTTTGCCGGAGATTTCATCCGTATGGGCAGGCAGAGGAGGCAGGAGGCAATCCGGGCGATGAATTACCTGGGGCTGCATGACAGCGACCTGGTATTCCTGGGATACCCTGATTTCGGGACGCTGGAGATCATGCTCAAGTACTGGGGCAAGGGCCATCCCTTTGAACATCCGCTGACCCGGATCTCCCGGGTCCCCTATAAGGAAGCCCTTTCTTATAATGCCCCCTATGAGGGGGAGAGCATACTCAGGGACTTAAAGACCGTGTTTCTTGATTTTAAACCGACAAAGATTTTTGTTTCGCACCCTGCCGATACCAACCAGGACCACAGGGCTTTATATCTATTTTTGCGCGTTGCCTTATGGGACCTTGCGGATAGCATCAAAGAGCCGCAGCTCCTGCCTTACATAGTCCACGTAGTGGGCTGGCCGCGGCCAAAGGGTTATTATCCTCAATCGGAACTTATCCCCCCGCCAGAGTTAAACAGGGTGCACTGGCGTACTTTCCCGTTAAAGCAGCAGGAGGTTGAAACAAAACATAAGGCCATATCTCTCTATCCGAGCCAGGTGAGGTGCGACCCGCCTTATTTATATTCCTTTGCCCGCAAAGATGAGCTTTTCGGGGACTATCTGCCGCTTAAATTAAACAAGGCCAAAAACGGCAAAGTAACCTGGCATTATCTGGCGGAGGGCAAGAACAATGGGCAATCCAAGATTTCCCACTTGGGTTACGCGGTCAGGGGCGGCGATTTATTCATCAGGTTTGACCTGAAGAAAGGGGTAAAGAAGTACATTGATTTAGTGGTTTTTCTTTTAGGTTACAGCAAGCAAAGGGAATTCTCCGCGATGCCTAAAATCCGCCTGGACATTAACAAGGCAAAGTTATTGTTGCGCGACCAGGGAAAGTTTATATCCGTTAGCGGGGCCTATTTTAAGCACGGGGAAGCAGCGGGCTTAATCAAGGTTCCCTTGTCGGCGCTGGGAGACCCTGATTATATCCTAAGCTCGGCAATGGCAAAAATGTGGGATCTGTCTCCTGATGAAATCAGCTGGCGGATTCTGGAAATAGAAAAATGAAGGTATTATTACATACTTGCTGCGCGCCATGTTTAATTCATCCCCTGGAACGCCTGAAGGAGTGCGGCTTCCAGGTAAGCGCCCTGTTTTATAACCCGAACATCCATCCCCTGGCGGAATATAAGAAAAGAAAAGAGGCGCTGGAGCTTTTTTCCGGTATGAACCCGGTGGAAGTTTTTTATCCGCGGTATTCGCCTGCGGAATTCTTTCAGGCGGTCAATCTGGTGGAAGAAAAACCGCAGCGTTGCCCGGTATGCTGGTTCCTGCGGCTTAACCGGAGTGCGGAATTCGCCAAGACAGAAGGCTTTGACGCCTTTACTACCACTTTGCTGGCCAGCCCCTATCAGGACCAGCTGGCGCTTAAAAGAATCGGTTTTGATATTTCGAAAGATAAGGGGATAGAATTTTTCTATGAAGATTTCCGCCCCGGCTTTAAAAGGGCGCATAGCCTTGCCAGAGAAAACAAACTTTATTGCCAGAATTACTGCGGCTGTGTTTATTCAATGAAGCCCAGACGTACGGAACGAAGTGAACGTAAGTCTGCTGGCTGAATTGATCCTTGACATTTTGTTTGCGAAACAAATTATAGAAAATGTCAAGGATCCAATTCGCACTTATAACTTACGAACACTGAAAGTGTGAATAAGTTATGTGCTCATTGGAAATAGAAAGGTACAGAAAATAAATGGTCACGCCGTTAGTTTCCCGATTAAGGTGGTTAGTTGTTATTGTAAGTATTCTGCTATCCGCTATCCGCTATCCACTATCCGCTGCTTTCGCCGATACGCCGCAAGAGATACGGGTCTTAATCCTGCAGGATGCGGATTCATTCAACCTCAGGGTAAAGGGTCCTTATAAGATAACCGACTACGCAGCTAAAAAGTGTTTTGCCACAGGCAGTAATTTAAATACTACGGTAACCGCTTACAACGAGGGGATTATCCTGGGGGGGGAGGGTTTTAGCGTTGATCGGCTGCGTTTTGTGCCCGCAGATTCGCAAGAGACGATAATCAACGGCCGCAGGTTCAGGGGGCAGATGGGATTTATAAAGGACAGAAATAACAGGCTTGCAATAGTAAACCATATCGGCCTTGAAGATTATATCAGGGGTATCTTGTATCACGAGGTTTCGCATTACTGGCCGATGGAGGCTTTAAATGCCCAGGCGATAGCCTGCCGCAGCTACGCCGCATATCAGAAGGAATTAAACAAGGCAAAGGATTATGACCTGACAAGTGATATGTATTCGCAGGTTTATGGCGGCAGGACCTCGGAGCGCTATCGTAGTAGTATCGCGGTTGACAAGACGCGAGGGCTGATAATTGCTTATAAGGGAAAACCGCTTGCGGCCTTCTTTCATGCTACCTGCGCCGGCCATACCGAGGATGCGTCTTTACTTTGGAATATCGACTTAGCCCCGCTTAAAGGGGTAAAATGCGATTTTTGTAAAAAATCTCCTCATTATAAATGGGATTGCGTGTTGCCCCTGAGAGAATTCAGGGATAAATTGAATAAAGCCGGATACGCGCTTAAAGATGTGCAGGATATCGCTATCGCCGGCAGAGATGCTTCCGGCCGGGTAACCGATTTAGAAGTTAAAACCTTGGCCGGTTTGGTGAAAATTCCGGCCGATAAGCTGCGTATTATCTTAGGCCCCAATATGATCAGAAGCGCTAATTTTACAGCTGTGCCTCTCGGTAGCGACGTAGTCTTTGAAGGCCTGGGCTGGGGGCATGGCGTGGGCATGTGCCAGTGGGGCGCATACTTTATGGCCAAAGAGGGCTACAACTATAAAGATATTTTAGCCTATTATTACCCCGGCACGAAGATTCAAAGTATTAACAAGGCCCAAGATGCATCTTTCTGATTTTGATTACGCCCTTCCCAAAGAATTAATTGCGCAGTACCCTCTCAAGGAACGCGACAGTGCCAGGCTTATGGTTTTAGACCGCAGCAAAGAGTCGATACGGCAGGGGGTATTCCGCGATATAGTAAAATTTCTTAAAAAAGGAGACCTTTTTGTTTTAAACGATACCAAGGTCCTGCGCAGCCGTCTCAACGGCAGGCGTGCCAGCGGCGGTAAAGCCGAGATACTGCTTTTGAACCGCAAAGAGGGCTTAAGCTTTGGCGCATTGATTAAGCCGGCGCGTATAAAAATAGGCGAGACCCTGACTTTCGGGAAAGGCCAGATCCAGGCAGTGGTAAGCAGTAAAAACGAAGTCACCTTTCGCGTCGATAAACCCGATACCGTTTACAGCGTGGGCGTTATGCCGCTGCCGCCGTATATAAAAAGAGATTGTGAGGAGCTGGATAACCATTATTACCAGACGGTATACGCCAGGCATGAGGGAGCGGTTGCCGCCCCTACTGCCGGGCTGCATTTTACAGACGAGCTGATGCAAAAGATGCAATCCTGCGGAATAAAATTCGCATATATTACGCTGCATGTTGGATATGCCACCTTCAAACCGGTGAAAGAGGAGGATATTACCAGGCATAAGATGGAGCCGGAATGTTTTAAAATTCCGCAGAGCACAATAGAAGCGCTTAAGGAAGCAAAAAAGAATAATTCGCGCATCTTTGCCGTCGGCACCACCAGCCTGCGGGCATTGGAGAGTTATGCTTCGGGCAACAGGGAGGGCTATACGGACCTATTTATTTACCCCGGTTATAAATTCAGGACGGTTGACTGCCTGCTGACTAATTTTCACCTCCCGCGTACAACCCTGTTTATGCTCGCCTCTGCCTTCTGCGGCAGGGAATTTGTCAAAAGGGCTTATGCCCGGGCGGTAGAAGAGAAATACAGGTTTTACAGTTACGGGGACGCTATGTTGATTATCTAATGTTTAAGCTGATACATCAGGAGAAGAATAGTTCGGCACGTTTAGGGCAATTGGCCACGGCGCACGGAGCGGTCGATACCCCCTGTTTTATGCCGGTAGGCACACAGGGCACGGTTAAGGCCGTCTCGCCGGCGGAACTAGAGGAGGCCAATGCGGAGATTATCCTCTCTAACGCCTATCATTTATTCCTGCGCCCGGGAATAGAGGTTATCAAGAAGGCGGGGGGCTTACATTCATTTATCTCCTGGCCGAAGGCCATATTGACCGACAGCGGCGGATACCAGATATTCAGCCTGGCGCTGCTTAGGAAAATAAACGACAGGGGGGTTGAATTCCAGTCCCATATCGACGGAATGAAGCATTTCTTGACTCCCGAAGAGGTGGTCGGCATACAGGCGGATTTAGGCTCGGATATTATCATGCCACTGGATGAATGCGTGCACTATCCCGCAAGCTACGACCATGCGCAGGTCGCCATGAAGAGGACTGTTGACTGGGCCCGGCGCTCAAAAGAGTACCATCGGCCATCGGCCATCGGCCGTCGACTATTATTCGGAATTGTGCAGGGGGCTACTTACGAAGACCTGCGCAGGGAGTGCAGCGAACGGCTGCTGGATATAGGTTTTGACGGCTATGCTATAGGCGGAGTTTCCGTTGGCGAACCCAGGACTTTGATATATAATACTGTAGGCGTGGTTTCTGCTTTACTGCCGGTTAATCAACCCCGTTATCTTATGGGCGTAGGCCTGCCGGAGGACATAATCGAAGCAGTGGGTTTGGGTATAGACATGTTTGATTGTGTGGTGCCTACCCGTTACGGCAGAAACGGGACCGCTTTTACCAGCAGCGGTAAGATGACCATCAGGAATGCGCCTTATACGCAGGATTTCGGGCCGCTGGATGCGGGGTGCAGTTGTTATGCCTGCAGGAATTTCAGCAGGGCGTATCTGCGCCACCTTTTTAATACGCAGGAAATCCTGGGGTTAAGATTAGTTTCGTTGCACAATATTCATTTCTATCTGGAATTAATGCGTAAGATCAGGCAGGCCATTCGCGAGGACAGGTTTAGCGAATTTAAGAAAGAATTTCTGAGCAAATACATACGATGCTAATAGATATAATTACGATATTCCCCAGGATGTTCGCACCCGTGCTGAATGAGTCCATCATCAAGCGGGCGCAGGAGAAACGCAAAGTCAAGGTCCGCCTGCACGATTTAAGGGATTATACGGCTGATAAGCACCGCAAGGTCGATGACCGTCCCTTTGGGGGCGGGGCAGGGATGCTCATGCGGCCTGAGCCGATCTTTAAGGCAGTAGAATGTATAATGCAAAATTTAAAATTTAAAGTTAAAAAAACTAATTCAAAAATTATATTACTTTGCCCCCAGGGCAAAACATTGACTCACCGGGCCTGCAAGAGGTTATCAAAATATAAACACCTTATTCTTATCTGCGGCCATTACGAAGGAGTAGATGAAAGGGTAAGGAGGCATCTGGCGGATGAGGAAATATCGATCGGCGATTATATCCTTACCGGCGGCGAGTTACCGGCAATGGTTCTTATTGATGCGCTGGTGCGGCTTCTGCCCGGAGTCCTGGGAGATAAAAATTCCTTGAATTTTGAATCATTTGAGGATAATCTATTAGAATACCCGCAATTCAGTCGGCCGGCGTCTTTTAAGGGGCTAAAAGTTCCGCCAGTGCTTTTATCCGGAGACCATAAACGGATAGAGGCATGGAGGAGGAAAGAGGCCATCAAAAAAACCAGGAGCAGGAGGCCGGACCTTCTTAAATAATAAAATAAAAAGAAATGCTTCGACCGCTCATAAATAGTTAGACCCGAAGCATCCTGAGCGAGCGAAGCGAGCTAAGGAGGAGAAATAAACTGTGGATAAGATCAAACAGGTTGAATCGGAACTGACCAAAAAAGAGTTCCCTGCATTCAAGGTGGGCGATACGGTAAAGATACTTACCAGGATAGCGGAGGGGCCTGATAAGTTCCGCCTGCACCCTTTTGAAGGGGTGGTTATCGCCAGGCAGGGTTCGGGTTCGCAGGTGACCTTCACCGTAAGAAAAGTTTCTTACGGGGAGGGGATAGAGCGTGTTTTCCCGCTTTATTCCCCCAGCATCGAAAGTATTAACGTGGTGCGTTCCGGCAAGGTAAGAAGGGCAAAGCTTTACTATCTGAGGGGAAAAGTCGGCAAACACGCCACAAAGATAAAGAGCGCAGAAGAGAAATAGAATAACACTGACAAGTGTTCTATTACGAGAACAGGCTAAAAGTTAAAGGCTACGATTTAATTATCGGCGTAGATGAGGCCGGGCGCGGCCCTTTGGCCGGCCCGGTGGTTGCGGCGGCAGTAATCCTTAAGGCCAGGCGGTTTAAAAACCGCATAGACGATTCAAAAAAACTGACCCCCCTTGCACGCGAAAAGGCATTTCTTGAACTCTCCCGTAAGTCCGTATTCGGCATCGGCATAATGAACGAGAAGGTAATCGACCGCGTAAATATTCTGGAGGCCACGCGCCTGGCTATGGAGCAGGCAGTGGTTTCGCTGTTGGAGAAGACCGGTTTTTCCAAGACCGGCCGGATGCACATCATCACCGACGGCCGCATTACTCTGGGCATACCGTTGCCCTGTAAGGGGATTATCGGCGGCGACCGCAAATCAAAGACTATCGCCGGCGCATCTATTTTTGCCAAAGTAATCCGCGACCGCATAATGAAGATATACGCCAGGGCATTCCCGCAATACGGATTCCAGAGGCACAAAGGCTACGGCACACAGGAGCATATAGAGAGATTAAAAAAGCTGGGGCCCTCCCCGATCCACAGGCAGAGCTTTCACGTTGACTAAAGAGAATCTATATTTAGGAAGAACCGGAGAAGAGGCAGCAGTTGATTTATTGCAGGAAAACGGCTATAATATTATCGCCAGAAACTACAGGACACGCTTAGGCGAAATAGATATCATTGCATACCAGAAGGATACGCTCTGTTTTATTGAAGTAAAGACCAGGAGTTCCGGCAGGTTCGGCCTTCCGCAGGAAGCGCTGTCAAAACCCAAGCAGAGGCAGATCGCCAAAGCCGCGCTCATCTTCATAAAAGAAAAGGGTTTATTTAATAAGAAGGCAAGGTTTGACGTAGTTTCGGTTATCGCCTGGCCAAAGCCGGCGAAAATCAACCTGATTAAAGGTGCTTTTGAGTTAGACCCAAGTTTTAGCCCTTAAAATGTATAAAGACAGTTCGCTCAAAAATTATCTCGATGATCTGGCGGCAAAGCTGCCTGCGCCGGGCGGAGGTTCGGCAGCAGCATTATCAGCCGCACTGGGGGCCTCCCTGATAAGCATGGTGGTTAATTTTACCCTGGGAAAGCCCAAATATGCCGTTTATGAAAAAGAGCTAAAAGGGATTCTTACTAAGTCCGAAGGCTTAAGGAATGAATTCCTGAATCTGGTGGACCTGGATGTTTCCGCCTATAAGAGCAGGAATGTAAGAGATGCCCTGGACGTGCCTTTTATGCTGGCGCGTCTGTGTTTTGAGGCGATAAAATTATGCCCGCCGCTCTTAAAGAAGGGCAATATCAATTTAATCAGCGATGTGGCGGTGGCCGCGGTGCTTCTGGAATCGGCTTTTTCCTCGGCGGTATACAACGTCAAGATAAACCTGAAGTTAATCGGGGACAAAAAATTAGCCGGACTGATGTTGAAGGAATTAATGCGCAAGGACAGGATAATAAAAAAGGCCAGGCTGCAGACGGAGGTTAAAGTTGGCGAAATTATTGGAAGGTAAAGTTATCGCGGAGAAGATAAAGGAAGGCCTGAGGCAGGAAATTCGCTTGCTTAAAGTTAAACCTGTTTTGGCGAGTGTCCAGGCCGGCGAGAATGCCGGTGCTGAGGCTTATGCCAAATCTCAAAAAAAGACTGCAGAAGATTTAGGCATTGAGTATCAATTTCATAAATTGGGCCTGGATACCTCAGAGAATGGTCTTATTGAGTTTATCCGCAAACTCAACGGGGATAAATCCGTAAACGGCATCATCATCCAGATGCCCCTTCCGCCGCAGATAGACTATAAAAAGATAAGTCAGTTTATCCATCCCGATAAGGACGTCGAGGGGATGCATCCGGTAAATATAGGTAAGATAGTATTTGCAAAGAGCAGGCTGCTGCCCTGTACGCCTGCGGCGGTAATGGAGTTGTTGAATTCATGCTGCGCGGATTTATACGGCAAAGAGGCAGTGATAGTGGGCCATAGCGAGATCGTCGGCAAGCCCCTGGCCCTGATGTTACTGGATAAATTCGCCACGGTTACCGTAGCTCATATCGGCACCTCAAAGGCGCAGAAATTAGAGGAGCATGTAAATAAGGCGGAAATCCTGATTGTGGCGGTGGGCAAGGCCGGGCTGATTAAGGGCGGATGGATTAAAGAGGGAGCAATTGTCATCGATGTCGGGATAAACCGGGTGGAGGGTAAGATTGTCGGCGATGTGGAGTTTGCAGAGGCCGAAAAGCGCGCCTCCTATATCACGCCTGTTCCCGGCGGCGTAGGCCCTTTGACCGTTACCATGCTGATGCGCAACCTCGTGGAAGCGGCAAAATCACAACAATAAATACGGATGACCTTTAAGGAAAAAATACATTCGGGAAAGTTTATGCTGACTTCGGAGATCGGGCCGCCGAAGGGGATCGATGTCAGGCAGGCCTTGGAAGACGCCGAGTTTATCCGCGGCAGGGTAGACGGGATAAACGTTACCGACCTGCAGAGTTCGGTGATGCGCCTGGGGTCGCTGGCAGTCTGCAG
Source organism: Candidatus Omnitrophota bacterium (assembly GCA_016782485.1). Classification (GTDB taxonomy): domain Bacteria; phylum Omnitrophota; class Gorgyraeia; order Gygaellales; family Profunditerraquicolaceae; genus BS750m-G77. The sequence goes on from JADHYK010000010.1 coordinate 23,519, forward strand.
CCTCCTGAAACAGAAAGGGTTTGAGCCGGTCTTCCAGATGACCTGCCGGGACAGGAACCGCCTGGCATTACAATCGGATTTACTTTCCGCAGCAGCGCTGGGCATTGAAAATATCCTGATTTTGACCGGCGACCATACCACGCTGGGAGACCATCCCGAGGCAAAGCCGGTGTTCGACCTGGATTCGGTGCAGCTGCTGCAGGTGGCCAAAAAGCTGCAGCAGGGTTTCGATATGAAGAATAATAAGCTGCAGGGCGATAGCCTGCCGCAGTTCTGCCTGGGGGCAGTAGTCAATCCCGGCGCAGACCCCCTAGAGCCGCAGATAATGAAAATGGAGAAAAAAATCCAGGCGGGTGCGGAATTCTTTCAGACTCAGGCGGTCTATGACATAAAGGTTTTTGAGAATTTTTTAAATAAGACAAAACACCTGAAAACCACGATACTCGGGGGGATAGTTTTACTCAAATCCGCCGGCATGGCAAAATATATGAACAAGAACGTCGCCGGGGTCTTTGTGCCGGATAACCTGATCAAGGAAATCGAAGAGGCAAGGGATAAGGTAGCCGGCTGCGTAGAGATAGCCGCAAGGCTGATCAAACAATTAAAGCCGATGTGCAACGGCATCCATATCATGCCGATCGGCTGGGATAAAGTGGTGCCGCAGGTATTAGACGCGGGCGGTTTGTAATGGCTAATCTGCCGCAGATACCCGGAGCCAAGAAAAGAGGCGTAGTATTATTCGGCGCTTCGGATGATATCGGAAAACTAGACGAGTATTTTATAAATGATACCGTCTGCATCGACGGCCCGGCAGAATCTGCCCTCCGCCTTGCCAGGGAGGTCCATGATAAATACAAGGTCGCGGTCAAGCTCGTCAATACAGATAAACCCGCAGAAGAGCTTCCCGCCGGTATCGAAGCGGTAAACAGCGCTATTGCGGAGATCGTCGGCGAAGGAAAGGCCGAAGCAGTCAAGTTTAAAAACGGCAAGGTCGTAGGAACAAGCTTAATCTTATTTATAAAAGGAGAAGACATGTCAGAGGTATTAGTCCAGATGGGGACCAAGGGCGCTGCGGCAGTCCTGGATTTGACGCGCAAGTCATTAAATGATGCGATTGCTGCCGGGGGCAGGGATAGCTCGGTCGCTTTCCCTGAGACAAATTATTATCTGCCTCTAGTAAATGCCTTATTGAATATCGAGGTAAAAAATCTGGGGGATTGCCTTCTTGCCCTGGAGCAGGCAGAGGATTTAAGCAAAAATAAGCCGGTCAAAAGCGGCCTGATTATAAATACTCTGGGCGGTGTTCTGAATAAAGGCATCGCTACTTTAATCTGCGAGGAGATACTGGCAGCCCTGGCGGTTTCAAATAAAGAGCATCCTAAGGCAGGCCTGGGTTTTGTGCCGGATAAGATACTGCGTTCCCTGGGATTACAGCTGGTGGACGGAAGGATCTCCGGTATCGCCGTAATCTTAGGTCCGGCTAAGGACGATGATGCGGCGGTAGAGTTAATCAGGAATTTCCAGTCCAAGGGCATCGTCAGCCTTCTGGCCGGTAATGTCGCAGGGAAAACCTTTGCCGGGCAGCTTGAGAATAAAGGGATAGAGTTGGGGCTGGAAAATTATATCGTTAGCTTAGGAGAGGATTATTTATCGGCGATTTATGCGGTTAATTTTGCGGTCAGGGCTCCCTTGACTTTCGGCGGATACAAACCCGGGCAATGGGAGGGTGTAGCTAGTTATGTGCGCCTTCGCGTACCGGCCTTTGTCCTTCTTCTGGGTTATGTCGATGAGGTAATCGTTGCCACCGGCCTGGGCGTACTGGCTTTCGGCCTGCCGATTATCACCGACCTGGATGTACCGCAGTTGCCTAAGATAGATACCACGCTTTACGAGGCGTTGGTTACCGAGAAGGATTATAAAAAAATCGCCTCAAGGTGCATTCTTGCGCGGGGGATTAAACTGAAACTGGCAGAGGTGCCTGTGCCTGTGCCGTATGCATCGGCTTTCGAGGGCGAGCGGGTGAGGAAGGACCAACTGCAGGTTGAATTTGGAAGCAAGGCAAGCCGTTGTTTCGAATTTCTTACCTCTCGTAATGAGACAGAGGTGGAGGACGGCAAATTCGAATTAATCGGCCCGGATATCGACCGGTTGGAGCAGGATAAGAAATCCCTGCCGCTGGCAGTTATAGTTGAGGTCTTCGGCCGTAAGATGCAAAAGGATTTTGAGCCGATACTGGAACGCCAGATCCACCGTTTCGTAAATTACGCCTGCGGGATAATGCACGTAGGGCAGCGCGATATGAACTGGATCAGGGTCAGCCGCGATGCCTTCAATAAGGGTTTCCGGCTCAAGCATATCGGGATCATCCTGCATGCCATGCTGCATCAGGAATACAACGCCATCGTGGATAAGGTGCAGGTGAGGATTTACACAATAGCGGATGAGGTTGAGAAGTTGCTGCCTCTTGCCAAAAAGAGTTTTGATGAGCGCGACGAGCGCATCAGCGGGATGACCGACGAGAGCGTGGATGATTTTTACTCCTGTTTACTCTGTCAGTCCTTTGCCCCGAATCACGTCTGTATTGTAACCCCCGAGCGGCTGGGGCTCTGCGGGGCCTATTCCTGGCTTGATGCCAAGGCGGCATATGAAATCGTTCCTACCGGACCGAACCAGCCCATTCCCAAAGACGGCTTATTGGACCAGAAGCTGGGTCAATGGCAAAGGGTAAATGAGTTTGTCTATCAAAAATCCAATAAAACCATAGAAAAGGTCAGTATGTATTCGCTGATGGATTCCCCGCAGTCCTCCTGTGGTTGTTTTGAATGCATTATCGCCATCATCCCCGAGGCAAACGGGGTAATGCTGGTGCACCGCGATTATTCCGGGATAACACCCTG
>JADHYK010000037.1 GCA_016782485.1 Candidatus Omnitrophota bacterium
GGGATTTTAAATTATAATGGGTTGTACTACCAAGGAGAATAAGATGCTTAAACAACTGCGCCACAAGAAAACCGCCAAGCGGCTCTGGATCGCCCTGGCAATCGTAATCATCCCGGCGTTTGTCTTCTGGGGCTTTAGCGGTGCCCTGCGCAGCCGCCAGGAACAGGACGGCAGCCTGGAATTCCGCGACTCATTAGAGGCGGTGAAAAATCTGGCAATCATGCAGTTCGGGGATAACTTTTCCGAAATCCAGAGATACCTCAACCTGGAATCGCAGGCATATTTGAGGCTTTTACTGCTCCGCGAAGCCAAAGCCCGCAGGATCAAGGCCTCCAATAAAGAGGTTATTGAGGCGATAGAAGATAACCCCCTGTTTCAGCGCAAGGGCGCCTTTGACAACAGGATCTATTCGGAGTTATTGCAGTATACCTTTCGCACCCAGCCGCGCATTTTCGAGGAGCAGACCCGTCAGAGCCTGATGATCTCCAGGCTCTACGATCAGGTTACTAAGGACGTAAAATTAAACGAGCAGGAAATCAGCGAAGAGTACCGCAAGGCAAATGAAGAGATAAGCATTTATTACATCGCCGGCCTGCCTGCGGACTTTGCAAAAGAAATCAACCCTTCTGAAAAAGAGCTCTTGAGCTTCTTTGCTAAAAATTCCCTGCAGTTCAAAGAACCCCTCTCTTTTAACCTGAATTACGTTGCCGCCGACTCCGAAGATAAGATAAGGCAGGTTTACGCACGGTTAGGTAAGACCAATGACCTTGATGAAACGGCTGCGCAGTTTAAGCTTGCGGTAAAAGAGACCGGGCTCTTCGGGCAGACAGACGCCATCCCGGGAATCGGCTGGTCTCCGGAAATCCTGATGGCAGTTTCAAAATTAAAAAAAGAAAACTTTACCGACCCTATCGGGCTGGATAAATCCTACTATATCCTAAAATTGAAGGAACGCAAAGAGCCCTACATCCCGCCATACCCCTCTATTCAGGATAAGGTCAGGGATACCTTTGTTCAGGAGGAGTCCAAAAGAATTGCCAAAGGGAAAACAGAGGACTGCCTTGAAAAACTACGCCAGGCTTATCAGAACAACCCAAAGTCAGCGGATTTCAATAAATTCGCCAAGGCCTGCGGATTAAAGTCTGAATCCAGCGGCTTCTTCAAATTTGGAAGCTACATTGAGAATATCGGCTCTTCGGATAGTTTCTGGAAAGAATCTGCTGCTTTAAAAGAAAACGAAACGAGCGGGGTAATTGCGCTGCCTTCCGGTTTCTACATTATTAAAGTAAAGCAGCGGGTACCTGTCGACGAGAAGAGGTTTGCCGCAGAAAAAGAGGTCTTTGCCCAAAGGCTGCTGCAGGATAGAAAACAGGATTATTTTAATCGCTTCGTAGAAGAACTCAAAAAGAAATCTACTCGCTTACCTTAATGGCATTTACCGGGCACTGCTGCGCTACTTCCTTGATATCGCAGCTGGTGCAGATCTGCAATATTACGTGGGCAATGCCGTCGCCTTCCACCTTGAATACATCGGGACAGGCCTGCTCGCATAAACCGCATCCTACGCAAGTTGAAACATCCACCGTTATCTTAGCCATAACTATTAACCCCCTTATTTAAATACTAAACTGCCGTATTATCTCTCCAGGAAATTCTCAAATATCTCCTCGTGGTCCACCTCTTCGGAAAGTATGTGCGTAATCAACTGGTAGGTAACGTGGTCTTTACCAAGGGCCTTCTTTGCGATTTTGTTATAGACCTCGATTGCCGTGGCCTCTGCCTCGGTGACGATGCGGATAATCCTGTTGATATCGGCGGTATTCTTGGGCGGCATCATATACGGGGCATTGGCATTCTTTTCCAGGTCCATCGGGTTGGCAGTAGGAAAATCCCCTAACTTTATAATCAAATCGGCAATCTCGCCGGCATGCTCTAATTCATCCTTGGCCAGCTTCTCCAGCATCTCCTTTATATCCTCATAGGCCTTGCCGGAAACCACCTGTGCCATATACCAGTAAAGATAAAACGCCAGCCATTCATCGCAATAGGCCTTATTTAAATCCTTTACCAGGTCTTTGATGCTTAAATCGACGATTGCCCTCGCCTGTTTACCCATATCGTACCTCCTTTTTTAACTGCTGCTAGCTTGACTCTCTACTTTCAGCCCGTATTTCTTTATATTATTATCCGCTATCTCCTGCACCTTCTTTAACTCTGCGGGATTATTAAGCAGATGTTTAAAGCGCCCCTGAGTCTTTAAATATTCCTCTACCGGTTTGGGGCTAATCTGCCTCTTGCCGATAAGGGCGCCGTTCTCATATTCGATCAGGGGATAAAGCCCGGTCTCAACCGCCAGCCTGGCTACATCCATGGTAAGATTACTCTCATGCCGCCAGCCCAAGGGGCAGGGAACATGAATCTGCATATATTTAGGCCCTTTAATCGACAGGGCCTTTTTTACCTTGCGCTGAATATCCTGCAGGTATCCCGCCGAAGAAGTGGCGACATAAGGGATGCCGTGGGCCAGGGCTATTTCAGGCATGGGTTTTTTCGGCCGGATATTTCCCGCGGACTTACTGCCTGCGGGGCTGGTGGTGGTATTGGTGTCATAGGGCGTCAGTCCGCTGCGCTGAATTCCGGTATTCATATAGGCCTCATTATCGTAGCAGACATAGAGAATATCGTGCCCCCGCTCCAGCATGCCCGATAATGCCTGCAGGCCGATATCGGCCGTGCCGCCGTCGCCTGCTTGCGCAATTACATTAATAGAATCCTTCTTACCTAAATATTTTAACGCCGCCTCGATGCCTGAAGCAACGGCAGCGCAGTTTTCAAACAGAGAATGTATCCAGGGGACATCCCAGGCGGATTCGGGGTAACGCGTGGTAAATACCTCCAGGCAGCCGGTATTATTGGCTATGATAGTATTAGGGCCGGCCGCCTCTATGACCAGGCGCGCGGCAATTGCCTGGCCGCAGCCTGCGCAGGCGGTATGCCCCGGTTTATATAAAAGCCTATCCCCCATATTCATCCTTTAAAAGTTCCTGTTTTAAATCTATGTATTCCAGGTTAACCTCCTTGGCGGTGAGTTTTTTCAATACCTCCCTTACGGAATCAAGGGTTATATCCCTTCCGCCCAGGCCGGCCACAAAACTGCTGATGATTTTAGGCGCCTTCTTTTTACCGCAGAATGCCGCCTTTACCTCCAGCGCCAACGGCGCTGCCATGCCGCCTAAAGATACGGATTTGTCAAGAACCGCAACCTTGGGGACATTTTTCAACGCCTCATATACGCGGGCATAGGGAAAGGGCCGGAAGGAGATGATTTTCAACAACCCCACCTTTTTCCCCTTTGCCCGGAAATCATCCACTACTTTTTTAATCGTGCCGCAGACAGAGCCCATGGCAACGATTACCCGCTCGGCGTCTTCGGTCAGATACTCTTCTACCAGGCAATCACGGTAATCCCGGCCGAAGACATTACGGAACTCCTCGCTGATTTTGGGGAGAAACTTTAATACCTCTTTTTGGGTCTCCTGTATCGCAAAGCGGGTCTCGGTATAATAACCCGGGTCAGCCAGCAACCCCATGCTCAGGGGCTCGTCAGGGTCAAGCTTGTATAACGGTTTATACGGCGGGAGGAATTTATCCACCTTATCCTGTTCAGGCATATCCACTACCTCCATGCCGTGAGTCAGGATGAAACCATCCATGCAGACCATTACCGGCAGCATTACGGATTTATCCTCTCCTAAACGGTAAGCGATTAAATGCAGGTCAACGACCTCCTGATTATTTTCCGCGTATAACTGCACCCACCCGGCGTCGCGTAAAGATACGGAGTCCTGCTGGTCATTCCAGATATTGATCGGTGCCGAAAGCGACCGGTTTGCGCAGGTCAGCACTACCGGCAGGCGCATCCCGGCGATATTAAAAATTACCTCGCTCATTAAGATTAACCCCTGTGAGCTTGAGGCGGTATATACCCGCACCCCTGCCGCAGAGCCACCCAGCACCACCGAGGCTGCGGAATGCTCGCTTTCTACGTTTACAAATTGGGAATTAAGTTCACCGTCAGCGACGATCTGGGCGAGGCCTTCGACGATGTGGGTCTGAGGGGTTATCGGGTATGCCGAGATCACTCCCGGCCGGCATAACTTGATTACCTCTGCAACTGCGTACGAACCTTCAAGGAATTGCTTCACTGCTTATCTCCTGATGATTCTTCGACCATTTCAATATCTTTCTTCGGGCAAATCCTGGCGCAAAGGCCGCAGCCCTTGCAGTAATTGTAATCGGTCTGGTAAGTATTCTTTTCCTTACCGCTTATGCAATGCTCAGGGCAGACCAGCAGACACATCCTGCAGGCGATGCAGTCCTTCTGCAGGAACTTAGGCCTGGACTGTATCCGCCAGGCGCCGGTGTTATCACCCTTACTTTTTTGCGGTTTTACGATTAACGGGCCGAACATGCTTATCCTTTTTTAATGAATTCGTATCCCTGGGTTATCGCCTGGACATTGCCTTCTGCTGCCTTGCCCTTAAACCTCATTTTTACCACTTCTATAAGCGTATCGAGTTTTATCTCGCCTGTAGCCGCAGCATAGGCGCCGAGTAACGCGGTATTCCCCAGCGGCCTGCCTATCGTCTTTAAGGCGATTTCAGTTGCCGGGATGATAAATTTTTTCTGTTTTGCCTTTAAGGCATGGGCCTCAATATCCTGCTTTGCGTTTATGATGGCTATCCCTTCATCTTTCAAGCCCGAAAAGCAGTTAAACCCGCGCATCAGGGTGTCATCTACGATGATTACAAAATCCGGTTCGTAAATCTGGCTTCTCAGGCGCACCGGTTTTGCATCCACGCGCACAAAGGCATTCATCGGCGCGCCCATGCGCGCTGCGCCAAAACTTGGGAAGGCATAGGGATACATCCCTTCTTTAAAATAGGCCTCTCCCAGAATTGCGGCGGTAGTAATTGCCCCCTGCCCTGCGCGGGCATGGATGCGTATCTCTTTCATTTATTTCCTCTAATTTATTATACGAAGGGTTATTATGATATAACTTTTATTTTGATTTGTCAAACGATTATTTTTACAGCAGTTTTTTGAACTTTTCAGAGGCCTCAGACAAGAGCTTAAATACCCTTTCGGCATTAGCCGGCTCCATCGTGCCTAAGCCGCATGCCGGGCTCAAAATCAGGTTATCGCAAACAGACTTCCGGTCAATACCCTTTTTAACCAGCGCGCTGATCCCCTGGTTAATTTTATCTATCAGTAAATCAACGCTTATCCCGGGGTCAAACTCCTGGGTAGGCACAATCCCCCAGCAGAGCATCCCGCCCCGGCCAAAAAAGCCCTTTAAATCCTGCGCATAAAGCAGAAGCTTATCCAGAAATCCGAAGGCATCAAAGTTAATAATATCGATGGTTTGCGTATCGGTAAATATTGACCAGTCGGTGTTGCCGCAGCAGTGCACCCCGATAAGCGCGCTTTGCGCCTTTATCTCCTGCGTAAGCTCTCTTAAACCCCTGATCACATCCTCCCGGTTGAGCGGGGTATAGGCAGAGCCGAAACAGGCAAGGTATGGCTCGTCGATAAATACAATGATTTTTTTGCCGAACACTTTAAAAAACTTTATCTGCCAGAGCACCTTCATGCTTAAGGCCTTGATTACCGCCTGCATAAATACCTTGTCATGCAGAAGGCAAACACCTTTTTCGTCTTTAAAGCCGGCGGCAAAGGTAAAGGGGCCGGTGATGTGGCATTTGATAGCTTTTACTCCTTTTAAATCCCGCTTGCCCAAAGTCTCGTAAAATGCGTATAGCCCTGCAGCGTAATCGCTGCTTATCTTAAAATAATCTAGATTAGCGTTTATAATGCTCTCATAGAACTTCTCCAGCTCCCTTTCTTTGTCCCGGGGGTTAAAAACCGCACCCTGATCAGTCAGTTTTATGCAGGGCATGCCCTCGCAGAACTGCGCCACCATACCTTCTTTTACATCACGTTTCGGCAATTGCGGCCAGAAAGGTATCTGCGGGCAGTATTTTAAAACCAGCTCTACTGCCTTTTGCGCCTCGTTATACGGGAGGCTGCCGATTCCGGTGGCTAAACCCGCTAATTCCTTCATCTTTAAAATCCCAACTCCTCCCCTACCATGATAACCTTGAGCCTCTCCGGCAAAACCTCTGCTTCAATAATCAATACCTGGCAGCACATCGGGCGGGAGGGATCCCAGTTTTTAAGGCGTTTGCAGTTAAGCGGCGCAGCATACTCCCTTGCCCGTTTTATTGCCGAGGATAAATCCGGGGTAATCTTGTTGGCCCCGCAGACGATAACCACATTTTTGGCATAACTGACCCCTGCGCTGCGGTTGCCGTAAGCGCTCAAAAACACCAGCTCGCCTTTTTGCGAAACAGCGTTGGCGCTGGCCAGATAATAATCTGCCTGCGCCCCCTCCCTCCTTAATTTTAAACTTTCATCCGGAGTTAATTCTGCCTGATACTGATTAAAGACCCTGTTCTTGCCGCGCGACTCAAGCAGTGCCACGATACCCAGCTCGTTCAGCGTCACAGAGCCGGAAATCCCCACGCTGGCTGAAGCAGGGATAATCTGCAGCATTAAATCAGCGGCCTCTTTTTTATTGGCGCAGTAAAAACCGCTGATATTCCTCTTACGCCAGCTATTAATCAACGCCTCAATGTGGCTTTCCATCTTATTCCAAAACTAACCCCTCCAGTTGTTCCAGGGGGAGATAATTATCTTTAAAAACAAGCATACCGCTTTTATCTATCAGGGCGTAAGTAGGCACGCCCAGGACATCGTAGGCATTGGCAACGCTTAAATTTTCGTCCAGAAGCACCTTGGATTGCAAAGGATAGTTATCTACAAATCTTTTTACCTTATCCGCCGGCTCCCCGATATTTACCGCCAAAACCTGCCAGCCCTTTTCCGACAGCTTAGGGTATCTTTCGCTTAGTTCTTTGAGCCCCCGTCGGCAGTAAGGGCACCAGGTGGTCCAGAAGAATAAAAGTACAGGCTGTTTATCCCTGTATGCGCTTAAAGTAAAAACCTGCTGTTGTAAGTCCGGCAGTTGAAAATCCGGGGCGATCTCCTGCCGTTTAACCGCTGCCTGCGCGCCGGCCATAAAGCCCAGCGATAAAGAAACAACCAGCAACACCCGCAAAAATAACCTCATTATTACAGCCTCCTCAAACCCGCGTAGATAAAATAAAGCCCCGCTCCCAGAAGGATAAATGCGTAGAGCCTCTTCAGGTAGAGCATCCATTTCCCTGACTTGGGCAATACTGCCAGGATTAAACTGCCGAAGGTCCCGGCAATGATCAGGATAAAACCCATCCCGTAAGCAAAACTGAATAACAGCAATGCCCCGTATACTAAATTCTTTTTCGCAGCCAGATAAGCCAGTATCGAGCCCAATACCGGGGTCAGGCAGGGCGAGGTAATCAGGCCTGAAGTCAGGCCCAATAGGAATACTGCCAGATACCCCTTCTTATTGCCGCCGGAAAAACCCGGGATAGCCGGCAGGCGCAGGGCGAATAAATCCGACATAAAGAGCGCGAAGAAAATAATTACTGCCCCTGCGGTAATGTAGGCTGCCGGGCTGGAACTTATTCTGCCGAAAAAAGTCCCCGCCAGGCTGGCAATCAGCCCCAGGGCTGAATAAGTAACCGCGATGCCGCCGACATATACCAGGCTTAACAACAGCCCTTTCAGCCTTGATCCGGCTGAACGTATCCCGATAAAGCCTGCGCTTACCGGAATAAGCGGGTATACGCAGGGGGTAAAACTTACCAGCATCCCCCCGAAAAAGGCGAGCAAAAAATCAGCGGGGTTTACGGACAGACTCATCGATCCACTTTAGATAAGGCTCGAAACCTGCGGTTATCGGCAATGCAATTATCTCCGGGACCTCGTAGCTGTGCAGCGATTTAACGGTAGCGATAATCTCAGCCACGTTCTCCTCTCTGGACTTGATAATCAGGAGTAGTTCGTTTGCCCGGTCAACCTTCCCCTCCCACCGGAAAACGGACTCCACATTGCTAAGGATATTTACGCAGGCAGCCAGTTTTTCCTCTACCAGTTTGTTTGCGATAATTCCCGCCTCTTCTTTACCGGAGGCGGTTACCAAGATTACCACGTTCATATTTTTAAAAGAGTTTTTTGGTTAACTGTGCCACCCGCGAGCCCAGGCGTACGCACTGCTTCACTGCCCTGGCATCGGGGGCGCCGATAGCCACCGGGCCGTAATGGTCTCCCTGTGAATCGCCGCGGATAATCATACCATGAATGAGCATCGCACTCAAGATATCAAGTATGGTAGTCTCGTTTCCGCCGCCGATGTTGGCGCTGGAAGAGAATGCCGCGCCTACCTTGCCCTCTAATTTGCCGTGGAACTTCACACTTTCATCGAAGAGTTTCTTGATCTCTGCGCTCATCGTCCCGTAATAAGTGGGCGAGCCGATTACTATTGTATCAAACTTCAATAAATCATCCGGCGCAGTATCTTTGACCTCCTTTAACAGCACCTCAACCCCCTCTTTTTTTATCCCTTCAACTACCTGCTCTGCCATTTTTTTGGTGTTGCCGCTCTCTGAATAATAGATAACCAGTGCCTTAGCCATAATTATCAGCCTCCTTTTATCTCATCCACTTAACGCCGCCACTGCCATCATCCTGCCGCAGGCATCGCCTTCCCGGCGAAAAGAAAAAAATTCATTATCCCGGCAACAAGTGCATACCTTACTATCAGAGATATTTTCCTCACCAACCCCGCACTCCAGCAGCTCTCTTGTATTGACCAGGGATAAATCCAGATAATACCGGCTCCCGCGTTTAGTTACTGCGCTGCCGAAGGTATCGCTAAATTCCTCTCCCACTTCATAACAGCAGCTTCTTATTGCCGGCCCCAGGGTTACCTTAAGCCCGCCGGGCTCACTGCCGAAACGCTCCTGCATTAAGCGGATGGTTTTTTTAACTATATTTTGCTTTGTGCTGCGCCAGCCGGCATGGATTAAGCCGATGGCAGGCTTGAGCGGGTCATAGAGGAAGATCGCCGGGCAATCCGCGGTAAATATGGCAAGCGCAAGATTTTTTTTATCGCTGATAAATGCGTCGGTATCGTCTATTGAACTCTGGTAATCCAGGGCGCCCCTGCCTGAATCTTTTTCTGTCACATAATACACCCCTGCGCCATGCACCTGTTTTGCGCAGACTAACCCCGGATAATCAATCCCTGATTTAGCTAAAAATGCCTTGCGGTTATCTACAGCATCCCGCGTATCGCCGTAGCATAACGACATATTGCCGTCGGGCCTGCTGCTTGTGCAATAGATAAAACCCATAACTCTACTGCCCTGCTTCTATCTGCCTGGATTCCTGGCAGTTTAGCAGCCGGTCGGAAAACCTGTCCAGCCGCTTCTGCGAATCGTCATACTTGCTCTTGGCGTTGTTAAGGTGGCCGCCCAGTTTGTCAAAATCATCCTTGAATTTGTTGATTTCTATCTGCAGGGTGCTTAAGTTCTTTAATATCTGCTTGGCGTTCTCCTCCACCTTCAGGCCTTTTAAGCCCAGGCAGATTACCTGCAGATAGGCGTAAAAGGTATTGGGGGAAACCGGGATCACCTTTTTGCCGATACAATAGGAGAGCAGGTCCTCCTTGATGATAATCTCATAATAAACGTTTTCCGCCGGGATGTACATCAGCGCAAAGTCATAGGTATTCTCTGAGGGCAGGATATACTTTAAGGCGATTTCATTAATGCGGTTTTTGACGTCCTGGATGAATTTCCTGCGGTGGGCATTCTTTTCTTCCTCCTGCGAGGCATCCAGAAGCTTCTGGAAATTCTCTAAACTGAACTTGGCATCAATAGAGACCAGCCGTTCTCCCAGGCGGATAACCGCATCCACGGCCTCAGAGGAGCGGAAACGGTATTGCATCTGGTAATGGTCCTTGGGCAAAACCTGGGATAATAAATTCTCCAGGAGCGTCTCACCCATCTGCCCCCTGAATTTCGGGGCGCGCAAGAGCTCCTGTAAGCCGGAGATATCCTTGCCGACCTCGTAGATACGCTCGTTGGTCTTTTCCAGCTTTCCCAGCTGCTCCTTGACGTTGCCGAAGATACTGCTGGAATCGCCTAAACCCTGAATAATTGCCCGGTTTGCCTCCTGGACAGACTGGGACATCTGATTCAGCCGCTCGTTTACCTGAGCAGAGATCTTCAGCACCAGCGTGATAACCACTACCGATAAGACTAAGAATAATAAACCTAACAGCCAGGCCAT
>JADHYK010000011.1 GCA_016782485.1 Candidatus Omnitrophota bacterium
ATTTTTTTCTTTACAAAACATTAATCTGCCGTTATAATGAAACGCTATTTGCAAGGAGAGAGAAATTATGAAAAACAAAATACTAAAACTTGGTTTACCCAAGGGCAGCCTGCAGGAGGCGACTTTCAAGATGTTCAAAAAGGCGGGGTTTAACCTTTCGCTGCCTTCGGCACGCTCATATTTCCCTTCGGTTGACGATGCGGAGATTGAGCCGGTCTTATTGCGCGCGCAGGAGATGTCCAGATACGTCCAGGACGGGGCCCTGGACTGCGGCATCACCGGCAACGACTGGATACTGGAAAACAGATCCAGCGTGGTGCGGATAACCGACCTGCTCTATGCCAAGCAGAGCTTAAATAAGGTAAGGTGGGTTTTGGCTGCGCCGCAAGGGTCGGGGATAAGATCGGTCAAGGACTTAAAAAACAAGCGTATCGCTACCGAACTGGTCAACGTAACAAAAGGGTATCTGCGCAAAAATAAAGTAAATGCAGAAGTAGAGTTTTCCTGGGGGGCGACCGAAGTCAAGGTAAACGCGGGGCTGGTGGATGCTATTGTCGAGCTGACCGAGACCGGAGGGAGCCTGCGGGCGAACAAATTAAAGGAGATTGCCACCATCTGCGTATCTACCACCCAATTTATCGCCAATAGAACTGCATATAAAGACAGCTGGAAGCGCGCCAAGATGCAGCAGATCGCCCTGCTTTTAAAAGGGGCGCTCTCTGCCGAAGAGAAGGTGGGCCTGAAGATGAACGTCAAAAAAGAAAACCTTAAGAGAGTTATTGCCTGTCTGCCGGCACTGAAGCGGCCCACGGTTTCCGGCCTTTCCGCAGGCGGCTGGTATGCGATTGAGACCATCATCGACGAGAAGGTGGTGCGCGTATTAATCCCGGAGTTGAAAAAGAAGGGTGCACAGGGGATTATCGAATATCCGCTGAATAAAGTAATATATTAGGAGGCAACAAATGCCTTGCGGCAGAAAAAGAAAAAGAAGAAAGATCCGTACTCATAAAAGAAAAAAGGCGCGTCGCCGCCTTCGCCATCTCAAGAAGAGGGCTTGGGCTTAAACAGCAAGTCAACCCCAAATAAATGATTCTTTCATTTAAGAAGGCTGTAGGTGTTTTGTTTTTTTGCCTGCCAGCGTTACTAATCCCAAACCAGAATTCCCTTGCCCTTGATAAAAAGGCCTCTTCGGCGCTAAGCCATTATATCATGGGGGTGATGCACGAAGACCTCGGCGAAACAGATAAGGCGATCGAGGAATATAAAAAGGCCCTGAAGGCCGACCAGGAGAGCGCGGTTATTCATTTGAGCCTGGCCTCCGGTTATTTAAAGAAGAACGACCTCCCCTCGGCCATAGAGGAATTAAAGGCAGCGATAAAGATTGACCCCGATGCGATAGAGCCCCGGGCGATATTGGCCCTTGTCTATACATCTCTGAACAAACCGGAGCTTGCCCGCGGCGAATATGAGATAGCGCTCAGGAACGCCGCCAGAATCCATCCCGATAACCCGGATATCTATAAGACCCTGGGCATCCTCTATATCCAGGGAGGGAAATTCAGCGAGGCAGAAGGGGCTTACCGGATGGTGGTCAAGTTGTCCCCCGATGACCCGGAGGCGCGTTTTTACCTGGCCACCATTTACAGCGAATTAAAAAAGAACGAGCTGGCGGAAAAGGAAATTAAGCGTTCTCTGGAATTAAATCCGGATTATCACGAAGCCCTTAATTTTTTAGGGTATTTTTATCTGCAAGAAGACAGGAATATTTCCAAGGCAGGGCAGTTGATCAAAAAGGCATTGGCTTTAGAGCCGGATAACGGGGCTTACATTGACAGCATGGGGTGGTTTTATTTTAAGAAGGGTAATTATAAAGCGGCCTTGAGAGAATTAACCAAGGCAAGCGCGCTGATAGAAGACCCGGTGATCTACGACCATATCGGCGATACCTATTTTAAAATTAAGGATATTGCCAATGCCAGGTTAAACTGGGAAAAGTCCCTCAGTTTGAATCCCAAGCAGGACAGTGTCAGGAAAAAGATAGAAGGTTTGATTAATGAAAGAGCCGCAAATTAAGATACTGGAAGATAAGACAAGAGAGGTACGCAGGTCAATCATTAAGATGCTGGCTAAGGCGGGTTCCGGTCATCCGGGAGGCAGCCTTTCCGCCGCGGACTTAATAACCGTTTTGTATTTCGGGGTATTAAGGCATGATCCGAAAGACCCTGCCTGGCCTGACCGGGACAGGTTTCATCTGTCAAAAGGCCATTGCTGCCCGCTCTGGTATGCGGTGCTGGCTGAAGCAGGTTATTTTTCAAAGGACAAGCTGCTTACCTTAAGGCAGCTCGGCTCTATTTTGCAGGGGCATCCTGACCGCAGGACCCCGGGAGTCGATGTGGCCTCGGGTTCTCTCGGCCAGGGATTATCGGTTGCCATGGGGATGAGCCTTGCCGGGAGGCTGGATAAAAAGGATTACCGGGTGTATGTGCTTATGGGAGACGGGGAGGTCCAGGAGGGCAACATCTGGGAGGCGGCGATGGCCTGCGCCCACTATAAATGCGATAACCTCTGCGCCGTCCTTGATTATAACGGTTTCCAGATCGACGGGAAGACCTGCGATATTATGGAGCTTGAGCCCTTGGTGGCAAAATGGCAGGCATTCGGCTGGAATACGCTGGAGATAAACGGGCATAATATAGCCGAGATTCTATCCGCCTATGCAGAGGCAGCAAAGTTTAAGGGCAAGCCGACTGTAATTGTCGCCCATACCATAAAAGGCAAAGGCGTTTCTTTCATGGAAAACGTCTGTGATTTTCACGGCCGCGCCCCTACTAAGGAAGAAGCAGAAAGAGCACTGAAAGAATTAGAGTGAAATAACCAAATTCCAAGAAACAATAACCAAACAATGGCCAATCACCAAATCCCAATAACCAAACTTAAAAACCCGCATCTGTTTGGTAATTGGTTATTGGATATTGGAATTTGTTTGGTGTTTGTATCTTGGTTATTGGTTATTTCGCATTGGTTCGAATTCGGATTATAGACATGGCTGAAATGTTATATCAGAGGGATGTTTACGGCAGGACGCTGGTTGAATTAGGCAAACAGAATAAGGATATCGTTGTCCTTGATGCCGATTTATCCGGTTCAACGCGCACCAGGCTGTTCGCCGACGCATTCCCCGAAAGGTTTTTTAATTTCGGGGTGGCGGAGCAGAACATGATGGCAACCGCAGCCGGTTTTGCCGCCTGCGGAAAGACCGTATTTGTTTCTACATTCGCTATCTTCGCGACGGGCAGGGCGTGGGACCAGGTAAGAAACAGCGTCAGTTACAACAATTTTGACGTCAAAATCGTCGCCACCCATGCCGGGCTTACCGTGGGGCCGGACGGGGCAAGCCATCAGGCGCTGGAGGATATAGCGCTGATGCGCGTGATCCCGAATATGAATATTATCGTCCCCTGCGACGGGCCGCAGACCCGCGAGGCAATAATCACCGCGGTAAATACCAAGGGCCCCTTCTATGTGCGTTTAGGCAGGGCCAAGGTCCCCACCCTGGAAAATAAAGATGAATTTATATTCGGTAAAGCGCAGGTTCTGGCTACAGGCAAAGAGGTCACTATAATTGCCTGCGGCGTTATGGTGAACCAGGCGCTTCTGGCAATAAAAAACCTTGCCGGCAAGGGAATAAAGGCAGGGTTGATCAATATGCACACCGTCAAACCCTTAGACGCCGCAGCGGTGATTAAAGTTGCCCGTGCAAGCCGCAGTATTATTGTCTGCGAAGAGCACTCTGCCACCGGCGGGCTGGCCTCGAGCATAGATGAAGTGGTAGCGGAGAACTGCCCGGTCAAGGTAATGCGGCTGGGAATAAAAAACCGCTTCGGCCAGTCGGGTGAGCCGGATGAGCTTTTGAAGGAATACCATCTTACCGCAGGCGATATCGAAAAAACGGTTATAGCAAGCCTCTCTTAAGTGTGGGTAAACTGGTCCTTGATTCCTACGCCAAATTAAACCTCTACCTGGCGGTCCTGAATAAACGCAGGGATAATTACCACAACATAGAAACCTTATTCGAGAGGATAGACCTCTGCGACAAAATAATCCTCACCACCCGCCGGGACCGTAAAATAAGGGTTATCTGCAGCGACCCCCTTGTCCCCAAAGGCAACACCAACCTTTGTTACCGCAGCGCAAAATTATTAAGCGATAATTTCAATATCAAAAAGGGCCTCCAGATCAGGATTATAAAGCGTATACCCGTAGGCGCCGGACTGGGCGGCGGTTCCAGCAACGCCGCAGCCCTGCTTTTGGGCCTGAACAGGCTTTGGGCCTTAAGGCTTTCCCGCAAGAAAATGCTTGAGTTTGCCAAAAGAATAGGAAGCGACGTCCCCTTTTTTCTTTACGGCTGCTCTTTTGCCCGGGGTTTTGGGCGCGGAGATAAAATACGGCCTTTAAAGCCAAATCAGCCTCTGCGGCTGTGGCATCTGTTGGTTGTTCCGCGTTTTAAAGTTTCTACACCCCTGATTTATGGCAAATGGGACGAATTCAGCAGGCTTAAAACCCCTTGTAAATCTTGCGGTTCGGGGTTGACAATACCAAAATTTGATGTTAAAATACTACCTTCGTTAATATGTAAAGATGCCTGCGGTTTGGCAGGCAGAATGTTATTTAACAGCCTGGAAGAAGTAGCAGCCAGGGCATACCCGCAAATAAGGCGTATCAGAGAGCGGCTCGTAAGTTTAGGCCTAAAAACAATCCTGATGTCAGGAAGCGGTCCGGCGGTATTCGGCATTGTCTCTTCGAGAAAGGAGGGCTTAACCTTACGCAGAAAAATCAGGCGCATTGAGAAATCCTGGCGGATTTACGTCACGGGGACGTTTTAAACCAAAAGAGCGGCTCGAGGGGGGGTAGGCCATGGAGATAACCGAGGTCAGAGTGGTGCTTAAGGATTCACCGGATAAAAAATTAAAGGCGTACACAACGGTTACCTTTGATAACGCCTTTGTAGTCAGGAACATAAAGGTAATTGAAGGCACAAGCGGCTTGTTTATAGCCATGCCTTCGAGGAAGGTTAAGCAGCCCTGTCCGAAATGCAATTTTAAGAACGAGCTGCGCAGTAAATATTGCAATCAATGCGGGGCGCAGCAGCCTTTGATATCTAAACCGCTTACTACCGATACGTCAGGCAATACTCAATTGGAACACAAGGATATCGCCCATCCCATAACGCAAGTATTCAGGGAGTATCTGCAGAAACGCGTCCTGGAGGCATACGAACAGGAGAAGGCAAAGGGCCCGCAAAATCCGGCGTAAAATCCACTCTCTGGGACGTCGTCCAATGGTAGGACACGAGAATTTGGGTCTCGCTATTGTGGTTCGAGTCCACACGTCCCAATTTTAGATTGTATTCGTGTGGACGAGAACCAAAAGGGGTGCGGGGAAAAAATTTCCCCGCGCTTTTGGGGTGACAGCGAAACGAAGTGAAGCGCCAGAGGGGCAGAGCCCCTATGGGGAGCGAACGAAGGTGAGCGACTGGTTCTAGCCCGAAGGGCGGAGTCCACACGTCCCAATTTTAGATTGTATTCGTGTGGACGAGAACCAAAAAATAAAGATGGATAATATAGCAATTATAATTCTGGCGGCGGGTAAGGGCAGGAGGATGAAGTCTGCATTGCCCAAGGCCCTGCATCCTATATGCGGCAGGCCGATGTTGGGTTATGTCCTGGATTTAGCGCGCAGCCTGGGGGCAGAGAAGACCGTTGTCGTCACGGGGCATAAGTCTGAAGAAGTAAGAAAGATAATTCCCGCGGGGAAAACAAAAATAGTTTTGCAGAAAAAACTTCTCGGCAGCGGCGATGCGGTTAAAAAGGGGCTTGAGCCATTAAAGGGTTTTAAGGGAACAGTCCTTGTGCTTTACGCCGACGTAGCGTTATTAAAAAAAGAGACCCTGAAAAAACTCTTAAAATACCATAGAGAAAATGAACTGGACGCCACAATCTTAAGCGCGCAGTTAAATAAACCCGCAGGTTACGGCAGGGTGCTCAGGGACGAATACTGCGCTGTCCGTGCGGTAGTAGAAGAAAAGGACGCCAATGACGCCCAGAAGGAGATAAAAGAAATTAATACCGGCATTATCTGTTTTAATAAAGAGAAACTGGACGCCGTTTTAAAAGGCGTTAAGCTCAATAAACGCAAGAAAGAATATTACCTGACCGATACTATCGGGATTTTTTATAAAAAAGGCTTTCTGGCTGATGCGATCAAGGCGGATGATGCCGATGAGGTAATGGGCGTAAATTCCCGCGTTGAGCTAAGCCGCGCCAATGCTCTTATGCAGCAGAGGATTAACAGGGATTTTATGGAGAAGGGGATCAGCATTATCGCGCCTCGGCAGACCTTTATAAATCACGGGGTAAAGATAGGGCGCGATAGCATTATCTATCCGTTTAGCGTTATCGATAGCAATGTTAAAATCGGCAGGCGCTGTTCTGTCGGCCCGTTTGTCCATTTAAGGGAGAATACGGCCCTCCAAGACGATGTGGTAGCGGGCAATTTTATTGAAATAGTGCGTTCGAAATTGGGTGCCGGTACCCTGGCAAAACACCTCTGTTATATCGGAGACAGCCGCATAGGCCGCAGGGTCAATATCGGCGCAGGCAGCGTTACCGCCAATTTTGACGGCAAAAAGAAGAACCTCACGGTGATAAATAACGGCGCGTTCATCGGCTCAAATACCGTCCTGGTGGCACCGGTAAAAATAGGCAGGCAGGCAGTAACCGGGGCCGGCTCGGCGGTGGTAAAGAATGTGCCCGATAATAAAGTTGTGGTGGGCGTACCTGCCAGGGTTTTAAAGCGGAGGGACTAAGTAAAGATGGATAAATTAGCGGTATTCAGCGGTAACGCCAATCCCGGACTTGCCGGGAATATCTGTAAGTACCTGAAGATTAAGTTGTCCGACGCAGTGGTCGACAAGTTTAGCGACGAGGAGACGCGGGTCAAGATTAACGATAACGTGCGCGGCAAAGACGTTTTTGTGGTACAGTCGACCTGTCCTCCGGCAAATGACCATTTAATGGAGCTTTTGATTATGATTGATGCTTTGAGAAGGTCATCTGCCCAGCGCATTACCGCGGTCATCCCTTATTTCGGTTATGCCAGACAGGACAGAAAGGACCAGCCGCGGGTCCCCATTACCGCAAAGCTGGTGGCTAACCTGCTTGCCTCTACCGGCGCGGACAGAATCCTTACCCTGGATCTGCATGCCGGGCAGATACAGGGTTTTTTTGATATACCGCTAGACCATCTTTTTGCAGTCGGCGTCTTTAACGATTATCTTTCAGAGTTAAGCTTGAAGGATGTTGTGGTAGTTTCTCCGGATGTGGGCAGTATAAAGATGGCCAGGGCATACGCCAAAAGAATGGGCGGGGGGCTGGCAATAATAGATAAGCGGCGCGTTTCTCCGGAAAAAGCCGAGGCAGTGCATATACTCGGAGACGTAGAGAAGAAGAACGCGATTATCGTCGATGATTTGATTGCCACGGCGGGCTCTCTGGTTGAGGCTGCCGCGGCATTGAAGAAAGCGGGGGCAAAATCTATTATGGCGGCGATAACGCACGGTGTTTTATCCGGCCCGGCGATAGAGCGCATAGATAAGTGCAAAGAGCTCAAAGAGCTTTTGATTAGCGACAGCATCTCTCTTCCTGAACACAAAAGGCACCCCAGGATTAAAGTCTTATCGGTAGCCGGCCTTCTGGGAGAGGCGATAAAAAGGATTCATAACGAGGAGTCGGTAAGTTCTTTATTTGATTAAGTGAGGCCACAACTTATGGAGCGTAAACGACATAAGTTGTCTGGCCGAACTTATCCTGAGGCTGCGCAGCAGCCGAAGGATCAAAAAGTAGCAGGAGGAGAAAGGCGATTAAGATATGGAAGAGATAAGTTTATCCGCGGGATTACGGGAAGAGTTAGGCAGGGGTAAGGTTAAGGATTTAAGGGGCAAGGGCTTTATCCCGGCGGTAGTTTATGCCCAGGGCAAAGAGACCATCGCTTTAGCGGTTTCCAGGAGCGAGCTCCTCAGGCTGGTGCATCAGCACCATAATATAGAAAGCGTGGTGATTAACCTCAAGGTTAAAGGCGACAAAAAAGAAAAGGCCAGGTCCTGCCTGATTAAAGAAATTCAGTATGAGCCGGTGCACGGCGATATATTCCATGTGGACTTTAATGAGATTTCGCTTACCAAGGCGATCAAGGTCAATGTGCCGGTGGTTGCCAAGGGCGAGCCTGTAGGGGTTAAACAGGACGGCGGTTCTCTGGAACATAATCTTTGGGAGGTTGAAGTTGAATGCCTGCCGACAAATATACCCGGGAACATCGAGGTGGACGTAAGTGCGATGAAGATGGGGGATGCCGTACATGTCAAAGACTTACCGATACCTGCGGGGGTCAAGGTTTTGAGTGACCCGGAAGCAGCCGTTCTTTCCATAGCAGAACCGATGAAGGAAGAGGTCCCGGCTGAAGCAGTAGAGGGTGAAATACCGCTTGAGCCCGAAGTAATAAAGGAAAAGAAAGAGGCCCCTGTCGAAGAGGGCCAGGAAGAAGAGCCGAAAGAAAAAGAGGCCAAAGAGAAAGAGAAGAAGGAAGAGAAGTAATCTGAAGCAGTTTAATGAAACTTATTGTCGGTTTAGGTAACCCGGGCGATTTTTACGCAGACTCAAGGCACAACATCGGATTTTCCGTAATCAGGGCTTTAAGTAAAGGCCTGAAAGCGCCCCTTAAGCGGGATAAGGGGACATTTTCGCTGAGCGGCAGGGCCGGATACGCAAAGCAAAGCCTGATACTGGCAATGCCCCTGACCTTTATGAACCTCTCAGGTAATGCCGTCGCAGACCTGGCGAAAAAATACAGGATAGATTTGAACAATCTGCTGGTAGTCTGTGATGACCTGGATTTGGAGTTTGGCAGGATAAGAATCCGGGCCCGGGGTTCCTCGGGCGGGCAGCGGGGGTTGGCTTCGATAATCGAAGTGTTGGGAAGCGATAAATTTGCGCGTTTACGTATCGGTATCGGCAGGCCCGTAAAGGCTAAAGAGGCAAGCGAATACGTCTTATCGCCCTTTACAGGGAAGGAAAAAAAACAGATGCTTAAGGTTCTCAGCAAGGCGCAGGAGTGTTGCGAAACCTGGGTTAACCAGGGCATAACAGAGGCAATGAATATCTTCAACCAGAGATCCCTCGTCCGCCAGGAGTCACGGCGGACTCGGGATAAATTCACGCACTAACTTACTCACACTAAGCGCGTTCGTAAGTTAAGCGTTCATTTAGGAGAAAAAGGATGAATAATTATGAAGCTATGTTTGTGATCAAGCCCGATCTGTCCGAGGAGGAAAAAAAGAATTTATTCAAACAGATAGCCGATGGGGTCACAAAAAACAACGGCAGCGTATCCTCAGGGGCGGTCTGGTCGGAAAAGAGAAGGCTTATCTTTCCGATAAAAAAACAGCAGGAAGGCGCGTATTATCTTTTGAATTTTCAGCTTCCGCCGCAGGCGATCAACCAGATAAACCACGCCTATAAACTGAACGAGAATATTTTAAGGGTTCTTATTACCAGGTTGTAATAACAAAGGAGATAGTGATGGCTAGTTACAATAAAGTATTATTGATGGGGAACCTGACCAAGGACCCGGAGTTGCGTTATACTCCGCAGGGGACGGCAGTGGCGAATCTCCGGCTGGCAGTGAACAGAAAGTACCGCAATAAAAACCAGGAGCTTAAAGAGGAGGTTTGTTTTATTACCGCAGTCGTCTGGAATAAACAGGCAGAGACTTGCAACCAGTACCTGCAGAAGGGCAGGGCGGTCTTTGTGGAGGGCCGCTTGCAGTCGCGCTCCTGGGAGGATAACGCCGGGCAGAAACGCAGCGTGATCGAAGTAAGGGCCGAGCGCGTACAGTTTTTAGGCGCTCCTACTGCCGGCAGGGCGGTGTCAGAACCTGCCAGCAGCGCAGTTTCTTCAGAAGAACCGGCCGTATCCACCGAGTCGGCATGGTTAGAGGAAAGCGAGGGGGAAGCAAATGAAAGTTAAGACCAGGTCGTTTACCAAGAGCAACAAAAAGATCATCAAAAAACGCGGCACCCATTTATTGGCGAGAAAGAAATTTTGCCGTTTTTGCACCAGTAAAGTAAAGACCATAGACTATAAAGACGTCAAGAGGCTGGAGGCATTCGTTACCGAAAGAGGAAAGATTGTCTCGAGCCGTTTTTCAGGCAATTGTGCAAAGCACCAGAGGCGGGTGGTGGAGGCGATAAAGAAAGCCAGATTCCTGTCGCTGCTGCCTTATATACGTTAAGCGAGACAACAATAGATCCTTCGGCTGCTTGCGCAGCCTCAGGATTAATTCGCGCATTTACTTACTCACACTATCGTGTTCGTAAGTCAAGCGCTCATTAACTTATGGAAGTAATTTTGAATGAGGACGTGCAAAAATTAGGCAAGGCCGGCACGATTGTAAAGGTGAAAGACGGTTTTGCCCGTAATTTTCTTATCCCGAACGGCTTAGCCGTGCCGGCTAACTCTGCCAACCTCAGGAGGCTCCAACAGGAGCAGCAAAGGAAACAGTCGCAGATAGAAAACCTGAAGAAAGAAGCCGAAGAATTAAAAGACAAGCTTACCCAGTTATCCCTGACTATCGCGTCTTTGACCCAGGAAGATGAAAATCTGTATGGGGGCATAACTGCGCAGGATATATCGGCGGCCCTGAAAGAGGAAAGTTTCGACATCGACAAAAGCCAGATCATCTTGAGCAAGCCGATAAAATCGCTGGGCATTTACGAAGTGCCGGTGAAATTGCACCCTGAAATCACCGTAAACCTGAAAGTCTGGGTAGTAAAAAAATAAGTGAGGTCTAAACTTATGGAGGCATAAGCCGACATAAGTTTATGACCGAACTTATCCTGAGCCCTGAACAAAGTGAAGGGCGAAGGATCTAATAATTATGGCTAACGACTTATCTTTAGAAAAGGTTCCGCCCCAAAATCTGGAAGCCGAAACTGCCGTATTGGGTTCGATGCTGTTTGATGAAAATGCCATTTCGGTGGCGGTAGAGCTTTTAACTCCCGACTCCTTCTATAAAGATACGCACCGCAAGGTATTTGAGGCGATTTTAGGGTTGTATAAGCTCAACAGGGCAGTTGACCTGATTACGCTGAATGCGGAACTCAAGAACAGCGGCCGGCTTGAAGAGATAGGGGGGGTTAGTTTTTTAACCGCCCTCGCAAATTCAGTTCCCACCGCCGCTAACATAGAACACTATGCCCGCATAGTCAAAGAAAAAAGCATATTAAGGACCCTGATAAATAACGCTACGCGTATCGTCTCGCTCTGCTATGAAAGCGACGGCAGTGTCGACAAGATAGTTGATGATGCCGAAAGGTTCATCTTTGAGGTCAGCGATACAAAGACGCATACCTCATATCTGCACCTCAAGGAAATCGTAAAGGACAGCATCGAAGCAATAGACCGCCTTTATCAGAAAAAAGCGCACGTCACCGGAATACCGACAGGCTACATTGACTTTGACACCATCACCGCAGGGCTTCAATCCTCTGATTTAATTGTGGTGGCAGGAAGGCCCTCGATGGGCAAGAGCGCCTTTGCCCTGGGGGTCGCCGAATATGCCGGCGTGGTAGAAAAGATCCCCCTGGCGATTTTCAGCCTGGAGATGTCCAAGGAGCAATTAGTTCAGAGAATGCTTTGTTCTCATGCCAAAGTAGATGCGCACAAGGTCAGGACCGGGTATCTGGCAACCTCTGACTGGCCGCGCCTTACTTCAGCGGCAGGAAAGCTTTCCGAGGCGCCTATATTTATTGACGATTCCCCCGCGATATCGGTAATGGAGTTGCGCGCCAAGGCCAGGAGATTAAAGGCGCATCACGATATTCAGCTGATCATCGTTGATTATCTGCAGTTAATGCGCGGCTCAAGCGGCATAGAGAGCAGGCAGCAGGAGATTTCTGAGATCTCCCGTTCCTTAAAAGCCCTGGCCAGGGAATTGCACGTTCCGTTAATAGCGATAAGCCAGTTATCACGGGCAGTGGAATCGCGTACCGACCACCGGCCGCAGCTTTCGGATTTACGGGAATCCGGGGCCATCGAGCAGGATGCTGACGTGGTGGCTTTGCTCTTAAGGGAGGAGTATTATAACCCTGCCTCTGAACATCAGGGGACAGCAGAGGTGATTATCGCAAAACAGCGTAACGGCCCGGTAGGCTCATTAAGGCTGACTTTTATCAAAGAATATACCAGATTTGAGAATATTTCCAGGATAGAATAATTATTGATTCGGATACTTAATTTATATATAATGACCGCCATGCGAAAGATATTGCTGATAATGCTCCTGTCTTTTTTAATCCCGGGTGCCTGCCTGCCTGTTCTGGCAGAAGACCAGCAGCAGGCCGGACAGCAGCCCTCCGTGAAAGTTACCGCCATCGAAGTAAAAGGCAACGAATCCATAAGCACAAATACCATTTTATCCAAAATGAAGACACGCATCGGCAGTATCTACCGGGAGAATATCATTAACGACGATTTAAAGAGGCTTTATCTGTTGGGTTTTTTCAGCGATATAAAGATAGATACGCAAGAGTATAAAGACGGCGTCAAGATAGTCATCACGGTTAAAGAGAGGCCGGTAGTCGAGAAAATCATTTTTTCCGGCATTGCGCGCCTTACCATAAAAGACGATAAATTACGGGAGGAGATTAAATCCAGAGAAGGACAGTACCTGGATTATCCCAGCTTAACCGAGGATGTGCGCATCTTAAAGAGGCTGTATGAGAAGAAGGGTTACAGCGACGCAGGGATTAAATACCAGCTGGATTTCAATAAGGAGACCGGGAAGGTAAGCGTAACCTTTATCGTTACCGAAGGCAAGAGGGTGCGCATTAAGAATATCTCTGTGGAAGGCAATAAGGCTTTTACCCAGAGGCGCATCTTAAGGCTGATGAAGACCAAGAGGGCATGGCTTTTTAACCCGGGCCTCTTGAAGGATGATGTGTTCCAGGAGGATATCGAACGCATAAAGGCATTCTACCGCCGGGAGGGTTATACCGACGTGGAAGTAAATTACCAAGTCAAACCCGGTGCGCAGAAAGGGTATTTATTATACATCACCATAAAGATAAACGAAGGGAAGAAGTATCTTGTCGGGAATGTTACCGTGGAGGGTAATAAAGATATTCCCCAGAGCGAAATCCTCACCAGGCTGAAGGAGTGCGTGCCGGGGAAGGTATTCAGCCAGGAGGCCCTACGAGCCGATGTTATGAACATCCAGAGCCTTTATTTTGACCGCGGCTATATTTCCTGTTTAATTCAGGAAACGACTTCGCTTAATTCATATACCGGCCGCGTAGATATTATCTATAATATTATTGAAAACGAAATCGCTTACGTGGATAAGATTAAAATAAGGGGCAACGTCAAGACCAAGGATATCGTCATCCGCAGGGAACTCAGGATCCGCCCGGGCGAGCGATTTGACGGCGAAAAGTTAAAACGCAGCAAGGAGAGGCTGGTCAATCTCGGGTTCTTTGAGGAGATAAGTTACGATACCGAAGATACGCCTGTCCCCGACAAAAAAGACCTGTTAGTGGATGTGCGGGAGTCAAAGACCGGGGCCTTTAGTTTCGGCGGCGGTTACAGCACCGTGGAGGATTTCGTAGGCTTCGTGGAGATAGAGCAGAATAACTTTGACTGGAGGAATTTTCCTTATTTTACCGGTGGGGGACAGAATTTGAAGTTCCGCGGTTCATTCGGGACGGTCACCAGTGCTTTCGACTTAAGTTTTACCGAACCCTGGGTTTTTGATTACCCCGTTTCCTTCGGTTTCGATCTTTACCGGCGCGAACATACCCGGGATACCGACGTAGGTTATGGTTATGACCAGGTGGTGACCGGCGGAGACCTGCGTTTAGGCAAGGAGTTATCCGAATATATCAGGGCGGATGCGACGTACCGTTACGACCGGATAAACATTTCCAACATTTCAGGGGATGCCAGTGATGACCTCAAAAAAGAGGAGGGTAAGAATACCGTTAGCAGCGTGCAATTCGGGATGACTTACGACAGCAGGGACAATATTTACGAGACCTACAGAGGCGATGTCTTTGCCGGTAACATTGAGTGCGCCGGAGGGCCTTTCGGCGGCAGCAAGGATTTTGCCAAGTTTTCCGGCAGGGCCTCGCACTATTTTCCGTTATTCAGGCAGTCAACGCTTGAGGCGCGCCTGCGTGCCGGCGTAGCAGAGCCGTACAGCGATTCCAATGATATACCCCTCTATGAAAGGTTCTTTGCCGGCGGCGCCGATTCGATAAGGGGTTATCATGAAAGAAAAGTCGGGCCTATTGACCCTGCCTCCAAGGATCCGTTAGGAGGAGAGGCGGTAGTTATCGGTAATCTGGAATACACGTATCCATTGTTTAGTTTTTTGAAAGTAGCGGCCTTCTATGACATAGGCAATGTATGGTCAAAAGTAAATAAGTTCGGTTCGGACGAGTTCGGTTCGGGAAGATTTAAGTCGGGTTTCGGCATAGGCGTGCGCATTAAAAGCCCCATCGGCCCGATACGGCTTGATTTCGGCATACCGGTTAATAAAGAACCCGGAGAAGAGAAAAAGGGCAGGGGGATGTTCCATTTTTCCGCAAGCCGCGGGTTTTAAGTGAGGACATAAGTTATGGAGCGTAAGCGAACATAACTTATTTGTCCGAACTTATCCTGAGCCCTGAGGAAACGAAGGGCGAAGGATCCCTCGCGGATTACGGATTATTAAAGCAAACCGCTCGGGATAAATTCACACATTGACTTACTCATACTATCGTATTCGTAAGTCAAGTGTTCATTTAAAGGAGGAGAAAGATGCGGAGATTTACGACAGTATTGTTGGCATTGGTTTTTGTGGCGGCGGCCGTCGGCATTGCCCAGGCAGCAGATAAATTTGCCTATATTGATTTGAGCCGGGTTTTCAGCGAATACAAAAAGACCAAGACTTACGATAAAGCCCTAAGCGATAGGGAAAAGAAGTATACCGATGAAAGAGACAAAAGGGTAAATGAAATAAAACAGTTCGAAGATAAAATGAACCTTTTAAGCGAGAAAAATAAGGAGGCAAAGAAGCAGGAGCTGGAGAAAAAAGTAAAGGATTTTCAGGAATATGACCGCCTCCAGCAGACCGACCTGCGCAAAGAGCAGGACGAAAAGATGAAGGATATACTTAAAGATATCGAAGACGCGGTGCAGGCGTATTCTAAAAAAGAAGGTTACACAATGGTATTTAATGACCGCGTGCTGGTCTTTCAGGATAAACGGCTGGATATCACCGATGAAGTTATGAAAATATTAGACAAAAATAAATAAATATCCGGAGGCGTAGAAGAAAATCAGATGCAAAAGACTTTAAGAGAAATAGCCAGGCTCATCGACGGAGAAATCGTAGGCGATGACAGCGTGGTAATTACCGGGGTTTCGGGGATAAAGGAGGCAGATGAAGGGGATATTACCTTTGTGGCAAACCCCAAGTATTTTCATCTGGTGGGGGTGACCCGTGCTTCGGCAATTATCGCCGCCAGAGACCTGGTAGCAACCTATAAAAAACCCATCGTACGTACGGAAAATCCCTCATTGGCATTTGCCAAGATTGTGGCCAGTTTTGCGCCCAACGAGACATCTCCCCTGAAGGGGATACATCCGGCTGCGATACTGGGGAAAAATTTATCTCTGGGTAAGGATGTTGCCATCGGCCCTTACGCCGTTATAGAGGATTGTGTCTGCCTGGGAGACAACACGGTAATCTATGCCGGATGTTTCATCGGGCACCATACCCGCATAGGTTCGGATACCCTGATTTATTCCAATGTCTCCATCCGCGAACGCATCAGTATTGGCAACCGCGTAATTATCCACAGCGGTTCGGTTATCGGCTCCGACGGTTTTGGTTTTGCTGACGTCAAGGGCCTGCACCATAAGATCCCCCAGATAGGGACGGTTGAAATCGGAGACGACGTTGAGATAGGGGCGAATGTCGCAATTGACCGCGCCCGTTTTGACAAGACCGTGGTGGGCAGAGGTACAAAGATAGATAACCTTGTGCAGATTGCGCATAATGTTATAATCGGCGAGAATTCCATTATCGTAGCGCAGGCCGGGGTTTCCGGAAGTACGGTTCTGGGCAAAGGCGTAACCCTGGCGGGACAAGCGGGTTTAGTCGGCCATATCAGCGTCGGAGACGGTGCGGTGGTAGCGGCTCAAGGAGGGGTAACTAAATCAATCCCCCCCAACACCACAGTATCGGGATATCCTGCCCGGCCGCACAATATCGCCAAAAAAGTCAATGCCTGCGTACAGAACCTGCCTAAATTGTACGAGACCGTACGAGCCTTAAAGAAAAAAATAGCAGAGCTGGAAGCAAAACTAAAAAAACAGGGATAGATGGATAAACAGAGGACCATTTTAAAAGAACTCTCCTTAAGCGGAACGGGCCTGCATACCGCGACAAAGGTAAAGGTAACCTTTAAGCCGGCAGAGGCCGATACGGGAATCCAGTTTGTGCGTACGGATTTACCGCAGCGCCCGCATATTCCGGTTACGCCTGCCTTCCTTCTTTCCCAGGACCGCAGCCACCGCCGCACCTCCGTCGGTAAGGACGGATTTGAGGTGCATACAATAGAACACCTGATGGCGGCATTAGCGGGGATGGGGATAGATAACCTCTATGTTGAAATAGATAATCAGGAGGTACCGGGTTTTGACGGCAGCAGCAAGAGTTTTGTCGATGCCCTGCTTAAGGCGGGCATCAGAGAACAGGATAAACCGCGCCAATATTACGCTATCAAAGAGCCGATCTTTCTAGAGGAGGATAACGCCTCTATTATGGCGGTGCCTTCGCAGGATTTTAAGGTTTCTTACACCCTTAGTTACGACCATCCGATGCTGAAGATCCAATTTAAAGAGTTATGCTTCAATCAGGAGATCTTCCGCGATGAAATAGCTTTAGCGCGCACCTTTTGCCTTGAGGAAGAAGCGCAGGAGTTGCAGCGAAAGGGCATAGGCTGCGGCGCCAGTTACGAGAATACGCTGGTGGTGGGTAAAAGCGGCGTTATAAAAAATAAATTGCGTTATGAAGATGAGTTTGTCCGCCACAAGATACTGGATCTCCTGGGCGATTTATATGTTTTAGGCCAGCCGTTAAAGGGGCATATTATCGCCTTAAAAAGCGGGCACTTGCTGAACCTGAGATTATTAAAAAAACTGGACCAGCAGAGGCAGAGGTATTCTTCCGCGGGCGTGGGCACTAATTTAGCCGTGGAAGTAGGGGAAGAGTTGGACGTTACGCAGATTATGCAGGTTTTGCCTCACCGCGAACCCTTTCTGTTCGTAGACAGGATTATCGCCCTGGAAAAGGGCAAGCATGCGACAGGGTTAAAGAACGTGACCATAAACGACTACTTTTTTAAAGGCCATTTTCCGGGCCGGCCGGTTATGCCCGGTGTCCTGATAGTGGAGGCGATGGCGCAGGTGGGCGGGGTAATGATGCTTGCCTCCGAAGAGAACCGCGGGAAACTGGCATATTTTATGGCCGCCAACAATATTAAGTTTAGAAAGACGGTAGTACCCGGAGACCAGTTGATACTCGATGTGGTGGCCGGAAAAATAAAATCCAAGACCGGGCAGGTGCACGGCAGGGCATTAGTCGACGGGAAAGTGGTGGCAGAGGCGGACTTAATGTTTGCGTTGGTTGAGGCATAATTATGCAGATTCATCCCACGGCTATAGTTTCCAAGAAGGCAAAGCTGGACAAGGGCGTAGCCGTCGGAGCGTATTCTCTTATCGGGGATAACGCCGCGATAGGCGAAGGGACAAAAGTAGGCGCACATTGCGTAATCGAAGGCCATACGATAATCGGGGAGTCCTGCGAAATATTCAGCGGAGCGGTTATCGGCAGCCGTCCGCAGGACCTCAAGTTTAAAGGCGAAAAAAGTATTTTAGAGATAGGCGATAATAATATTATCCGCGAGTATTGCACCTTTAACCCCGGCACCGAAGGCACAGGGAAAACCTTGATAGGAGATAATAATCTCTTTATGGCATATTCGCATATTGCCCACGATTGCGTCGTAGGCAATAATTGCATTATCGCCAACAACGGCACCCTTGCCGGATTCGTAACTATCCAGGACATGGCGGTGGTGGGGGGCCTGGTTGCGATACATCAGTTTGTTAGAATCGGCACGCTTTCTATCATCGGCGGCTGCTCCAAGGTGGTCCAGGATATCCCGCCATATTCTACCTGCGACGGCCATCCTGCCCGTGTATATGGGCTCAACATTGTGGGCCTGCGGCGGCACAATATTCCCAAAGACTCCCTCTCGGCACTTAAACACGCATTTAAGATACTGTTTAATTCCGGGCTTTCTATTAAGCATGCTGTGGAAAAAATAGAGCAGGAATTAAAGCCGGCCCCGGAAACATCCCGTCTACTAAATTTTATAAAATGTTCAGAACGTGGCATAGTCAGTTCCTGCAGGAAATAAGTGAGGACATAAGTTATGGAGCGGATAGGATTAATTGCCGGCAACAAGAAGTTCCCTCTTTTATTTTGCGAGGGTGCAAGAAAAAGCGGCGCCAGGATAGTGGCGGTTGCCGTAAAAGGCGAAACCTCGCCTAAAATAAAAAATCTGGTGGAGAAGGTTTACTGGATAGGCTTGGATGAGTTTTCCCGGATTTTCGATATCTTTAAAGGCGAGGGGGTGGCCCGCGTGGCCCTGGCCGGACAGATAAGGCCGGCTGAGCTTTTCGGAAAACAGATTTACAAGAGCCGGGATTTAAGGGATCTCTTTGCCGGGATAAAAGATAAAAGGGCCGATACCATCTTCAGCGCGATAGCGGACAGGTTACAGCGGGAGGGGCTGGAATTATTGGACTCCACCGTCTTCCTTAAGGATTTTCTCCCCCCAAAAGGCACGCTCACCAGCTGCCAGCCCGACGCCGAAACCCGGGAGGATATTCATTTCGGCCTGGAGCTGGCAAAAAGGATTGCCGATCTGGATATAGGCCAGGCGGTTGCGGTTAAATCAAAGGCGATAGTGGCCGTTGAGGCGTTGGAGGGTACGGACAATATGATCAGGCGCGCAGGGTTGATCAGCCGCCGCAGCGGCGTGAGCGTGGTCAAGGTAAGCCGGCCCAGGCAGGATATGCGTTTTGATATCCCCGTGGTAGGCCTGGTGACGATAAAAAAGCTGATTAGCGCCGGGGCCCGCTGCCTGGCAATAGAAGCGGACAAGACTCTTTTCATAGACCGCGAAGAAGCGATTAAGCTGGCGGATAGAAAAGGGCTTTGTGTGGTGGCGGTATAAACAAAAATATTGACAGGGCCTGAGCTATTAGATATAAAAGTATAATTAACAATGGAGGTGAAAGATGGTTATGCAGTGTAGTTTGAGGGCAAAGACAACGGAATTCAGGCTGTATGCACCTGCGGCAAAACGGGTTAGCCTTGCGGGTACCTTTAATAGCTGGAATAATAAGAGGCTTACCGCAAAAAAAGATTCCAAAGGCAACTGGATGGTTAAGCTTAATCTTAAACCCGGCACATATGAGTACAAATTCGTCGTAGACGGTTCCTGGATTAACGACCCGAATTCCACCCATAGCGTAAGCAACGCCTTCGGGACGCATAACAGCGTTATAGAAATAAAATAAAAGCGCCGATACCGATATAAAAAGGCCCACCTTTTCTTTAGGTAGCGATAGAAAGTGCCGCAGACTAAAAAAGAGTGGGTTTTTTATCTTTATTGCGCCTGTAGCTCAACTGGATAGAGCGTTAGCCTTCGGAGCTAAGCGTTGCTGGTTCGACTCCAGCCAGGCGCAAATACAATTGCAAATCCGGCGATTCTTTGTTAGAATAACATAATTCATAACTAAAACGGGCCACTAGCTCAATTGGTAGAGCAGTTCCCTCTTAAGGAAAAGGTCGATGGTTCGACTCCATCGTGGCCCAATTCTTTTTGTGAAAAATTACGAATTTATCGAGCATACCGCAGACATCGGCATCAGGGTAAGGGGGGGTAATCTGAAGGCCCTGTTCGCGAATGCCGCCTCAGCGATGTTCGAGATTATCGCCGAGAGAAGAACTCCCGCGAGCACAGCCCTGAAAAGCATTAAAATAGCTCAACAGGCAGAAAATCTTGAGGAACTTTTTATAAACTGGCTGAATGAATTATTATCTTTATCCGCAGCAAAAAATTTAATCTTTTCCCGCTTTACAATAGGCGTACTCGATAATAAAAGTCTGCAGGCGGTTGTCAGCGGCGAAGATGCCGCAGCTTTTAAACCGAATACCGAAATTAAAGCCGCTACTTACCATCAGTTGAAATTAGAAGAAGATAACGGTAAATGGATGGCAGAGGTGATTTTTGATGTCTGAGGTCCCGTTAGAAAAAATTGACGATTACCGTTGGCGCATCCCCAGGTCGTATAAACCCGGCATGCGCGTGCCGGGGATTATTTACGCCGACGAGAAATTACTGAAGGATATCCGTAACGATAAGGCGCTGGAACAGGTGGCTAATGTCGCTTTCCTGCCGGGAATCGTGAAGGCCTCACTGGCTATGCCGGATATACACTGGGGCTACGGTTTTTGTATCGGCGGGGTCGCTGCTACGGACATAGATTCAGGCGGGGTGATTTCCCCCGGAGGAGTCGGTTTTGACATAAATTGCGGCGTGAGGTTATTGAAAACGAATTTCCAATATGAAGATATCAAAGACAAGATAAAGGACTTAGTCTATGCCTTGTTTTCGGATATCCCTGCCGGAGTCGGCTCCAAGGGCGATATAAGGGTGAGCGCAAAAGAAGAGGAAAAGATCCTGGTTAAGGGCTCAAGATGGGCGGTAGAAAAAGGCTACGGTACAGAAGAGGATTTAGAGTGTACCGAGGAATACGGGGCCATAGAGGGGGCAGACCCGGGTGCGGTTTCAGAGCGGGCTTATGAAAGAGGAAAAGCCCAGTCCGGCACTTTGGGCTCAGGGAATCATTTTTTAGAGGTACAGGCTATTGACCAACTTTACGACAGAGAGCTCTGCGATGCCTTTGGTTTTAATTTAGGCCAGGTTACCATAATGATACATTCCGGCTCGCGCGGTTTGGGCTATCAGGTCTGCGACGATTACACTAGGAGCATGGTCCGCTGCCTGCAGAAATATAATATCAATGTCCCGGACCGCCAGCTGGCCTGCGCGCCGGTTAATTCCGACGAAGGAAAGGCCTATTTAGGGGCAATGAAATGCGCGGCTAATTATGCCTGGGCAAACCGCCAGTGCCTGATGCATCTTACACGTGAGGTCTTTGAGAAGGTTTTTGCGATGTCCTGGCAGAAGATGGGGATGGAGCTTATTTACGACGTCGCCCACAATATCGCAAAAATAGAAAAATATGAAATAGAGGGCAAAGAAAAAAAATTATGCGTCCACCGCAAGGGCGCGACGCGCGCCTTTGGCCCGGGCCACCCGGCGCTGCCTGAGAGGTATAAAAAAACAGGCCAGCCGGTAATTATCCCCGGGGATATGGGAAGAAATTCTTATTTATTAGTCGGTACCAAAAAGGCGGAGGAGGAGACTTTTGGCTCGGCGTGTCACGGCGCAGGAAGGCTGAAGTCGCGCACTGCCGCCTTGCGGAGTATAAATTTAAATACCTTATTGAAGGAATTGGAATCTAAGGGTATAATCGTAAAGGCATCCGGCCGCGGCACCATCGTGGAAGAGGCGCCGCAGGCATACAAAGACGTCAACGAAGTGGTAGATGTGGTGGCTAATGCCGGTATTTCCAAACGCGTCTGTCGTATGCGGCCGTTAGGTGTCATAAAGGGGTAAATATGCTGGATATAAAGTTTATCAGGGAAAATCAGGAGACGCTGAAACAGGCGCTTAAGGACCGTAACTTGAAATTGGACCTGGACGGCTTGATCAAGTTAGATGACTCCCGGCGTAAGATATTATGCGAACTGGAGGCTTTACGGGCAGAAAAGAATAAGGCAAATGACCAGATAAGCGCGTTGCTGAAAGAGAAAAAAGACGCCAAGGCAAAGATCGCCTCAATGAAGGGTATTTCCGAGAAGATTGACGAATTGGAAAAGAATCTTAAAGTATTGGCTGCAGAATTAGAGAAGATGCTTTTTAACGTTCCCAATATCCCCCATCCCTCTGTCCCGCGCGGAGACGCCTCGCATAACAAGGTTGTGCGTTCCTGGGGAGAGCCGCCTGAATTTGATTTTAAGCCGGTAACCCATATTGAACTGAGCCAGCGCCTGGATATCATTGATTTTGCCCGGGCGGCAAAAATCAGCGGTTCCAATTTCGTACTTTACAAGGGGCTGGGCGCCCGGCTGGAAAGGGCGCTGATTAATTTCATGCTTGACCTGCATACCGCCAAACACGGTTACAGCGAAGTTTCTCCTCCTTTTCTGGTGAACCGTGCTTCGATGACCGGCACCGGACAGCTGCCTAAACTCGAAGAGGATATGTACCGGCTTAAAGACGACGATTTATTTCTCATTCCTACCGCCGAGGTACCGGTAACCAATATCTTCCGCGACGAAATATTGGAGGAAAAGCAGCTGCCTGTTTATTATACCGCATATACGGCCTGTTTCAGGAGGGAGGCCGGTTCTTACGGCAAGGATACAAAGGGGCTTAACCGCGTGCACCAGTTTGACAAAGTGGAACTGGTAAAATTTGTTAAGCCGCAAAGTTCCTATGATGAATTGGAAAAATTAGTCAATGATGCCGAAGAGGTCTTGCAGGCATTAGGGCTGCCCTATCGGGTAGTTATGCTGGCAGCCGGGGATTTGAGCTTTGCCGCGAGCAAGTGTTATGACCTGGAGGCCTATGCCGCCGGTTCTGATAAGTGGCTGGAGGTTTCCAGCTGCTCTAATTTCGAAGATTTCCAGGCGCGCAGGGCAAATATTAAGTTCAGAGGGGCAATGGCCAAAGGGGCGCAATATGTGCATACCCTGAATGGTTCGGGGATTGCCCTGGCACGTACGGTAATCGCCTTGCTGGAAAATTACCAGCAGAAGGACGGCTCTGTATTGATACCGCAGGCGCTGCGCCCATATCTGGGCGGTAAGGAAAGGATTGCTTAATGGCGTTTTTTTCGAAGAATGCCGTTGCCGTGATAAAGTTTGCGGCAGGAGTCCTGCTGCTTCCGGCGGTTTATTCCTTTTCGGCTTCCTTTATTAATGAATTCAATACGCTAAAGGGGGATCTTGCGCTTTACTTTTGGGCGGGAGTGGCGAGTTTTGCCATATTTTATATCTTCATTTATCAGCCGGAGTTAGTTTATAATTACGGGCAGCAAACGCTAGGCAGAATTTTTAGTTTTTCCAAACCCCTGGCAGGGGCCGCCTCGTATATTATCCCGGCTTATACCTTAGCCCTGTTCATCGTATACGGCATATTTGCCTTTACCTCGGGTGCAAAGGGGATCAGCAGTTATTTTCTTCTCCTGATCGGATTCAGCAGCGCGATGCACCTGGTTTTTAGCGCTAAATCCCTGAATTGCGGCAGGCGCGATTTTTTGAAGGCAAATTACCTCTTCGGATTAACGCTGGTTTATCTTGCAATGCTCTTATTGCTGGGGCTTTTCTTGAGCTTGGCTTTTAAAGAATTCTCTTTTGCCGGGTTTTTCAGCGGCTCCTGGCAGGAGTCGGCAAAGATATTTAATGCTATATTTAATAAAGTTTCCTAAAAATCCGGAGGAGTGGCAGAGTGGTCGAATGCGGCGGTCTTGAAAACCGTTGAGGCCGTAAGGTCTCCGAGGGTTCGAATCCTTCCTCCTCCGCCACAGTACGATAAAAAGATGAAAGGAGAAAATGATGGAAAATTCGTTGGGAGAACTCCCTATTTTTCAGGTTATCAGAATAATTATATTTTGGGCCAGCCCAGTAATTTTTCTGGTGGGCTTATTTTTAATCATCACCGCAGAAAGATACGCCAAACTTGAGGAGAAACTGGGCAGGGAGATAGGCGGAATCAGGAAAAGAGTAATCCCCAAGTTAGAGACCAATATTTTTACCTTTCATCAATGGTTGCTTAAGAAGAACGTTATTGTAGGATTTTTCTATATCGCCTGCGCTATATTATTTTTCTTCTTCGCAAGGAAGCCAGGCGCGCATTAATGGAGGCGTCGCATAGCTGGTTGAGTGCACCGGTTTCGAAAACCGGAGGTGCCGTAAGGTACCCGGGGGTTCGAATCCTCCCGCCTCCGCCATTGCAACCAATTCGAACCTTTTTGCTCCTCATCTAAGAGGGCTAAGGTTCGAATTTTGGTGTGTGCGACATAATAAGGTTTGAATTCCTTCTCATCCCCACCAAAAAGCTGATAAAAGTCAGTTTCCTTAGTTAAAACCGGCTCCAAGCTTATAGGCGCAAGTAGTTCTTTAAGCACCAGAGAAGAAGAGACGGTATCTTTATTCAGCGTTTCCCGCAAGTTTTCCAGTCTGTGGTTAATCCATTCTTTAGGCGGCGCTTTAAAGCTATTTTCTTTCTGAAATTCTAGAGAATCAACCTCTTGCTTCAATTCTTCATTCCGCTTTTCCGCATCAGTTAATGCCTCTGAGACTGACTTTGAAATGTTCCCAACCCTGATGAAATTGAGATAATTCTGTATTTCTTGCTTGATTTTCTCATATTGCGCTTTTTTCTTCTTTACTAACTCCGGAACTTCATTAAATCCTTCCGCAGTCAGCTTTTCAACCTTATTATAGATGTATTCAAGATTGGCAACAGTCAAATATTCTTCTTTAAGTTGAGTAATGATTTTTTCTTCAATCCTCTTGCGGGGGATCAGTAGCATATTTTTACAAGTTTTCCTCCGGGCGTTATAACAGCCGTAATAGCCCGTGCCTTTACCGCTAATCAGGACAATGGCCCCGCCACAGATATTACATTTCATCAGCCCTGAGAAGAGATAAGTAGGACTGGTGTGTATATAACTTTTTTGTTGGTAAAAGGCCTTCCTTTTTTTGCTTACCGGCCAGGTTCCTTTAAGTTCCTGCCATCTTTTCTGCGCTTTTTCCCAGATTTCTTTGTTGATTATTATTAAATCCTCTCTAAATATCGGAACACGATCCTTGGCTGGACGAAGAACGACCTTTTTCTTGCCGGTCATTGGATCTCTAACGTTTTTATATTTTCTCCAGTCCCATGTACCTATATATTTCTCGTTTTTAAGTATTCTTGCCACGGTTGATACATTCCAGCCGCCATTCATACTTTTTTTTGTCAGCACTTTATCTTCATTTAGTTTTGCGGCTATTTTATGGATACTATTTCCATTGATAAACTCTTGGAATATTTTCCGGACAATTTCTGCCTCTTCGGGGTTTATTTTATGCACTTTACCTTCGTATTTGGCTTGGCCTCGTTTATTGAGTCGTAGTTCCCCCACAGGTTGTGTAAGATAGCCATAAACATTTTCGCCGGCGCTGAATCCTCGCAGTTTCTGGCCTTCCAGTCCGCGCATAGTTTTCTTTCCCAGGTCATCTAAGTATAACTCGTTTATTAATCCACGCATTTGAATGCCTAATTTTGAATTTTCATCATCGGTAACTATGCCATCAGAAACAGAAATTAACTTAACTTGATAGTAGTTAAATTTAAGCACTAAAGTAAGCATTTGATGATTACTTCTGGATAATCTTGATAAATCATCTACTAATACAGCTTCAAATTCTTTGTTTTCTGCGGCTTTCTCTAAAGTCTGAAGTCCCGGCCGGTTAATAAGAGAGCCAGAAATCGCCTCATCCACATAGATATGCTCCTCGCAAACCGTGAGTTCATGTTCTGTGCAGTATTTTTTACATACTCTTACTTGGTCATCAATACTTTTTTCGCTTTGATTCTCGGAAGAATATCGCGCGTATATGGCTGCTTTCATTTTGTTTCTCCTTGTTTAAGAAATACCTCAGGATTCTGTTTAGCTATCGTAATGTATTCTTCGGCTAAAATAGAAGAGATGACGTCT
>JADHYK010000003.1 GCA_016782485.1 Candidatus Omnitrophota bacterium
CCGACGGTGTTATCGGCCCCAGGACTCAAAACGCCTTAAGCGAATACCTGAACTAGTTATGTCCGGCAGAAAGTTATTTTTTATTCTGTGTTGTTTGGTTTTTTTTCTGGCCCTTTCTCTGAATTTTCTTTTCGTATATCCCCGGCTAAAGCAGCAAAGGGTCCTGCTTGAGGAAAAAAAGGCCCGCTGGGTGCTTTTAAGGCAGGATTTATTAAGCCAGGCCCGTGATTATAAAGGTAAAAGCGCTATTTTGGTTAAGGATCTGAAGATGAACTGGGAGATATCTTTGAATAAAGACAGGCTTTTCCCTTCGGCCAGCCTGGTGAAAATTCCGATTATGGCGGCGGTTTTTAAAGCGGGACAAAGCGGCAAGATAAATCTGGAGAGCAAGCTAAAGCTAAAGGCCTCTGACAAAGTCCCCGGCTCCGGTGAGTTAAAAAACATGGCGCCGGGCAGCGAATTCACAATAGAAGAGCTGGTAGAGCGCATGATTATCTCCAGCGACAATACAGCTACCAATATGCTTATTGAATTGCTGGGTTTTGGTTTCCTGAACAACTCTTTCAGGGAATTCGGCCTCAAAAAGACCGACCTTGTGCGCAAAATGATGGAGTTCGGCGGCAGGAAAAACGGGGTGGAAAATTATACTACTGCCGAGGACTTAAGCTATATACTGGAAAAGATTTACCGCAATCAGCTTTGTAATACCTTTATTTCCCGGAAGTGCCAGGAGCTTCTGAAGCGGCAAAAGACCAGGGACCGTATCCCTGCCCTGCTGCCCGGCCATATAGTTGTCGCCCATAAAACGGGGCTGGAGATGAAGGTCTGCCATGATGTCGGGATAGTATATGCCCCGCAGGGCGACTTTTTAATCTGCGCATTGACCAGGGGCGTGGCAAATAGCCGGATATCCAAAAGATTCATTTCTAATACCGCATTGAAGGTCTATAATTATTACCGTTAGCAAGGAACAGGAGGAGGCCTATGTTTATCTTCGCCAATCTCATAAACACCGCAGCGTATATTCTGGATATTGCACTGATGATTTTATGGTGGCTGATATTAGTCCGCGCTATAATAAGCTGGGTTAACCCCGATCCCCGCAATCCCCTGGTGCAGTTTCTATACAAGACTACCGAACCCATACTTTATCCGATCAGGAAGATGCTGCCGGGGAGCTTAAAGTTTGGCATCGATATCTCGCCGATAATTGCCTTCCTGATAATCATGTTCCTGAAATCGTTTTTAATCAGGACCCTGGTTGATATAAGTTTGAAGTTAAGGGGCCTTTAGCCGAAAAAGGGAATCTGGATATTTAGTGACAAAAATAGGCTTGACACGGGTATAAAAGCGTGTATTATATGCTTATATATTAATTTCTCTTCCGCAACTCCTTTATTTAACCAAGACAATTAAAAAAATCAGGAAAACAGGCCAAACGATATGAAAAAAATTCCACTCTTAATAAAAACTTTTTTAATCTTTTTCATTTTTAACGTAATTCCTCTGCCTATAAATGCCCAGAATAGCCACCAGAATGCCTGGCCTATGGCAACCTTTCTTTACGATTATGCAAAAGTGCTTTACGAACGGGGCGATTTCCTAAACGCCAGGCATGAGTTCAACACGCTATTGATTATCGACCCCAATAATGCCCTGGCAAAGCATTACCTGAAGAAAATGAGCCCGGTTAAAGAATTGCCACAGGTCAGCGAAAGAAGAAGGCCTGAGGCAGAACCAGGAATCAGGCCTGAGGCAGGACTCAGGGAAGAAAACAGATGGTTGCGGGCTGCCGTAAGCCAATTCAGGGAGGAGATTGTAGATAAGAGTATGAGGATTGCCAGCCTTAAGAAAGAGAGAGAGGAGGGCGCAGAAGGCGATGCAGCGTCGAGAGAAAAACAGATTGACCAGGCATTGTCGGATGCAGAACGCTATGTTTGCCGGATTAATGAATATGCGCAGGAGATTCGCGGCAGGCAGCAGGCGTTCAGGGCTGCTCTCCAGGAGAAAGAGATCGAGGCCGCCGAGAAGGACCGGCAGCTCGATTCACTCAGAGAGCACCTAAGGCGCCTTGAGGATGAAAACCTGGATAAAAACAGGCAGATCGCACAGCTGCAGGCATTCAAGGACCTGGAAATAGCAGATTTTAAAGCAAGGGCGGCTGAGGTGAGGGATCTTTTACAGGCGCAGGAGATGGAGATTGCCGCATTAAACAGGGAATTAGAACTGCAGCAGCAGGGCATGGATAAGCGGCTGTTGGAGAGGGAGCTGGAACTGGCCGCAAAATATACAGAAATAGAGAAGCTGAATATCCGCCTGGACGAAACTAATTTGCAGTTAGCTCAGGCAGAAAAGGACAAGCTCGATAACCAACTCTGGATTGAGCAATTACACAATACAGTTAAACAGCTAGAGGGGGCATCCAGCGATCAATTAGCTAAATACCTGAAAAAATTAAATTCGCTCGAAGATTCCCTGAAGGCAAAGGAAACTGAATTAGCCCGGTCAAGCAGGGATTTTGATTCGCGCAGCCAGGAATTACAGGGGCAGCTGTCTGCCAAATCTTCCGAGGCAGAAAAACTCAACAGTAAAATTAACGGCTGCCAGAAGAAGCTGGTCATCCTGGAAAATTCCCTTAAGGTCAAAGCCCGCGAATTAGCCGAATTAAAAAAGAAATTTGATTTGCGCAGATAAGAGTTAACCTAACTCCCCCCGGCGCAATCAATAGGCCTCAAGAATATTTCTTGAGGCCTATTTGTTTTTAAGGTATAATCTTGCTTGAGTTAAAAAGGGGGTAAAAATGTTAAAAAAGAATGTTTTTTTATTATTTATTTTTTTATCCGTTCTTATCGCCTGCAGGCCCGCCGGTGCAGAGTTGCTTGAGAAAGGACAGAGTTCAGAGCAGGTGCTTACCTATGACCGGGATGCAGAAGGGGGCAATGTTGCTCAAGAGACCCCTCAGCCATATATGGGCGGCATAGAAGAGTACCCCTATACTACCATGCCGGATACCACTCTCAGGGAAGACGCAACCGACGACACCGGGATTCAGGAATACCCTGCGCCTGATGTTACCCTCAGGGAGGACGTATTCGATGACAGCGATGTTCAGGAGTCAGCCGGACCTGACACTACCCTCAGAGAGGTTCCGATGACAGAATCAGCCGGCCCGGATACGACCCTCAGGGAAAAGGCGACCGACGACAGCGGGGTTCAGGAATCGGCAGAGCCTCCGACCCCGGACATCTTTGCCCCTAAAAAAAAGAGCTATTGACGGCAAAAGCAATAAATGCTGAATAAGAAAAGATTTATCGTCCTGCTGGCTGTTCTGATCATCATCTATGCCGCGGGATATTTATTTTTAACTATCGCGCCGCTTCCTGCCTGGCTGGCGGCGATCTGGCAGAGACCGCTGCCCGATAAGGTTTTTAAAGGGGCGGCCTGGTTCAGGTTTGCAAAGGATGAAGAGCTGCGGGGATGGGAAGAAAAGATTTTTAAAGGCAGGGTTTTATATACTGTCGTTGGGGATCAAGAAGACGGCTATCTAAGTGCTTACAGCAATAATTCTGCTTCGGGACTCCTCTATTGGTTGAGTTTTGACCCCAAGACACATCCAATGGTCAACTGGAGATGGAAGGTGATCAAATTCCCCGATAAGAAAGGGGGTGTAAACCAAGAGGGGGAGTGGGTAGAGAAAGATGATTATGCGGCCAGGTTTTACGTTATTTTTCCCAGGTTTCCTTTTACCAGGGTCCAGTGCCTGGAGTACGTCTGGGATAAAGAAATCCCTGAGGGGACGGTTATCGAAAATGCGCTTTTTTCAAACTTAAAAATAATTGTCGCCGAATCGGGAGAGAAGAACCTGGGGAGATGGGTTCAGGAAGAAAGGAATGTCTACGATGATTTCAGGAGAACCTTTGGAAGCAGGCCCGGCAAGGCCGGGGCAATTGCGATTATGACCGATTCGGATAACACGACAAGTACTGCCGAGGCGCAGTACGACGACATAAAGGTGGGCTATGAAAAATAATAAAAGAAAAAAGAAATACCTGGGGACTACTCTGCAGAACAAGTTGCTGATTTTAATCTTTGGCTCGGCGGTTATACCGGCGGCAATTATAGGCATCTGCATGTATTATCTGATTTTTACCCTGATGGCCTTGCAGATGGTAATTCCGGAGTTGATCGTCTATAATTTAGTGCCGGTATTGCATAAGATCAACGTGATTATCGCCATCGCGGTGCCGGTCATCCTGTTATTGGTATGGTTTATTGCGCTGGAGTTATCGCACCGTATCGTCGGTCCGGTTTACCGGATGGAGAGGGAGCTCGATGAGAGGATCAGCGGCGCAAAAAGCGGGCCGATTAACCTGCGTAAAAACGACGAATTTAAGGCTTTTGCGGAGAAGTTAAACCAACTGATTTGCAAGTAAAAATTTATTACCACCATACAGACGCCGGTGGCGTAGTCTATTACGCCAGATACCTGGAGTTTCTGGAAGAGGCGCGCACGCTCTTGCTGGCAGAGCGGGGGGTTTCGGTCCGGGAGCTTGCTGAAGGCGGCACTCTTTTTGTGGTTGCCCGCCAGGAGATAGATTATAAGTCTCCGGCTTTTTACGCCGATACCCTGCGGA
This sequence comes from Candidatus Omnitrophota bacterium, assembly GCA_016782485.1. Taxonomy (GTDB): domain Bacteria; phylum Omnitrophota; class Gorgyraeia; order Gygaellales; family Profunditerraquicolaceae; genus BS750m-G77. The sequence continues at coordinate 4,635 of JADHYK010000003.1, forward strand.
TATTAACGCGGCTAAGCAAGTTAGGCACGGCAAGCATGGAGTTTGAATGCGAGATAATAAACCAGCATGAGCGGCTTATATCTTTAGCAAAGACAACCCTGGTTTGTGTCGGAAAAGACCTCAAGCCAAGGGCAATCCCCGCCGAGGTGCATAAAAAATTATCGTGATGGATTTAATCAAGGTTATTAAAGCCAGAAGAAGCATACGCGAATATAAAGACCGTCCTATCCCGAAAGAAATCCTCGCCGATTTAATAGATGCGGCCAGGTTTGCGCCCACTGCCAGAGGGGTCCAGCCGTGGGAGTTTATCGTCATTACCGAAGAGGCTACCCTGAAAAAAATCGCGGGATTGGCCGAAAACGGCCGCTTTATCGCTTCTGCCAGGGCCTGTATTGCGGTATTTTGCCGCGATACTAAATACTATCTGGAAGACGGCTGTGCCGCTACCCAGAATTTATTGCTTGCGGCAACCGGATACGGAATAGGCTCCTGTTGGGTGGCCGGGGATAAGAAACCCTATTGCGCCGAGGTCGCCGGGTTATTAAACGTTGCGGATTCATTAAAACTGGTCAGCCTGGTTGCCCTGGGTTATCCTGCCGCAGAGGGCAGCTTTAAAGAGGCAGCTAAGAAAGGCCTCGATAAAATAATGCATTGGGAGAAATTCTAAGAGATGCCCGGGCCTGTCTATAAGAAGAGCTCATTTGTTTTTTTCGGCCAATCCGGATGCCTGCTGGCGCTGGCAATAGCGTTCAATTTAATCTTTGGCTGGCTGCTCTTGCCGCCGCTTGCCTGGTTATCGCTGGAGGGAATTTTAATCCTCCTCTTCGTTATAAATGCTAAGATATTGATGAGAAAGATCTCCTCTTTATCTTGCCCGCCCGGGCGGCGTGATGAGGTCATAGACGTAGAGTCAGAGCCCTGAAAATACGTTTATGGAAAAGGAAAACCGTGTATTTAAAATTTTTAAGAAAGGATAGCTAAGATGGGTTTTGATTTATTGATACTGGCTCCGGTGGGTTCAATAACCGCGCTTTTATTTGCTGCTTACCTTGCGTTTTTTATTCTTAGAAAGGATGAGGGCAACGATACGATGAAAGAGATTGCCCGGGCGGTAAGGATAGGGTCAAGGGCGTACCTTAAAAGGCAGTATTTAGGCGTATCTTTATTCTTTTTAGTGGTATTTTTTATCCTTCTGGGCCTGGCATTCAGGAATTACCTGGTTATCTTCGTACCCTTTGCCTTCCTTACCGGAGGGTTCTTTTCCGGCTTATCCGGGTTTATCGGGATGAGTATCGCCACCCAATCCTCCAACCGCACGGCTGCCGCAGCGATAAAAAGCCTGAACTCCGGCCTGCGCGTTGCTTTTTCAAGCGGAGCGGTGATGGGGATGGTGGTGGTGGGACTGGGGCTGTTGGATTTAAGTATCTGGTATTATTTCCTCGACTGGTATTATTCTTCACACCCTATCCCCATAGGGACGGATAAAATTACCGCGATCACCTCTACCATGCTTTGTTTCGGGATGGGCGCCAGTTCGCAGGCCTTATTTGCCAGGGTAGGCGGCGGTATCTTTACCAAGGCCGCTGATGTGGGCGCGGACCTGGTCGGTAAAATAGAGGCGGGTATCCCGGAGGATGACCCGCGTAACCCCGCGGTAATCGCCGATAACGTAGGCGATAACGTGGGAGATGTCGCGGGCATGGGGGCTGACCTTTACGAATCTTATGTAGGTTCTATCGTTGCTACTTCGGCTTTGGGTGTCGCTGCTGGCTTAGGCGTGTTGGGTGTAACCGTGCCTATGGTTATGGCAGCGGTAGGGGTGGTAGCGTCGATATTGGGGACATTTTTCGTCAGGAGCAGCGAAGAGGCAAAACAGAATGTTCTCTTAGCCGCTTTAAGAAAGGGTATTTTTATCAGCGCAATGTTAATAGCGGTGGGTGCTTATTTTCTGATTAAATTTACGCTGGGCCAGCAGCATATCGGGATTTACTGGTCGGTGGTTACCGGATTAATTGCCGGGGTTTTAATCGGGCTGTCTACGGAATATTATACATCAAGCAATTTTAAGCCTACGCGTTCTATCGCCGATGCCACCCTCACCGGGCCGGCAACCGTAATTATCAGCGGGATGGCAGTAGGGATGATGTCAACGGCCGTGCCGGTGCTGGTCGTAGGCAGTGCGATATTGTTGAGTTTCTTTTTTGCCGGGGGGACTGCGAATTTTGCGGCCGGCCTTTACGGTATAGGCATCTCTGCGGTAGGCATGCTTTCTACCTTAGGGATTACCCTGGCAACCGATGCTTATGGCCCGGTTGCCGATAACGCAGGCGGCAATGCCCAGATGGCGCATTTAGCTCCCGAGGTGAGAAGAAGGACCGATGCCCTGGACTCTTTAGGCAATACTACGGCGGCAACCGGTAAAGGTTTTGCCATCGGTTCGGCGGCGTTAACTGCCCTGGCATTGATTGCCGCATACCGTGACCAGGTAGGGCTGCACGGAGGCAATTTAACCTGCAGCTTTATGAATCCGGCGGCCCTGGTAGGTTTATTTATCGGCGGGATGCTGCCTTTTCTCTTCTGCTCTCTGACCATGCGCGCGGTAGGCAGGGCAGCGGGTAAGATTGTAGTTGAGGTACGCAGGCAGTTTAAGGAGATCAGCGGCTTGATGGAAGGAAAGGCAAAGCCGGATTATGCGGCCTGTGTTACTATTGCTACGGTCGCAGCGCAAAAAGAGATGGTTTTGCCTTCACTCCTGGCAATTATATCGCCTATCGCCATTGGTTTACTTATCGGGGTAGAGGCGGTTGTAGGCCTGTTAATCGGCGCGACAGTCTGCGGTTTTGTCCTGGCGGTGATGATGGCGAACTCCGGCGGCGCCTGGGATAATGCCAAGAAATATATAGAAGAAGGCCATTACGGAGGCAAGGGGTCCCTGTCGCACAAGGCAGGTGTGGTGGGTGATACGGTAGGAGACCCGTTTAAAGACACCTCCGGCCCCAGCCTGAATATCCTGATTAAGCTGATGTCGATGGTCTCTATCGTTTTTGCCGCCTTCATCGTCTCCAACTCCCTGCTCAAATAAAGGTTAGGTAGTTAGGTTAAGGTTAGGAAGCCGGTATGGTAGTTTGGTTAGGGTTAGGGTTTTTACATAACCTTAACCCAATTTTCAATACCGGCGTCTTAACCCTAACCCAATGACCTAACCCTTTAGTTATAAAGGCATCTTTTTTAAATATAGATTTTTGCTCTTTTGATGTTATAATAAGACTATGGACGATTTAGCATTTGTCCAGAGCTGTATCAGGCAGGATCCATTTGCCTGGGATGAATTCGTTGAGAAATATTCACGCCTTATCTACAGTTACATCCACAGAGTCTTACATAGCAAGGGTATTGCCGCCTCAGAAAGTTACGCCGGCGATATCTGCCAGGAACTCTTTCATTCCTTAATCAAGGACAATTTTAAAAAGCTAAAGACCTACCGCGCTAAAAACGGCTGCTCTCTGGCCAGCTGGCTGAGGCAGGTTAGCGTTAATTTTACCATAGATTATACCCGCAGGATAAAGCCGGCGGTTTCTATGGACCAGGACGAAGAGGGCAGGGGCCCCTTAAAAAATATTCTTGCCGGCGGCGCAGTTTCGGCGCTGGATGCGCTTATCGGCAAAGAAAAAATTAGCGGCCTGCACGAATGTATCGACAGGCTGGATAACGAAGATAAATATTTTCTGGAATTATACCTGAACCGCGGGATCAAGCCGGAAAAGTTAAAGAAACATTTTAAAGTCTCGCGCAGCGCCATAGACATGCGCAAGCTCCGGCTGATAGCGCGCCTGCGGGAGTGTTTCAAGAGCAAAGGTTTTGTGTTAGATTCTTAATTTTCTTGCGTCTATTATAGTAGGAGAGGAATACGGCGATGACCAATAAATTAGAGGCTTTGATCAAGTCGGTTTATAACAGCTGGCAGGCCGCTCAAAAACAACAACAGCAGCAGCAGGGCGCGCACCCCGATGAAGAGGCCTTGGCCTGTTTTCTTGAAGGCCGCCTGAGCGAGCAGGAGGGCGAGGCGATAAAGGCGCATTTAGTAAGTTGCCGGGATTGCTCTGAGGCCTTCAGCCTGAGCCTGGAGATGGAGAATCTTGAGGAAAGCCAGCTGCCGCAAGGTGCGCTTACCTATATAAAGGAGCTGCTGGCAGGCGCAGATACGGGTTCTCTATTGGAGATAGTCCTGCAATTTAAAGAGAGGGCGATAGAGATTTTAAGGACCAGCGGCGATGTGCTTTTCGGCCAGGAGGTGCTGGCGGCTTCGCTTTTACGTGCGCGCAAGATAAAGGATTTCCGGGACGAGGTTATCATCCTGAAAGATTTCAAAGAGTTAAGGGTCCAGATCAGGGTGGAGAATAAGTCAGGCAGGAGCTTTGACCTGAATATCTCGGTAAAAGATAAAGAAACGCAGAAGGTGATTAAGGATTTAAGGGTTACGCTTATCAGGGAGGACCTGGAGCTGGAGTCTTACCTTACCGGCTCAGGAGCGGTAACTTTTGAGCATGTATTATTAGGCAAGTATAAACTGGAGATCTCCGGTATCGACGATAAGCTTGCTACGGTATTATTGGATATAAAGAGCTGACCATGCAGGAAGAGAGCCCTCTGGTTTTGGATATATTAAAGCAGGACAGTAACCTGAAGATGAGCCTCTTCGAGCAAAAAGAGGTTGCCTCGACGTTAAGGCATTACAACCTCTGCCGGGTCTCGTTTACGGAAATCGACAGCTTATGCCAGGAGGCAGTATCTCTTCTGAATAAGGCTAATCAGCGGGGGGCCCTGGAGCTTGAGCTGATTAAGGGCCTGACTAAGACCGGACAGCTACTCTGGGACCATTTACTTAGTGCCCCGGTAAAAAACAGGCTCAAAAACACCCGTATCCCGGATTTAATCCTCTCCATAGACGAAGAATTAATCAATATTCCCTGGGAGCTGCTTTATGACGGAAGTAATTTCCTCTGCCTGAACTTTAATCTGGGCCGGGTGGTTAGGACTAAAGAGGAGCCGGCCGCAGTGCATTACCGCAGTCAGGCCGCAGTCCCGAATATGCTGATTATGGCTAATCCCACCGACGATTTGCATTCCGCATACCTGGAAGGGCTGAACATAAAAAACCAATTCGACCGCAGGAGAAATAAAATCTACATTGATTTTAAGTCTACCCGGATCGATAAGCTGTACGTCAAGAAAAACCTTTGCGATTACGATATCGTGCATTTTGCCGGCCACTGTGAATACCAGCCCGATAATCCTTCTGAGAGCGGCTGGGTGTTAAGCGACGGCAGGTTCACCGCCGAAGATATAATGGCGATGGGTTCGACATTCTCTCTGCCGACGCTTATTTTTTCCAATGCCTGCCATTCCGCAGAATCCGCTGCGGGCCTCTTAAGCCAGGATTACCAGAAAGAGAATTACGGCCTTTCCTCGGCATTTTTATTTTCCGGGGTGCGCCATTATATCGGCTCGGTGCGCAGGATAGAAGATGACTTGAGCCTTTTATTTGCAAAGGAGTTCTATGCCCAGTTAATCTCCGGCAGGCCCGTAGGGGGCTGTATGCGCATGGCCCGGCTTGCCCTGATCAGGCAATGCGGGATCAACAATATCGCCTGGGCAAGCTACCTTCTTTACGGAGACCCTAATTTCGCCATTTTTAGAGAAAAGATAAAAGAGGCAAAACCGAAAAAAAGAAAAGGGCTTTTATATTATAAAAAACAGTTAGCCCTGGTTTCTCTGGCAGCAGCCGCTGTCTCTCTGGGGATATTGCTCTATGCCTGGCTGCCTTCTTTGAATCCCAGTGTTTATTTTCTTTTGTCAAAGTCGCGTAAATTATATCTTAACGGGAAAAACCAGGAGGTTATTTCCTTATGCGGGCGCATTATCGAAAAGGAACCGGAGTTTCTGGCAGCATACCCTTTGCTTGCCGATGCCTACAAAAGGACAGGGGATGAAGAAAACGCCTTAAAACATTATTTTGAATACGCGCGATTCAGCGAACGCCGGGCCGATAAAAAAAACTTAGCCTCGGCATACCTCTCGATAGGCTGGTTTTATCATCTTGAGGGCGAGCATACCAAGGCCATTGATTTCTATAACAAGGCACTGGCGGTGAGTACGGATAATAAAGACAAGTTAAACCAAGCCGATGCCTTAGGAAAAATGGCGGTCTGGTATATGGATAAGGAAGATAACGATAAGGCGCTGGAGCTGTTAACCAGGAGCGCTGAGATTAACCGCCAGAGAATAAATCATTATAAACACAGGTATAACCTGGCCTGCGATTATTTTAACCTCGGCCTGTTATTCACCAATAAAGATGACCTGGCGACGGCAAAGGAGTTTTACCAGAAAAGCTACTTGCTCTTTGAAAAACTGAAACTCAAACACGAGCTGAGCGATTATTATTTCAATATCGGCGAAATCCACCTTTTTGAAAAGGAGTACCAGAAGGCGCTGGATTCTTATATGAAGGGCCTGGAGATTGACCTGGCACAGGGGAACAGGCAAAGCATCGCCAGCGATTACAGTATGATCGCAGAGCTGTATATGGCAATGGATGATTTAGGGGAGGCAGAGGAGTATTTTCGCAGTTCCATCGCCCTGGCCAAAGAGATAAATGCCCGCCCGGAGCTGGCAGAGGCTTATTACCGGCTGGGGGTGCTTTATAAGAAGAAGCCGGGTAAAAGACACCGGGCCAGGGAGTGCCTGCGCCAGGCGCAGGAGATTTACCGTTCAATCAACGCAGAAGCGGGGTTCCAGGAGGCTAGAAATGAACTTTTGACCCTGACCAGCAGGTAATATGGAGATCCTTCGCCCTTCACTTCGTCCTTCGCCATGCTCAGGACTCGATGGACGATTCTGAACAAAGTGAAGAATCTCGCACATTGACTTACGCTCCTTTGTAGTCGCATAAGTCAACCGCTCATAAAATTTATTTGACTTAATAAAAAAATATGGTATACTTTTAACTCTATGAATAAGACCTTCGAACCTAAAAAAACAGACGTAAAGCTGCAGTGGTATCTGGTAGATGCCAGGGATAAGATATTGGGCAGGCTTGCTGCCCGGGTGGCTACGATATTAAGGGGCAAACACAAGGCTATTTTTAGCCCGCACCTGGATACCGGTGATGGCGTGATTGTGATAAACGCATCAAGAATTAAGGTTACCGGAAGAAAACTTAAAAATAAGGTATACCGGCGTTATTCCGGTTACCCCGGAGGCCTGCGAGAAGTAACCCTGGAAAACATGCTTAAAAATAAACCCGCTACGGTTATCCAGTTAGCTGTGGAGCGCATGTTGCCCAAAGGGCATTTAAGCAGAAAGATGCTTAAGAAATTAAAGGTTTACGTTGACGAAAAGCATCCCCATCAAGATCAAAAACCGGTTATTCTGGAGGTATAGTGAATTTAAGCTAGATCCTTCGTCCGCCATAAATCTTGGCGGACTCAGGATTAATTCGCGCATTAACTTACTCGCACTATCGTGTTCGTAAGTTAAGCGCTCATTAAGTTATGGACGAAACGAAAAAATATACGGCAGTGGGAAGGCGTAAGGAATCGGTGGCCAGTGTGCGGCTTTTCCCCGGTAAAGGCGATATTACGGTAAACCGGAGGCCTTATGAAAAGTATTTTCTGCGCGAGACCGACAGGATTATCATCAAGCAGCCTTTGGTTATAACCAATAATACGGATAAATTCGATATTATTGCCAATATTAAAGGCGGGGGGCTTACCGGACAGGCGGGCGCTTTGAGGCTGGGTATTGCCCGTATCCTGATGTCAATAGAGCCGCAGCTGAAGGATGTTTTGCGTAAACAGGGGTTCTTAACGCGCGACCCGCGCATGAAGGAGCGCAAGAAATACGGCTTAAAGGGCGCGCGCAGGCGCTTCCAGTGGACTAAGAGATAGGAGGACGTTGAGAGGAAATTAAAAATCCGATTTTTCTTTAAATCCCGCTGGAAGAGCGGGATTTTTTATTTGCCCTGTTCCGGGGTATTACTCGCGGAATGGGAACTACCCCTGTCACTCTTCTCGTCCTGATATCTCCTGCTGCGGCTTTGTTCACGCGCTAAAATTTTCGCAAAGGGAACTGCCCCCTGTTACTCTTCTCGCTCAAGTCGCTTTTGCCTTTCGTTTTGCTCAAGGCCGGCAAAGGTCTCTCGTCCGCCACAGTACTTTGGCGGACTCAAGCATGCTTTGCCTAAAAGCTCCATTCGCTGCGAAGAGTGCCAGGTGCATTTCCCTTTGTTGACGAAACCTCAAGCCCCGGCTCTGAACGAACATAAGGCGCGCAGGAGCATGTATATGAGGCGAGACTTTTTAGGGCTTCTCTTCTATGAAACCCCCTGTGGGGGATGGGGGGACCCACCCAAAAAGTCGAGACGAATGCGACGAGCACCGCAGTGAGAGAAGAGCCGGGGGTTGAGGTTGAGATAGTGGAAGAGTAATTATTGTTTAACCTTAACGAGATGTTGCAATTATCAATGTATCGACGAGAAAAATACTTGACGTCGACGGTTTTTTGGCTTAATATGAACCTGATATCTAAAGGAGTGGAAATGATTAACGTAGCTATAATGGGCGCAACCGGTTACGCAGGAGAGGAATTAATCGGCATTCTTCTTAGGCATCCCGGGGTGCGCATTAAAAATATTTCGGCAAAAATTGAGGCACCCGCCAGAATATCCCGGATTTACCCGAAGTTTCAAAATAGAATAGACCTGGTCTGTGCCGAACCGGACCTCAAAGAAATTATTGCCTCTTGCGACTTAGTCTTTCTGGCTCTGCCGCATACGGTCTCAATGGAGTTCGTCCCCAAATTAATCAAAGCGGGTAAAAGGGTTATTGACCTGAGCGCCGACTACAGGTTTAAAGATGCGGCAGTTTACGAAAAACACTATAACCACAGGCATAAAGATAAAACACTATTGCCGGCTGCCGTTTTTGGCCTGCCGGAAATTTACCGGGCCAGGATTAAAACAGCTAGACTTATCGCTAACCCCGGCTGTTACCCGACGGCAAGCATATTGGGGCTGGGGCCGCTGGCGGCTTTTGGTTTAGTTGAGCCGGGCTCCATAATCATTGACGCAAAATCAGGGGTAACCGGCGCAGGAAGAAAAATGAGCGAGAGTTTTCTTTTCCCGCAGATTAATGAGGATTTTAAGGCCTACAAAGTGGATGTTCATCAGCATGCCCCGGAGATTGACCAGGAGTTGTCGAAATTAGCCGGTAAAAAATTGAAAGTGACCTTTGTGCCGCATTTATTGCCGTTAAACAGAGGAATTTTAGCAACCATCTATGCCAGGAAAACGCCGGCTAAACAGCGGGCGAAAGAGAAATTGGCCAGCCTGTACAGGAAATTTTATAAAAAAGAACCCTTTGTAAGAATAAGAGATGAAGGGGAATTCCCCGCGTTAAAGGATGTTGCCGGGACCAATTTCTGCGATATCGGGATTAAGGAAAGCGCTGAATGCATAATCGTCATCGCTGCCATCGATAATTTATTGAAAGGCGCATCCGGCCAGGCAGTGCAGAACATGAATATCATGTATGGCTTTGCGGAGGATACGGCCCTGTTATGATCATCTCTAAAAAGGCGATTCTGCCTTTAGGTTTTAAGGCCGGTGCTGTCTCCTGCGGTTTAAAGAAGTCGGGTAAACCGGATTTAGCGCTTTTTTATTCGCAAGTCCCCGCAAAGGCCGCCTGTTTATTTACCGCCAATAAAATTCAGGCTGCTCCTATTAAGGTAAGCAAGAGGCACCTTGCGGCCCATAAGGAATTCCGGGCGATTATAGTCAATAGCGGCAATGCCAATGCCTTCACGGGAAACAAAGGGATTATTGACGCTAATACCACAGCCGAAAGTTTAGCCGCAGTCCTGGGAATAGAGAAGAAAAGTATCCTTGTAGGCTCGACGGGCATTATCGGCAGGAGGCTGGAGGTTTCCAAGATAAAAAGCCGCCTGCCGGAGCTGGTCAGCGGCTTGTCAGAACAGGGCATAAATAATGCCAAAAGGGCGATAATGACAACCGATACTTTTACGAAAGAGATTACCGTCCGCTTCGCTATCGGAAAGCAGAAAGTTACCCTCTGCGGTATTGCCAAGGGTGCAGGTATGATCGCTCCTGAGCTGGCGACGATGCTGGTATTTATTTTTAGTGACGCCAATATCAGCGCCGGGGCGTTAGAGAGGGCATTGCAGGAAGCGGCAGAGAGTTCTTTCAACTGTATCAGCGTAGACGGATGCATGAGCACCAACGACAGCGTGTTCTTGCTGGCAAACGGCGCTTCAGGGTGCGCCTTAATAGATAATCAGAAGAATTTTAATCTTTTTTCCAATGCCCTGAATAAGGTTTGCCTGGAGCTGGCAAAATTGATTATCCGGGATGCCGAGGGGGCAACTAAATTTATTAAGATCCAAGTCGGCAGGGCAAAGAATTATGCCCAGGCAAAAAAAGCGGCGTTAGCCATCGCCAACTCCGTGCTATTTAAGACCGCTATCTACGGGGAAAATCCCAATTTCGGCAGGATTGTCGCCGCAATCGGCTCAAGCGGGATAGAGGTAAGAGAAAAAGACTTAAATATTAGATTAAGCTCTTTAAATAAAAGAGAAATAAATGTATATGTGTCTCTTCAGAGAGGAAAAGCAAGCGCGACGGTTTATACATCGGATTTGACACCGGAGTATGTGAAGATAAACGCGGAATATAACTAAGTGAGGGCACAACTTATGGAACGACAGTGAACATAAGTTGTCTAGCCGAACTTATCCTGAGTCCTTAAGCGAAGCCAAGGACGAAGGATCTTAAGTGAGGACTGATGGAAGAGGCGATTAAAAAGGCGGAGGTCCTGATCGAGGCGCTGCCTTATATCAAGAAGTTCCATAAGAAGGTAATCGTAGTCAAATACGGCGGCAGCATCCTGGGCGATACAAAAATCCGCAAAGGCGTATTAGAGGATATAGTTTTTTTGAGTTTCGTCGGATTAAGGGTGGTCCTGGTGCACGGCGGGGGCCCGAATATCAGCGACCGCATGCGCGCAACCAAGAAAAAGACGGATTTTGTGGACGGGATGCGGGTTACCGACGAGGAGACCCTGAAAGTCGTAGAGGAGGAACTGGAGCATTTAAACAGCACCATCGTTAAGGAGATATCAAAGCTGGGCGCAAAGGCCCGCGGCCTAAACGGCAAAGACAACAATATAATTCAGGTGGAGAAGAAAAAGGCAAATATAGATCTGGGGCTGGTAGGGCACATTGTCTCGGTAGATAAAGGGCCGATATTGGAAGAGTTGTACCAGCACGGAATAGTAGTTATTCTCCCCATGGGGATCGGTAAGGACAAGAGGGTTTATAACGTCAATGCCGATGAGGCGGCAGCGGCTGTCGCAGCTTTTTGCGAGGCGGAGAAATTAGTCCTGCTGACCAATGTCAAGGGGATTATGCGTAACCCCGATGATGCGCATTCTTTTATGTCTACCCTTACCGCCAAAGAGGCAAAAGAGCTGGTTAAAAACAAGATCATCCAGCAGGGGATGATCCCCAAGGTCGATGCCTGTATCGAGGCTCTGGCTAAAGGGGTGAGCAAGACCCATATCATTGATGCGCGTATTCCTCACGGACTGCTTTTGGAGATATTTACCGACCAGGGCATAGGGACGGAGATCGTAAAATAATGAAACTTGAAGAAGTATTTTCCAGTTATAAAGATTACATCATGCCTACTTACACAAAGACGCCGGTTGTCTTTGTGAAGGGCAAGGGGAGCAGGCTCTGGGATATCCATAACAGGGCATATCTGGATTTCTTCCCGGGTTGGGGCGTAGGCAACCTCGGGCATTGCCATCCTAAAGTCATGCAGGCGGTGCGGGACCAGGTTTCAAAGTTAATATTTATCCCGAATAATTATTACCACCTGCCACAGGCCAAGCTTGCCAGGGAGATAGTGTACAGGGCGTTCCCTGCGAAAGTCTTCTTTTGCAATTCCGGGGCCGAGGCAAACGAGGCGGCGATAAAATTCAGCCGCAAGTTCGGAAAAGGGGCAAGGCATGAAATAATCAGCTTTGAAAATTCTTTTCACGGCAGGACCCTGGCGGCACTGGCGGCAACCGGCCAGAAGAAATACCAGGAGGGATTCCAGCCTTTGCCCGAGGGGTTCAAGACGGTTAAATTTAACGATATCGAGGCGGTAAAGAAGGCATTAACCGATAAAAGCATAGCTATTATGCTGGAATTAATTCAGGGCGAAGGCGGGATTAACGTAGCGGACAAAGAGTTCGTTACTGCTTTAAGAAGGCTTTGCGATGAAAAAGGGTTGCTTCTTATCGTCGATGAAGTGCAGACCGGAGTAGCCAGGACCGGAAAATATTTCGCTTACCAGCACTACGGGATAACCCCGGATATAATCACTCTGGCTAAGGCAATAGGAGGGGGACTGCCTATCGGCGTAATGGTGGCGAGAAAGGAGATCGCCGATACTTTAGGGCCGGGGATGCATGCCTCTACCTTTGGCGGCGGACCGGTTATCTGCAGGGCAGCGCTGGCAGTGCTCAAAGCGATACAGAAGGAGAAAATTCCTGCCAACGTCGAAAAGATGAGCGGTTATATTTTCTTAAAATTGAATGCACTGAAAAATAAATTACCGGTTATAAAAGAGGTAAGGGGCTTAGGCCTGATGATCGGCGTGGAATTAAGCATTGCCGGCAGCCCGATTGTAGAGAAATGCCTCCAGAGGGGCCTCTTGATTAATTGTACCCATGATAATGTCCTGCGGCTTATGCCGGCATTGAATATAACCAAGAAAGAAATAGATAAGGCAGTAGATATACTAGCAGATGTATTAGAGAGTAGTTAGTAGATAGTAGTTAGTAGTTAGGGAGAGAGATGAAAAAAGATTTAATTTCAATAAAGGACTTAACTCCGAAAGAAATAGAGGAGTTATTTAACCTGACCGACAGGCTAAAAGAAGATAAAAATAAATTCAGCAGGGTTCTGGCCGGCAAAACCCTGGCGCTTATTTTTCAGAAGCCCTCTAACAGGACCAGGGTTTCCTTTGAGGTGGGGATGTATCAGCTGGGGGGCAATTCGATATACTTAAGTCCGGCGGAGATAAATTTAGGGGTGAGAGAGTCTGTCCGGGATGTGGCCAAGACTCTTTCCAGGTACGTCGATGCGATAGTGATCAGGACTTTCGAGCATAAAAATGTCCTGCAGCTGGCCGAACATTCCGATAAACCGGTGATTAACGGCCTGTCGGATTTTTCGCATCCCTGCCAGGGGCTGGCCGATGTTTATACCGTCAGGGGAAAGTTAAGGAATATCAAGAGCAAGACACTGGCCTTTATCGGAGACGGAAATAACGTCTGCAATTCCCTGATTTTTGCCTGCGCCAAGACCGGCCTGAATATGAATATTGCAGCGCCCACAGGATACGAGCCGGATAAGGCGGTCCTGGAAGAGGCCAGGGTAATTGCCCAAGAGCAAAACAGCTCTATCAAATTTTTCCATAATCCTGCCGAGGCGGTTAAGGGCGTTGACGTAGTTTATACCGATGTCTGGGCCAGTATGGGGCAGGAGGAAGAGGCGCAGCAGAGAAAGAAGATATTCAGGGAGTTCCAGGTGAACAGTGCTCTGATGAGCGGGGCAAAGAGGGGCGCACTTATTATGCATTGTCTGCCTGCACACAGAGGGGATGAAATAACCGACGAGGTCATCGATAGCCCGCATTCGGTTGTTTTTGACCAGGCGGAGAACAGGATGCACGTGCAGAAGGCAATTTTGATAACGTTACTCGGGAGACACAAATGAAGAAGGTTGTGCTTGCTTATTCCGGCGGCCTGGATACGTCCTGCATCGTAAGATGGTTAAAGGAGCAGGGGTATCAGGTAATCTGTTTTGTTGCCGACCTGGGACAGGGCCTGGGAAGAGGCGAGGATCTCGCTGCCATAGAAGAAAGGGCGCTTGCTGCCGGGGCGGCAAAGGTCTATATAAAAGACCTGCAGGAGGAATTTATAAAGGACTTTATCCTTCCGGCCTTAAAGGCAAATGCTATTTACGAAGGCAAATACTTATTAGCCACTGCCTTAGGCAGGCCTTTAATAGCCAAGCACCTTGTTCAGATTGCCCATAAAGAAAAAGCCGATTTAATCGCCCACGGCTGCACCGGAAAGGGCAACGACCAGGTGAGGTTTGAAGTAACCGCTGCTATACTGGATCCGAAATTAGAGGTTTTAGCCCCGGTAAGGGAATGGGAGTTTAAATCCAGGGAAGAGGAGATCGAATACGCCAGGATGTTCAATATCCCGGTTGATGTAACGAAGAAAAAACCCTACAGCATCGACAGGAACATCTGGGGGGTCAGTATAGAGGCGGGCATCCTGGAAGACCTGGAGCAGGAGCCTCCGGAGGACGCATACTTAATCACTAAAAGCCCGACTTATTTATCCGGCTATCCGAAATACATAGAGGTTTATTTTGAAAAAGGAGTGCCCAGGAGATTAGACGGTAAGGCCCATAAGTTGAAAAACTTAATCAGCGAACTCAATGAAATCGGCGGCCTGCACGGAGTAGGAAGGAGCGACCTGGTTGAAAACAGGCTGGTAGGCATAAAGTCCAGGGAGATTTACGAGGCCCCGGGGGCAACCATACTTTATACGGCGCATAAAGAGCTGGAGAGCCTGGTCCTGGACAGGGAGTGTGCGCATTTCAAGGAGCTGGTAGCGCTTAAATATTCGGAGCTCGTATATAACGGACTCTGGTATTCTCCGCTTAAAAAAGCGCTGGATGCATTCGTAAATTCAACGCAGGGCCATGTCAGCGGTTCTGTCCGGATGAAGTTATTCAAAGGCAATTGTATCGCCGTAGGCAGAAAGTCAAAGCATTCGCTGTATAAAAAGGAATTGAGCACTTACGGTAAAGAAGACAAGTTTGACCAGAAGCTGGCCGAGGGTTTTATCAAAATCTGGGCCATGCCGTATAAAAAATAGTCAATAGTCGATGGTCTATAGTCGATGGTAAAGAGGGGAAAAATGAGTAAAAAACTTTGGGGTGGGAGGTTTAGTAAAAAGACAAACCCGTTGGTGGAAGATTTTACTAAGTCGATAGATGTAGATTATCTATTAGCAAGACACGATATTATGGCTTCGCTAATACATACAAAAATATTGGCTAAGGCTAAGCTTATTTCTGAGCCGGAGTTTAAAATTCTGTATAAAGGCCTATCGGATATTCAGAATGAACTGGGCAAAGGCAAATTTAAATTTGATAAGAATTCAGAAGATATACATACAGATATACAGAATAAATTAGAAAGGAAAGTGGGTCCCGTGGCACTCAAATTGCATACTGCTAGATCAAGAAATGAGCAGGTAGTTTTTGATACCAAGAGATACTGTGTTTTTGAAGTATGTAATATTATAAATAAATCAATCGGTGATTTTATAAAACAGATTGAAAAATTCGCTAATACTCATAAAAATATTATAATGCCTGGTTATACGCATATGCAGCATGCGCAACCTGTCAAATTCAAAGATTATATTCTTGCTTATGCATATATGTTAAAGCGGGATTCAAAGAGATTAGAGGACTCTTTGCATAGATTGACATACCCCTTGGGTTCGGGAGCGTTAGCAGGAACATCTATGGAAGCGAAATTATATAATGAGGCTGCGAAGGAAATTGCTGAAAAAATGGACCATCCGTTTTTTAAAGTAGTGGAAAACACTATAGATAATATTAGCGATAGAGATTTTATTATAGAAATTTTGAGTGCTCTGGCAATCCTTGGTATGCACCTTTCGAGGATGGCAGAAGATTTTATTATTTGGTCAACGCAGGAATTCGGATTTATCGAAATAGACGATGCCTTTTGTACCGGTAGTTCTTTAATGCCACAGAAAAAGAATCCCGATACTTTAGAATTAATTAGGGGCCATACCGGAGAATTATACGGCAATTTAGTTTCGGTCCTTGTAATGATGAAGGGCTTGCCTTTAACTTATAACAGGGATATGCAATTAGATAAAAAACCATTATTCAGCTCAATAAAGATTATCAAAGATGAACTGGAAATCTTAACCAGATTGATAGCCGGCATAAAGATCAATAAAGTAAATATTAAGAGACAGCTGGAAGAAGAATCTTTATATGCTACAGATTTAGCCTTTTATTTAGCCAAAAATAAAGTTCCCTTCAGGAAGGCGCATGAGATTATAGGTAAATTGATAAAGGATTCGCTAGATTTAAATAGAAGAATAAAAGACATGAAAGATGAAGAGCTGAAGAAATACTCTCCGTTTATTAACGGGAAAGTCATAAAAAATATATTTAATCCGATAACATCGGTTAATTCAAAAAAATCCTTTTCAAAAAAAAATCTATCCTGTAGAGTAACGGTTGTTGAGCCCCGATAATTAAATGAGATACCGTAGTATTTTTCATCTCGCCTGCGAGGTATTTAAGAGGGAAGGTATTCGCGCTGTTTTGATTGGCGGCTTTGCGGTGAATTACTATAAGGTAACGCGCCAGAGCGCGGATGTTGATTTTTTAATTACCGAAGAGGATTTTAAGAAGATACTGCCTTTGTTTGAAGAGCAAGGATATAAGATAGATTATGCGCAGGAGGTATTCGCCAGGCTCAAGAGCGACAATTTTTACCTGATGGATCTTGATTTCATGTTTGTGGATAGAGACACTCTGGATAAAATTGTTAAGGCAGCTAAAGTAGTCGCAATAGCCGAGCAGAAATTTATCGTTCCTTCTTTAGAGCATTTAATCGCGCTTAAGTTACATTCGTTGAAATATAATCCGGCATTGCGCGAGAATAAAGACCTCTCTGACATCGTTGAGTTGATTAGAATAAATAAAATGCAGGTAAAAACCAAGGAATTCAAGGAATTATGTCTTAAATTTGGCACAAAAGAACTCTACGATAAAATTTTGCAAAAGATATAAATGGAAGATTTAAAATTACCCATTATTAAAAAACCTTTACCTGCCGCCAAATGGCTGTCTATGGATGATTACGTAAGGTTCGTGACAATGAATATAAGATATACTTTGGATAAAAGAAATTACCGTAAATGGAAAAAATTAGCGGCTGTTAAAGAGAAATTCTCATTAGAATAATATGCACGAATTTAGATACATAAATAACCGGTTATATTGTGAGAAGGTCAAAGTTGAGGAGCTGGCGAGAAAGTTCGGTACCCCGCTTTATGTTTACAGCTACCACACCATGCTGGACCATTTTCATAAATTGCAGGCCGCCTTCAGGAGCGTGAAACCGCTCGTCTGTTATTCGGTCAAGGCAAACTCAAATTTAGCAATCCTGAAGGCATTGGTGGATAAGGGTGCCGGCCTGGATATTGTTTCAGGCGGAGAGTTATACCGGGCGCTTAAAGCCGGGTGTCCTGCGCAAAAAATCGTCTATGCCTCGGTAGGCAAGACCGATAAAGAGATAGAAGAGGCGGTAAAGAAAGGGATACTTTTTTTTAACGTTGAATCCCTCCCGGAGCTGGAGAATATCAACCGTATCGCCGGGCGTTTTAAAAGACCCGTCAATGTGGCATTGCGCATAAACCCGGATGTGGAACCTAAAACGCATAAATTCATCACTACCGGAAAGATTACTAATAAATTCGGCATTGATTTTGCAGTGGCTCGCAGGATTCTTTTATTGCGCCGGAGTTTGTGCAATATAAAAATCTGCGGCCTGCATATCCATATCGGTTCCCAGATTACCGAGAGCGCGCCTTTTGTCGCCGCGATAAAAAAAGTCATCGCTTTCCTGGCAAGAATGAAGAATGAAGGCGTGACCCTGGAATATTTAAACCTCGGCGGCGGCCTGGGGATAGTCTATGATAACGAGAAGCCGCAGACGGCAGTTAAATTTGCCGCTCAAGTTTTGCCGCTGTTGAAGAGAACCGGCCTCAAAGTTATTATGGAGCCGGGAAGGTTTATTATCGGTAACGCCGGAATTCTGGTGGCCAGGGTGTTGTATTGTAAATCTACGCCCAGAAAGAGATTCGTCATCGTTGATGCCGGAATGAATGATTTAATCCGGCCCTCTTTTTACAATGCCTACCACCAGATCCTGCCTATCCGCTATCCGCTATCCGCTATCCGCTATACGGAAAAAGTGGATATCGTCGGGCCGATCTGCGAAAGCGGGGATTTTTTTGCCAAAGACAGGCGCCTCCCCCGATTAAAAGAGGGGGATTTTATCGCGGTGATGAGCGCAGGGGCCTATGGTTTCAGTATGTCCTCCAACTATAATTCCCGGCGCAGGGCTAAAGAGGTTATGGTGGTCAAAGATAAGGCCTTCGTGATCAGAAAAAGGGAGAGTTTCCAGGATTTATTGCGTAACGAAATAATCCCCGCGTTTTTAATGGGGTTATAAGATGGGAAAAATCAATCCTTCGAAAGCCCGGGCTAAAGCCCACGATTTACTCAGGATTGATACTGAGAGCGGCGTATTCTTTCCACGTCCTAAAGGGCGGGGTTCCAACGCCGCCGAATGTATCAATCCTTCGAAAGCCCGGGCTAAAGCCCACGATTTACTCAGGATTGATACTGAGAGCGGCGTATTCTTTCCACGTCCTAAAGGGCGGGGTTCCAACGCCGCCGAATGTATCAATTTTACCAAAATGGTTGCCTCAGGTAATGACTTTATTGTGGTTGAGCGCCTGGCCAATCTGCCGGCCTCCCGGTTTAAAAAGACAGTGAGAGAGATTTGTGATAGAAAATACGCCGTAGGGGCAGACGGGGTGCTTTTGCTGGAGAAGTCTAAAAATGCGGATATCAGAATGCGCATCTTTAATGCCGACGGCTCCGAGGCAGAAATGTGCGGCAACGGGGCGCGCTGTATTGCGTTATACATAAGCCGCAGGGGGAGTGCGCAGAAAAAAATAGAGACGATGGCCGGGATAATCCAAGCGCAGGTAAACGGCGATAACGTAAAGATAAAGCTCACCGACCCCAAAGATATAAAACTGGATATTTCCCTTAAAGTCAACAACCGCGAGCTGGCAGTCAATTTTATCAATACCGGTGTCCCGCATACGGTGATCTTCGTAGAGGGCCTGCAGAATATAGACGTATTTGATTTAGGCAGGCAGATCCGTTATCATAAAAAGTTTGCCCCGGCAGGGACGAACGTAGATTTTGTAGAAGTCTTCAATAATGATTCTATAGGGGTGAGGACCTACGAGAGGGGCGTCGAGGGGGAGACCCTTGCCTGCGGCACGGGAGTAGTTGCTGCGGCGTTAATTGCCGATTATAAGTTAAGAGCCGCAGATTTTAGAAAGATAAACGTGAAGACAAGAAGCGGGGAGGTATTGAGGGTATATTTTGAGAGGGTAGGCAGCGGTTTTGAAAATGTCTGGCTTGAGGGCAGGGTAAAAATAGCCTATACGGGGGCAATAAAGATTTAGGAGGCAAATTATGTTTAGCGGCTCAATTGTTGCCATAGTAACACCGTTTAAAAACGGGAAACTTGATGAGAATAAATTAAAGGAATTGGTTGAATTTCAGCTAAAGAATGGCAGCAGCGGCATTGTGCCTTGCGGGACCACGGGGGAATCGGCGACCTTAAACTTCCAGGAGCACGAACGGGTTATCGAAGTTACGATAAAGCAGGTCAACAAGAGAGTTCCGGTTATCGCAGGGACGGGCTCCAATTCCACGGAGGAGGCGATAATGTTGACCAGGGCTGCGGCCGTTGCAGGGGCAGACGCTTCGCTGCAGGTCTCGCCGTATTATAACCGTCCGACGCAAGCCGGACTTTATGAACACTTTAAAAAGATAGCCGATAGCGTGGGCATACCGATTGTTCTTTATAATATAGCTTCGCGCACCGGCGTCAATATCGAGCCGGAGACGATCGCAAGATTGGCTGCGGATTGTAAAAATATTGTAGGCGTAAAAGAGGCTTCAGGGAGCCTGGACCAGATGTCGCGCATAAGATTATTGTGCGGGGAAAAATTCGATCTGATTTCCGGGGATGACAGCCTGACCCTGCCGATATTAAGCATAGGCGGCCGGGGTGTTATTTCGGTTATAGCCAACATTGTGCCTGAGGATGTGGCAGGTCTGGTCAGATCTTACCAGAAAGGCGACTTTACCAAAGCAGTACAGTTGCATTATAAGTTGCTGCCTTTGACTAAAGCCTTGTTTATAGAGACAAACCCCATACCGGTAAAGACGGCGATGGGGCTATTGCGGTTGTGCGAACCGGATTTAAGGCTTCCTATGTGCACGATGTTGCCGGAGAATCTGGAAAAACTTAAGAAAGCGTTAAAAGACTATGGATTGTTGTAATTTTTTAGCGTTTAGCGGATAGCGTTTAGCGTATAGAAAAACTATCCGCTATACGCTCTACGCTATACGCCAACAGGAGAACAGCATGATTAAGCTCGGAATCGCGGGTGTTTGCGGTAAAATGGGCAGGCGGATCTTGGAATTAGCGCAGAAAGATAGGGATTTTGAAGTTACCCTGGCCCTGGAAAGAAAAGGTACGCCGATGATCGGCAGGGAGATAGGTAAGCTCAAAATTTCATCCAGTCTCGATGGTTTGTTCCTGGCGGATGTATTCGTGGATTTTACTGCGCCCGAGGCGGCCGACGTCCATCTGGATTATGTGGCAAAATACAAAAAAGCGCTTGTTTTAGGCACTACGGCCTTAAGCCAGGCACAATTAAAGAAGGTGGAGGAGGTTTCTAAAACAGTGCCGGTGGTATATTCCGTGAATATGTCCGTGGGGGTGAATGTTTTATTTTCCCTCTTGCCGCAGATAGCCCAGAGGTTAGGGCCCGATTACCGGATAGAAATAGTAGAGGCGCACCACAAGGACAAAAAGGATGCGCCTTCAGGCACGGCAAAAAAAATGGCTCAGCTTTTAAGCGACGCCACAAAAAGAGAAGTCGCGGTCCACGCCGTAAGGCTGGGCGATATCGTGGGCGACCATACGGTTATTTTTTGCGGGAACTCCGAACGCATTGAAATAAAGCATCAGGCGCATTCGCGTGATTTATTTGCACTGGGCGCGCTTAAGGCCGCCAAATGGATTAAAGGCAGGCCCGCAGGCCTTTATTCCATGCAGGACGTGTTGAAGCAGTAGTTAGTAGTTAGTAGTTAGTAGTTAGGGGGAGGGATGTTTAAGGTTTCTAAAAGATTGAATTCACTTCCGCCGTATCTCTTTTTAGAGATTGATAAGGCAAAGAGAATTGCCCGGGCAGCAGGCAGGGATATTATCGATTTAGGTATAGGCGACCCTGACTGGCCCACGCCGAAATATATTATCGAAGCGCTGTATCAAGCGGCACATGATCCGGCAACTCACCGTTATGCCCTTGACCAGGGGATGCCGGCGCTGCGGCGCTCTATTCAAGGCTGGTATCAGCGCAGATTTGCCGTTGAACTTAATCCCGACAGCGAAATCCTTCCTTTAATCGGTTCAAAAGAAGGCATCGCACATTTCCCCCTGGCCTTTATAAATGAAGGTGATTATTCGTTAGTGCCCGATCCCTGCTATCCTCCTTATAAAGGGGGAACAATTTTTGCCGGCGGCAGGCCGTATCTATTGCCGCTACTAGAGTCAAACGGCTTTTTACCGGATTTAGCAAAAATCCCGCTTCATATCCGTAAGAAAGCCAGGTTAATCTACCTTAATTATCCCAATAACCCTACCGGTGCTACGGCAGAAAAAGACTTTTACCGGGAGGTTATCGCTTTTGCAAAAAAGAACAAAATTATTGTTATCTCAGACCTTGCCTATTCAGAGTTGAGCTACGAAGGCTATCAGCCCGCAAGCCTCCTGGAGGTCGAGGGCGCAAAGGATGTGGCAATAGAATTTCATTCGCTTTCTAAAACCTATAATATGACCGGCTGGCGCATCGGCTGGGCCTGCGGCAACCATAATCTGGTATCCGCGTTAGGTAAAGTCAAGTCCAACATTGATTCCGGTATATTCTCGGCGATTCAATTAGCAGGCATTGCTGCCCTGGAGGGGCCGGATGAGGATATCAGCAAAATGCGCAGCCTTTATCAACAGAGGCGCGATACCCTGATTGCAGGCTTAAGGTCTCTGGGCTGGCAGGTAACACCGCCCAGGGCGACCTTTTACGTGTGGATAAAAATTCCTAAAAAAACAGATTCCGTCAGATTCAGCTCCTTATTATTGGAAAAGGCGGATATCATTGTTACGCCCGGAGTGGGGTTCGGTAAATACGGCGAGGGCTACATCAGGATAGCGCTTACCGTTGGGGAAGAGAGGATTAAAGAAGCGGTAAGGCGGTTAGAAAAAGTAATTGAGGCCAAAACTTATGGAACAAAGTGAACATAAGTTTTATGGCCGAACTTATCCTGAGGCCGCCAGGGTTTATGGCGGACGAAGGATCTCAACATTGAAATGATTGTCTGTTATATAGGCACCGGTTCCAACCTTGGCAACAGGCTTGAAAACTTAAGGGTTGCAGTTAAAAAAGTCAATTCCTTAAAAAATACAAAAGTGCTTAAGAGTTCCAGAATAATCCAGACCAAGCCGCTGGGCGGCCCGCGCAGGCAGCCGGAATTTTTGAATGCTGTTTTAAAAATCCGCACAAAACTTTCTGCTCTGCTGCTTCTGAAAAGCCTTAAAGCAATAGAAAAAGAGTTGGGCAGAAAAAAGAGCGTGCGTTTCGGCCCCCGGGTAATAGACCTGGATATATTATTATACGGGGATAAGATTATAGAAACAAAAGACCTCGTTGTCCCGCACCCGAGAATCTTTGAGAGGGATTTTGTGCTGAGGCCTTTACTGGAGATAATATGAAGGCAGTCCGCGGCATAAAACAGATGGTGGCAGCGGCCAAAATAATCAAAGCCAAAGGCAAAACAGTCGGCTTTGTGCCGACGATGGGCGCGTTGCATGAGGCCCATCTTGGTTTAATCCGCCGGGCGCAGAGAGATAATGATTTTACGGTAGTAAGCATATTTGTAAATCCGGCGCAATTCGCCCCCGCCGAAGATTTTAAGAAATACCCCAGAGACATAAAAGGCGATGCCCGGCTTTGTAAAAAAGAGGGGGTGGATATCCTGTTTTGCCCCACGGTAAAAGAGATGTATCCGGAAGATTTCAGCAGTTTTGTTGAGGTAAAGGGTTTAAGCGGCGTTCTTTGCGGGAAATCGCGCCCAGGGCATTTCAGGGGAGTTGCCACCATCGTCACCAAGCTTTTTAATATCGTCAGCCCTGACGTCGCTTATTTCGGGCAGAAGGATGCCCAGCAGGCGCTAATCATAAAAAGATTAGTCCGGGATTTAAATCTACCGGTTAAAATAAAGGTTCTGCCGATTATCCGCGACAAGGACGGGTTGGCCCTGAGTTCGAGGAATAGGTATCTAAGCGGTGCAGAGAGAAAGGACGCATCAGTTCTCTTTTCGGCGCTAAAGCTGGCCAGAGGTTTAGTTAATAAAGGGATCAGGGATCCGCGCGAAATAGTCAGGAGAGTTTCCGGGCTGATTAAGACAAAAAAGAAAGCCAGGATTGATTACGTATCCGTTGTGGACTTAGGGAATTTTGGGCCGGTTAAAAAGATAAAGGATAATTGCCTGATTGCTTTGGCGGTCTGGCTGGGGGAGACAAGGTTGATTGATAATATAATAATATCGGGTAAGAGAAATTAAGGGTATGGGTAAGAGCAAGAGGTTAAAAATAGGCATTGTCGGTTGCGGCGCTATCGGCAGTTCCATGGCAAAGTTCATCGTCAAGAAGCTTTTCTCCCAGGCGCAGCTATCCGCACTTTATGACCTGGATGCCTCAAAGATTAAGAAGCTTGCAAAGTCAGTTTCTAAAAAAAGGGATTTAGCGGCGGGGAGCCTCGGGGATTTGATTGCCGAATCTCAATTGGTAGTCGAGGCGGCTTCTGCACTAAGCTCGCGGGAGATTGCCCGGCGCGCCTTGTCTATGGGCCGCGATGTTATGATTATGAGCACAGGGGGCGTTGCCGGCAGCCTTAAGGAATTAAGCCTGCTGGCAAAGAAGAATAACGCCAGGGTTTACATCCCAAGCGGGGCTATCTGTGGGGTGGATGCCCTGAAGGCCGCCAAGTTAGGCAGGATTAAAAGCGTTACTTTGACCACGCGCAAAAACCCGCGCTCTTTTAAAGGGGTCAAATATGTAGAGGAGCGCAGGATAAAACTTGCCGGGATAAAGAAAGAGACGGTATTATTTTCCGGTTCGGCCAGAGAGGCGGTAAGGCATTTTCCTCAGAACATCAACGTTGCCGCCGTATTAAGCCTTGCAGGTATCGGCCAGGACAGGACGCTGGTTAGATTGATTGCTTCACCCGGGACAAAAAGAAACATTCACGAAATTAAAATAGAGTCCGCCTCCGGAGATATCAGCACGCGCACGCAAAACCTATTGCATCCGGACAACCCCAAGACTAGCTTTTTAGCGGTATTGTCGGCGATGGCTGCCCTGAGGCAGATTCTGGAGCCGGTGAGGATAGGGACTTAAGTGAGGCCATAAGTTATGGAGCGTAAGCGAACATAACTTATCTGGCCGAACTTATCCGCCGTAGGCGGATTTAATTCACACAATAACTTACTCACACTGACGTGTTCGTAAGTTATGTGTTCATTAAAGAGAGGGGGTGAATCAGAATATGGCAGAGAAATTAGTAAAGCTGGGAATCAAAAGGCAGAAAGGTTACCTTTACTTCATCGATAAGCAGGGTGATGTCTCTTGCGCCAAGATGGCCAGAGGCAAACGTAAAGGCGGCGGCCGCAAAAAGGTAGCAAAGTGCGGCATCAAGAGAAAAGAGGGATACCTTTATTTTCTTGATAAGAAAGGCGATGTCTCCTGCGCCAAGATGAAAAGAGGCGGAAAGAAGAGAAAGAAAAGATAAGCGCAGTGTCAAAAGAGTAGCCCCTGTAATAGTTTTTTGATCCGTGGTTTACAGGGGCTTACTTTTCATAAAATGCAGAACGAGTCCATCATTATTCATGGTGCAAAAGAGCACAACCTAAAAGATATAAACCTTAGGCTTCCCCGCAATAAACTTATTGTGGTGACCGGCCTCTCGGGTTCGGGAAAGTCCTCTCTGGCATTTGATACGATATATGCCGAAGGCCAGCGCCGTTTTATCGAGAGCCTTTCCAGTTATGCCCGGCAGTTCCTGGAGCAGTTACAGAAGCCGGATGTGGAATATATCGAGGGGCTCTCGCCTGCTATCGCTATCGAGCAGAGAAAGGCAGGGGGGAGCCCGCGCTCTACGGTTGCCACCCAGACCGAAATATACGATTACCTGAGGTTGCTCTTTGCCCGTATCGGGAGGGTGCATTGTTATCAATGCAACCAGCCTATAGAGCGGCAGAGCTCCCAGGAGATAATAGAGAGGGTAATGCAGCTGCCCGTCGGGTCCGAAATTCAGGTTTTGGCTCCGCTGGTGCGCGGCAGAAAGGGCGAATACAGGGATATTTTTACCCAGGTCCAGAAATCGGGTTTTGTGCGGGTGCGGGTTGACGCCAGGATTTATGAATTGTCCTCCTTCGCCAAGGCTTCGGAGGACTATCCGTCGAAGCTGAGCGCAAAAGCAGCTCAGCGAAGGCGGATGCCGCAGAAACTTAAGCTCGCCAAATATAAGACTCACAATATTGAAATAGTAGTTGATAGGTTGACGGTGAAGCCCGAAATAAGAAAGCGGCTGACTGATTCCATAGAGACCGCCCTTAAAGTCGGCAAGGGTATTGTTATAATTTCCGACCAGAAAAAAGCCATCGACCAAGTTTATAGCGAACAATACGCCTGCACAAAATGCGGCATAAGTTATACGGAGGTGGAGCCGCGCAATTTCTCCTTTAATTCTCCTTATGGTGCCTGCCCGGAATGCAACGGCCTGGGGACAAAATTGGAATTTGACCCTGATTTAGTTATCCCGGACAGGAATAAATCCATAAATGCAGGGGCGATTGCCCCCTGGAAAAGAGGGGGCAGGGGTTATATCCTCTATTACCGTTGGCTGATCAGGGAGCTATCGCGCCGGATAAGGTTTGACCTGGACCTGCCGTTTAAGAAATTGAGCAGGGAGATTCAGAGGGCGATTATTTACGGCAGTACTGAATTCGTAGGCAGCAAGCCTTTTGAGGGCGTTATCCCGCATCTTGAGAGGCTCTTTCGTCAGACAGAGAGCGATTACCGCAAGGAAGAGATCTCCCGGTTTATGTCGAGCCTCCCCTGTCCCTTATGTAACGGTGCCAGACTAAAAAAAGAGAGCCTGGCGGTCAGAATCAATGGCAAGAATATCCGGGAGGTCACAGGTTTTTCTGTAAAAGAAGCCCACCGTTTTTTTAGCGAATTAAAGTTAGGGCAGAGACAAAAAACTATTGCCCAGCAGGCGCTCAAAGAGATAGCCTCAAGGTTGAAATTCTGTATCAATGTTGGCCTGGATTACCTGACTTTAGACAGGAAGAGTTCGACCCTTTCGGGAGGCGAGGCACAGAGGATACGTTTGGCAACGCAGGTAGGTTCGGGCTTAGTAGGAGTCCTCTATATCCTTGATGAACCCAGTATCGGTTTGCATCAGCGGGATAACGATAAATTACTGGCTACCCTGAAGGCATTGAGGGATTTAGGCAACACCCTGATCGTCGTAGAGCACGACGAGTCCACCATCTGTGCCTCCGATTACATAGTAGACTTAGGCCCGGGAGCAGGCAGGCATGGCGGAGAGGTGATTTTCTGCGGGACAAAACAGGAGTTATTAAAAGACCGGCATTCGCTCACCGCAAAATACCTAAGGAGAGAGCTCAAGATTGAGCCGCCTCTTAAAACCAGGCCCTGGCGCAACAGGAAATTTCTGGAGATAAAAGGGGCAAGGGAGCACAATCTTAAAAATATAGATTTAAAATTCCCTCTGGGTACTTTTATTTGCGTTACCGGCGTATCAGGTTCAGGCAAATCTACCCTTATCGACGAGATATTATACCGCGGCCTGGCGCAGAAACTATATAACTCCAAAGAAAAACCCGGACTGTGCGCAAAAATTACGGGCATAGAACATATCGATAAGGTCATCGAGGTTGACCAGTCGCCGATAGGCCGGACCCCGCGCTCAAATCCCTCAACGTATACCGGGGTATTTGCTCACATCAGGGAGATATTCAGCAGGCTCCCCGAGGCGCGGGCAAGAGGTTACCGGCCGGGCAGGTTTTCCTTCAACGTCAGGGGCGGCCGTTGCGAGGCATGTACAGGCGACGGGATAAAAAAGATTGAAATGCATTTTCTGTCCGATGTCTACGTAAAATGTGATGTCTGTAAAGGCTTAAGGTTTAACCAGGCAACGCTGGAGGTTAAATATAAAGGCAGGTCCATTGCTGATGTCCTGGAGATGACCGTAGAGGAGGCGCTGGAGGCATTTACGAATATCCCCAGGATAAAGAATACCCTCGGTTATTTATATGATGTAGGTTTAGGTTATATTCAACTCGGGCAATCCGCCACTACCCTCTCCGGAGGAGAAGCCCAAAGGGTTAAACTCTCTTCGGAACTGAGCAGGCGCGCAACGGGCAGGACCCTTTATATTTTAGACGAACCTACGACAGGACTACATTTTGCCGATGTCGCAAAGTTGATCGGCGTGCTTCAGAGGCTGGTGACCAGTGGCAATACCGTTTTAGTCATAGAGCATAATCTAGAGGTAATAAAATGCGCCGATTATGTCATTGACTTGGGGCCGGAAGGAGGAGATAGAGGAGGGGAGGTCGTGATTGCCGGCAGCCCCCAGGAGATAGCTAAATGTGCCAACTCCTATACGGCACAGTTTTTGAGAAAGATATTGAAGGGCGTATAAAGAGGTGATATAGTTATTATAAGAGTTAATGACAAATGACAAAGTCCAAAATTCAAAATAAATCCCAAATCCCAAATTCAAAACAGATTTTTTTAATTTTATGCCCGGTTTTTATTTTGGCGTTTATGTTTTGTCATTTGAATTTTGGCATTTGGAATTCTTCCTTGCTGGCGCAAGACAGCAAGGAAGAGGAGGCCCTTTTTGTCGCTGAGAAGGCTTTCGGGGACGGCTTTTACGAAGTGAGCCTGGAGTTGCTGGAACGTTTTTCAAAAAATTATCCTAATTCCTCCCATCAGCCGCAGGTGGAGTTACTAATCGGACAGTGTTATTTCTATCAGAACCGCTTTCTTGACGCCCTCAATAAATTTGAAGAGTTGAAAAACAAGCCTGCCGCTAAAAAAATCAAAGACGCCTCTATCTACTGGATTGCCGAGGTGCATTTTAAAGGGAACAGTTTCAGCAGGGCGGCAAGCTATTATAAAGAGATTATTGATAATTTTACGGATTCACCGTATCTGCCTGCCGCCTACTATTCTTTAGGCTGGTGTATGTTTGAGGAAGGAGATTTCCGGGAGGCCCTGGAGTATTTCAGGGCGGTAGAGAGTAAATTCCCGAAGGAGGCGCGTAAGACCGATGCCGCCTTCAAGGCAATCGAATGCCTTTACAATTTAAAAGATTATACCGGTTTAAAAAAAGAGATCGGCCCCTATCTTAAACTATATTCCAAGGACCCGAACCGCCTGAGCTATCTTTATTTTTATCTGGCGGAGGCGGATTATTACCTAAAAGATTTCCATAAGGCAATCCAGGAGTATTCCCGCGCCCTGGCAGACAGGCCCGGCCGTCCGCAAGGCCAGGAGGATGATAATTTAGAGGCATTAGTCGGTTTGGGCATAGGCTGGTCATATCTGAAATTAAAGCAATACGTTAAAGCGGAAGAAAGTTTCGCAGGAATCAACCCGGAAAAATTAGAAAAGAGCAGCCGCGATGTTTTATTATTGGGCAGGGCGGTATTAATGATAGAGACCGGCAGGGCTAATCAGGCAGAGAAGATTTATTCAGAGTTGATACTTGGCGCTTCAGCGCCTCTGGTTTTAGTCCAGGGGTATCTGGGTAAGGCCGAGCTTTTATACAGCCAAGGCCTTTACAAAGAGGCGATAAGCCTGTATAGGGAGGCGTTAAGTGAATTTGAGTCCGCGGATATTCCGGCGGAATTGCTGGATAAGCTGCATTATAACCTGGCCTGGGCTTACCTGAAGGACGGAGAATTCAAGGAAGCCATAAAAACATTTCAGAGCGTAGCCAAGGAAAGTAATGACAAGATTATCAAGGTAAGCGCCCTCTGTCAGGTAGGGGATGCCTACCAGGATTCGGGCGATTATAGAAGGGCGCAGGCGACTTATGATTCCCTGCTCAAGGATTATCCCGACAGTTTTTATAGCGACTACGTCCAGTATCAACTCGGCATTACGATGCTTAAAAGTTCCAATTACGACGGGGCGGCGATGAGCTTCCTGGCGCTTAAGCGAAACTACCCCCAGTCAAAAATCATGGACGACGCCGCTTATGCCCTGGGCCTGGCTTATTTCCAGAAGCAGGACTATAACTCAAGCAGGGAGGTCTTTGAAAAATTCGAAGATGAATTTAAAGACAGCAATCTAAAGCCCCAGGCGCTATATTTGCTGGGGACCAGTTTATATAATCTGGCTGAATTTGAGGGCTCAATAGAGGCCTTTAAGAAAATAGTCAAGCTTTACACCCGGGACAGAGAGTTGGTCCAGAAGGCAGAATATGAAATTGCCGATTGTTTCTACCGGATGGGCGATGAAAAAGAGGCGATGAAAAGATTCAAAGCCTTAGGCGCAAGATATCCCGATTCCAGCCTGGGCCAGGAAACGATGTGGTGGCTGGGAGACTATTATTACCGGCATAATGATTTGCCGCAGGCGCGCCGCTATTTTTCGAACCTGATACAGGATTTCCCGCAAAGCAATTTACGCATGGATGCCTATTATGCTTTAGGTTCCATTTATGCGCAGGAGTCCCGCAATGATAAGGCGATAGAAAGTTTTAAGCAGGCCATAGAATTGGGTAAGTCAGACCTTGCTGCCCAGGCGGGCATTGCTATGGCGGATATATACTTAAAAGAGGATAAGGCCGATTTAGCCCTCGATATTTATCAGGGAATCATTACGGAATATCCGAACCTTTGCGGTTTAATTTATCCCAAGATGGCGGATTTCTTTGCTAAAGAGACGGATTTTGACCAGGCCTTGGAGTATTACCGCCGCAGCCTGGATGTGGTGCCGGTAAGGAGTATGCCGGCTATCCAGCTTAAAATTGCCGAAACCATGCAGGCTCAAGGAAAAACCGAAGAGGCGATAGAGGCGTATTTGAAGACCGCTTACTTATATTCTTCTTCAGAGGACCAGGCCTTTGCGGTAAGGTCGCTTTTACGCGTAGCTGAAATTTACGAAGGCAAAGAAAACTTTCAAGAGGCGCTTAATGTCTACGCAAAGGTTATTTCTATGAATACGGACGAGGCAAAATACGCCCAGGAGAGGATGGAGTGGATAAAGAAGCATGTTAAATAACAGTTGCTAATATAACCTATATGAACAACGAGGAGGGATAAGCGATGGATCTATACAAGATGAACCTCTGGCAGGTATTTTTATCCGGCGGACCGGTAATGTGGCCGATTCTACTGTGTTCCATATTTGCTTTGGCTATAGCGCTGGAGAAATTCTGGCATTTGCACAGGATAGGCATAGATACCCAGGAATTTTTGAAGAATATTCTCGATAAAATGAAACGCCATGATACCAAAGAGGCGCTTCAGGTTTGCGATACCACTAAAAGCCCCATTGCCAATATTTTAAAATCCGGCATTTTAAAGTATGACCGGCCCCGCCCCCAGATAATAGAAGCAATAGAAGACAGCTCACTTTATGAGATACCGCGGATAGAAAAAAACCTTTCCGTGCTTGCGACCATAGCTCACGTGGCGCCGCTTTTGGGACTCCTGGGGACGGTTACGGGCATGGTCAGGTGCTTCCAGACTATACAGGCAAAGGCGACCAGCCTGCATCCGGTTTCACCCGGGGATTTA
Organism: Candidatus Omnitrophota bacterium; assembly: GCA_016782485.1. Taxonomy (GTDB): domain Bacteria; phylum Omnitrophota; class Gorgyraeia; order Gygaellales; family Profunditerraquicolaceae; genus BS750m-G77. The sequence goes on from JADHYK010000003.1 coordinate 35,616, forward strand.
GCCGGAGGCATCTGGGAGGCGTTATTGACTACGGTTGCCGGATTAATCGTAGCCATACCCACTTTCGTAGCCTACAACTACCTGGTAAACCGCATAAATAATTTTATCCTGGAGATGGAGAAGGCTTCTACGGAACTGGTTAATTTTTTGACGGAATAATCTACGGCTGCAGGAGGTGATAGATGAGGTTTAAAGGCAGGATGGAGTTAGAGCACGGGTTAAAACAGATAGATATTGCTCCGCTTATAGATATTGTTTTTCAATTGCTCATATTTTTTATGCTTACTTCCAGTTTTGTGATGCAGCCCGGGATAAAGGTAAAATTACCCAAGGCGGTTACCAGCGAGGTTATAAAAACGGAGAATATTGAAATACTGGTTACCGGGGAGAATGTAACTTATCTGAACGGCCAGGTAGTTAATGCGCGGGAATTAAAAAATTTTCTTAAAGCCGCGGCCGCAAGGCAACAGACAATTTTAATCAAGGCGGACAAGCGCGCCTCTTTAGGCCGGGTGGTTGAAATCTGGGATACTGCCCGGGAGTTAGGCATAACCCAGATAAATATCGCCACCAACCAGGAATGAGGAATAAGTCCTTAAGAAAAAGCCTATACTTATCTTTATTGGGCCACCTGACTATTTTTAGTATTGTCAGTTTGTCATTTGGCAGCAGAATCCCAAAAGCGGATTTTACCAGCATATCTTTCTGGGGGACGGTTTTAAGCGGGGCGCAGGTTTGCGCGCCTATTCAGCCAGGGCACAAAGTAGCTTTCAGGCACCAGCCGCTGGGAACAAAGGCTTCGTATAAATCCAGCTTAAACAAAGTCCCCTTATCGGGATATTACTTGAAACCCCATTCCCGCCCCCTATTAAAGACAGAGAAAAAAGCTCTGCACAGGATTCTGTTTTCCCTGTCGGCGCCCGCCGGAAGGAAAGAACCGATGATTTTATTCCACCCTTTGCTTCCTTACGGTTTCAGCCTTTATTTTAAAGACAGGCAGGTAGCTCATGTTGAACTTATGTTTAATATAGGATCCAGGGCTCTGCGCAATTCTATAGCCGTTAAGAGAAAGATCTCATCCGGCAATCTGGAAGTTGATCTTTTATGTATGCGTTATATCGGGCGCTACCTTTTTATAGAACAGGCAAGGTTTGCCCCGGATAAATGGCAGACGGTCAAGATTGACCTTTCAAGAAAAGATGATTAGCATCGATTTTTCTCAGGCAATAGCGCTCTATATATTTATCTTTATAGATGCGATTTTAATATTCTGGATATTCAGCAGGAAACAGAAAGACAAGGATTTGACCCTGGATGCAAAATTTATCTGGTTTTGTTCGGTTTGTACTTATACCTATATTAATACCAGGGAAGAGGCCATATCGACCTGCCCGCGGTGCGGCAACTATAATAAAAAGAATTGACATAACTTTTTTTGAGAATAAAATGATAAAGGAGCGAGCATGAGCGAGCGACGCGGAGGTAAAAATGATTACAGAGATAGGGATAGCTGCCGGTGAAATCTGGCATTTCCTTGATCAGCATGGCGAAACAAGCCTTTCAGTACTTGTAAAAAGTATTGATAAACATGAGGATATCGTATTAATGAGCCTGGGTTGGCTTGCCCGCGAAGGCCACGTTATCTTACGCCAGACAGATAGCGATTATAAAATAAGCTTGAGAAAAAATACCTAACTTGAAGGCCGGGTTTCCTAAAAACAAGAAAGCAGTGGCGTTATTGTTGGTTTTGGTTACCATCGTAGTTGTGGTGATATTGGCAAGCGTCGCTTTACGGCTGATCTTAAACCAATTCAGGCTTACCCATCATCAGGTAAGCCGCATACGCGCTTATTATGCCAGCTTTGCGGGGATGAATTTAGCGTTGGAAAAAATACGCCTTGGTGACTGGAGCCCTGCGTCTACGGGAGGGGCAATCAGGTACGGCTGCATAAACAGTTGTATAGACGCCAGCGCAACCTATCCCTTAATAAGAGACAGTGATATCCCATATAATGTTCAGATTGCAATTTATCCAGCAGGAAGCGGAATCAGCGGCACTAGCAAGTTAGAAATTAAATCGGATTATACTTACCATAGATAAGCCCGCCCCTCATTCACAACGCAATTACCTTTTTCAAGATTACCCAATTTTCTAAATTCGCATACCGTCATTGCGAGGAGCCCGAGCATAGCGAGGGCGACGAAGCAATCCAACTAATGGGATTGCTTCGCCCCTCACTTTGTTCGGGGCTCGCAATGACAGCAGAATTATACGCCCATCAGCTACTCGTATCTCATTATTTAGCAATAGGTAATATATCGTAAGAGTAAATCTAAGTAAGAATATTATAAAATATACTTGACAAAGATGATCTATTATGTTTTAATTGACTTTAAGTGCATTTAAGGATATTTATTATAATGAACGAGAAAAGATAGTGAAGGTTATATGACACAACTAATCGATATTGATGAATTAGCCGGGTATCTGAAACTAAAGCGCCAGACTATTTATAACTGGCTGCACGAAGGCAAGATTTCCGGTATGAAAGTAGGCGGGGTGTGGCGTTTTGACCGTAAGGAAATAGATAACTGGCTTAAAAGCAGAAGGCGCCTGTCTAAAAGCTAATAATGCGCGAAAGAGGCTGGTAAAATGAATTCATTGGGAATATATTTTGGGCCAAAACTGATAATCCTTGCTGAAATTAAGGGCCGGAAATTAATAAAGAGCATTCAGATACCTCAGCCAGTAATAGCCAATGATCTGGAGGCAGGGGCCCCTCCTGAAGTAACGTTAATACAGTTAGTTGCCCTGATTAAGGATGAATTAAGAAAGAAAGAGATTGAGGCCAAAAGAATAAGCCTTTGCCTTTCGGGAAAAGACTTAATCATCAGGACCTTTGAAATCCCCTTATTACCGCGCAGCGAATTGAAAAGCGCGGTCAACTTTGAAGCCAGAAAATATATCCCCTTCAAGGGCGAAGATATAATCTCTGATTTTCAGATAGAATTTGATAGCGTTAATAAGATTAATCGGGTTCTTTTTATAGCCATAAAGAAAGAGTCTCTGGAAAGGTATATTTCTCTTTTAGAACAGCTGGGCATTGAAATCAGCGGAATTGAATATTCGGCCTTCAGCCTGCTGAAATTATTAAAACTGGCGGGCCCCAGAGACAGTAACGTTACCGCAGTAATCAGCGCGGATCTGCAGGGAGAAGACGAAGCCAATTTCTTAGTCCTTAAAAAAGGCTTCCCATTGTTCAGCCGTGATTTTACCATGTTCAGCGAGGCAGATTCTGTTACTAAAATTGAGGGGGCGCCGGATTCGGGTATGGCCCTGGAAAAATTCAAGACTGAAATTCGCGTTTCCCTGGATTATTTCCATCGTAAATTCTCCGATAAAAACATCCAGAAGGTTATCCTTATTGCCAACCCCGATTATCATAACGAATTGGAAGCATTTATGAAGGAACTCAATTTGCCTGCCCAATTCCTTGATTCCAACAGGCTTAATAAAATATTAGGGGAAGTTTTTTCTTTCAAGCTGGATTTACTTAAAAGTTATTCCTCGGCATTACTGAACATAAAGACTAAATTAAAACTGCACCTTCTGAGCGTAAGGGCAAAGACAGAAGGCGTGGAAAAGGCGCTCACTATTGATGAGCGCCTTAGAGAACTGCTTACGAACTTAAAAGTTGACCTGAGGGTAGTTTTAGCGGCAATATTAGTTTGCCTGATGACTTTCGGGGTTGGTATTTTACGCATCCTTCCTTTTAAAAAAGAAGCCAAGGATATAAAAACCATGCGCCTGAAGGCAGGCCCGATAGATTCCGCTTCCAGTTATGAAGAATTAGTTAACGTTCAGAAACAGTACCAGGATAAATTAGACGACCTGGATAAAGTTATAAAAGAACGGCTGTATCTGACAGAGGCTTTGGACACTATACCGCGCGTTACGCCTGAAGGGCTTTGGCTGGCAGAATTGCAGTATAAATGCGAGGACAACAACCAGAGAGAACTCCTGTTACAGGGTAGCTGTTATTTAGGCGAGCGCGGTAAAGAATTGGAAGTAATTGATAAATTCCTGTCCGAGCTCAGGAATAGCCCTAATTTTAAAAAGTTATTTCAGGAGGTAAAAATTATTTCTGTTGAGCGCAAGGAAACCGAGGGCAGGCAGGCATCCGATTTTATCATTTCTGCTAAAGGTGCTTAAATGAACGAAAAAATAGAGATTTCAGAATTAATCCATAAATATAAAAAGCCGATTCTAAACATATCTGTGATTTTAGCCGCGTTATTGATTGCCTTCAGGATCTATAGCGGCCAGGAAAAAGATATAGCCGCCTTAAAAAAACAACAAGAAGGCGAAACGGAAAAGAACCTGATAGCGGGCAATATTGTAGGGCTGAGGGAAAAGCTAAATTCTTATAAGCAGTTTCTCAATAAAAAAGACGTATTAGAGTGTGTAAGAAAGTTAAACAATATCGCAGCAAGATCATCGGCTAATATTATTTCTATCGTACCGCAAGGCGCAAAAGAGAATTCTTATTATACCTCCTATCCCTTTAATTTAACCATCTTGGCGAAAAATTACCATATTCTTGCTAAATTTATAAATGAATTGGAAAAAGATAGCGATATATACCTGATAAACCTGCTTACGATTATAGCGCGGGATTCCGGCGATTTAAGCGGAGGCTACTCGGAATTAGAAGCGGAAATACAAATATCGACTATTTTATATAAAGACTGATTATGAATAATAAATTCCGGCGCACAATATTTATATCTCTTATAGTTTTGGCCTGTTTTTTAAATGTCGAATCGGCGTTTGCAGCTCGGCGGGCCGAAAGCTACGAGGAGTTGGTGAACATGGGGGAAGCCGGCGGTGCCAGTGTTGCGCAGGCCCCGGATTCGGCTCAAGCCTCGGATATCATAAAGCCGGCGATTGAGTATCAGGCGGATAATTTTCGCGATCCCTTTCAAAAATACGCCATAGAACCAAAAGTAAAAGTTAACCAAGGCCAGGCGGATAAAGATTTAGATAAAACTGATTCGGAATTTATAAATAGTTTAAATGTCCAGGGGATAATTTTAGGAGGCAGGTTTCCCCAGGCAATTGTTAACGATACTGTCGTAAAGGTTGGCGATACGGTCGGGGGAGCCCGCATTATCGGCATAACTAAAAAAGGAATTTCATTATTAATGCATAACCGTGTCTATACTGCAAATACACAAGGAGGCGAGAGATGAACAATATGGCAAAGTTTTTCGTAACTATCTCTGTTTTTATAATTTTGTTTTCCCTCTTCTTGCCGCGGCTGAATGCTTATACGCAGGATATAGAAACAATCCTCTATGACCCCCAAGTAACCATCTCTATGGACCTTAAAGACGCCAGCTTAAAGGATATATTGAAGATATTTTCAATACAGTCCGGATTGAATTTTATCGCTTCCGAAGCGGTCCAGGATAGGAGCATAACTTTATACCTGGACAGAGTCCCGCTTGAAGAGGCGATGAGCAAGATATTCAAGGCAAACAACCTCTCCTATGAACTGGGCGGGGATTCCAATATCCTTATCGTAAAGGACTGGGGCAAGGTGGCGATAGAAACTGTAACCCAGGTTTTTTATCTTAAATATGCCACGGTCTCAACATCGCCGTTAGAGGGCGACATAAATAATTATATGGCCCCCTCCACGGACGAGACCGGGGCCTTTGGTCCGTTATCTTCATCTTCCACCGGCTCTTCGGCCACTACTGAGGGAGACAGCGAAGATAAGGAAAAGGACAAGGGCATCACCAAGGCGATAAGGACGCTTCTTTCCAAGGCCGGTAATATAATTGAAGACCCGCGCACAAACAGCCTGATTATTACAGATACCCCTAACCGTATGGAAGTTATTGCCAAGGTCATTGCTTCGCTGGATATCCCCCAACCACAGGTAATGCTTGAGGTCGAAATGCTGGATGTAAATAAAAACGCGGTTGATAAGTTAGGGTTAAATTGGGCAGCTGCAGGTTCTTTTGCGATGACGGTTATCAGCGCAGCGAGAATGACCGGGTTTCCTCTGGGCCCGGCAGGCCATATGGGGGCCGGCCTTGCTAAAGTCACTAATGATTCCATAGTCGGTGATAGTGCCGCAAAATATAATGCCGGTGAAATAAATTTTCCCACCAATTTTAAATGGGTCTTTGATTTCTTAAGGACACAGACCGATACCAAGATATTAGCCAGGCCCCGCCTGATGACTTTATCTAACAGAACTGCGGAAATCCAGATTGTTACTAATGAATCTATCGGAACGGTACAGGCAGTATCCGGCGGGGGAACAGCTGCCGTTACGACTTCTACAACAGAGGCAGAAAGGTCACTAACCGGTGTTTCATTAAGGGTAACTCCACAGGTTAATGCAGAATCGGGCGAGATCACGATGTTTATTTATCCCAGCGTAAGAAATGCCACTACCAGTGTCACCTTTGCCGGCGGCACCTCTTCCGGCGGGACAGCGCTGCCGACATATAAAGACCCCGCGGAACGCACCACTAAACAGGTTGTACGTATCAAGGACGGAGAGACGGTTATTTTGGGCGGTTTGATCCGCAGGGAGATATCCGAAACCATAACAAAACTCCCCTTTCTGGGGGATATTCCTTTACTGGGCAACTTCTTCAGGCACAAATATAAAGACAAAGACGAGGAACGGGAATTATTGGTTTTTATTACCCCCCATATTGTCAAGGATACGGACCTGAAACTTGCACAGGCACGAAACGCTACTGCGCTACCGGAAAGAGAGCAGGCTGTGGCCTTAGGCACCAATCGCGAATCCTTGATAAATTCTAATCTGAAGCGTTTTGAAAAGAAAAGATAATGCCCGATAACAGAGAGGGATATTTAAAATTAGGTGAAATCCTGCTTAAGGAAGGCCTGATTACTGCCAGGCAACTGGAAGAGGCGATCAGCGTTCAAAGGCAGAAAGGGGGCCGTTTAGGCGAGATCATGGTAAAATTGGGGATGATTAAGGAGGAGCAGATAGTAGGCGCTCTTGATAAGCAATTAAGCATCCCTTATTTTTCTTCAGGGACGGCAAGTTTAAAACCCGCTCCTGATCAGGGGCTGGAGCGCCTTGTCCCTCAGGAATTCGCATTCAAGAATGCAGTTATCCCCCTTTCGCGCACTTTAAGGTCGCTGACGGTAGCCATGGCTGATCCTCTGGACCTTATCCTCATCGATAATTTAAGAAAAATAACCGGCTGCGAGATTAATCCTGTTATTGCCACCAAATCCGATATCACCAAGGCCATCGTAGAGTTTTACGGAAAGTCGGCGATGTTTAATGAAGCGGTAGAAGCCAGTTATGCCCTTAAGCCCGTTGATACTGCCGTCGAAGGGGAGGTATCAGTCGACCAGGAATTAAGTTTAGATAAGTTAATCGCCCGCGCCGAAGAGGCGCCGGTAGTAAAATTAGTTGACCTGATAATACGCCAGGCAATCGATGAGCACGCCTCCGATATCCATATCGAACCTTTCAAGGATAAGATTTCTCTGCGCTACCGTATTGACGGCAAGCTTTACGAAATCCCCCCTCCTGCAAGGCATTTGCATGTTTCGATAATCTCGCGTATAAAAATATTATCGCGTATGGATATTGCCGAGAAGCGCCTGCCTCAGGACGGTGCGTTTCTGGTAAAGATAGACGAGCGGCCCATAGACATTAGAGTTTCCACCATACCCACTATCTACGGCGAAAAGATAGTGATGAGGCTGCTGGACAGAAGCCAGGTGGTCTTAGACCTTAATTTGCTGGGTTTTGATCCCAGTCAGCTTGAATATATACGCAAAGGCATAAGCGCTCCCTATGGCCTGGTATTTTTAACCGGCCCCACCGGCAGCGGAAAAACTACAACTTTATATGCGATATTAAACGAGATAAAAGGGGCCGCCAAGAACATCATAACTATTGAGGATCCGGTGGAATATAAATTAGAGGGGATTAATCAGGTTCAGGTTAAGCCGGAGATCGGGCTTACCTTTGCGACGGCATTACGCAGTTTTTTAAGGCAGGACCCCGATATAATGCTGGTAGGCGAAGTACGAGACCTTGAGACCGCACAAATCTGTATCCGCTCCGCTTTAACCGGGCACTTGGTTTTAAGCACCCTGCATACCAATGACGCCCCTTCGGCAGTAACCCGGCTTATGGATATCGGTATTGAGTCTTATATGCTTGGGCCTTCATTATTGGCCATCGTGGCACAACGCCTGGTAAGGAAGCTTTGTCCGGATTGTAAAGAAGCATATGAACCGAACCAGGAGCAGATAAAAAGCGTAAATCTTAAGGCAGAGCTGATATACCGGGCCAGGGGCTGCAGTAAGTGCAACAAGGTAGGCTATAGGGGCAGGATTTGCGTTGCCGAGGTCATGGTTATTAACGAAGAGATCCGTGATTTGATTAATCAGAAGGCTTCCTTCCAGAGAATAAGGGAAGTAGCCAAGGCTAACGGCATGAGTACACTCTATGACTCAGCGATCAAAAAAGTAGAAAAGGGAATAACCTCGCTGGAAGAGGCTTTATCCGTCACGCTGGGAGAGGAATAAAAATGGCGAAGTTCTTTTATATAGCAAGGGATAAAGCGGGCAGGAAGGAAACCGGCGTTATAGAGGCCCCGAACCAGGACGATGTGATCAGCCGGTTGCATGCGAAAGCATTGATTGTGATCAGCATCTTTGCTGAACACGAGCAGGCCATAACCGCCGTAGCTGCCGATGCCATAGGTAAAAAAAAACACAGGTGGAAACGTTACCGCATTACCAATGATGACCTGGTTATTTTATGCCGGCAGTTAGCCACGCTTTTGGGCGCCGGAGTCACCATACTGAAAAGCCTGGATATTATCGCACAGCAGGTAACCAGCCGCAGGCTTTATAATATAATAAAGGACCTTGAAAAAAACATGGAGGCCGGCCTTAGTTTCCATGCTGCAGTTACAAGGCATCCGGATATATTTTCCGAGCTATGGACTAACCTTATAGAGAGCGGGGAGGCTTCAGGAAGTCTGGCGATGGTATTGAGCCGCCTGGCCGCTTATCTTGAGCGCAATGCGGCTTTTAAAAGAAAGGTTGTCTCCGCGCTCATCTATCCTGTAATACTTCTATTGGCCGGTACAGGGGCATTATTTTTTCTCACCTTTAAAATAATTCCTACCTTTGCGGAGTTATTCAAGGGGTTTGGCATTACCCTGCCGTTTTTGACGCGCCTGTTGATTGCAGGCAGCAACTTCCTTAAAAGCAACGTACTCATAATCATCGGCCTGGTTATTTCTATTTTCTGGATTATACGTAAATACCTGAAGACAAAAATAGGACGGAGAAAGTTTGAGGAATTTGCCTTTACCTTACCGGTATTTGGGGATTTTTTCAGGGCTTTGGTTGTGGAAAGATTTTCTTCAGGAATGTCCACGCTGATTGAAAGCGGCGTACCCATAATCTATTCTTTGCAGATAACCGAACACACCGTAGCCAATCTGGTGTTATCCGATATTGTCCGGGGGATCAAAGAGGCGGTGCGTGACGGAAAGTCGTTGAGCCAACAGCTGGAAAAAAGCGACTTCTTTGAACCGATGGTGGTGCAGATGGTAAGGATCGGCGAGGAAATCGGAGAACTGCCGGATATGTTTAAGAGAATCAATGCCTTTTATCAGGAGTACGTGGAGACCTTCCTGACCAGGGTTACCTCTATGTTTGAACCCCTGATGCTTTTATTTATGGGGGTAGTGATCGGCATAATGATTATCGGGATGTTCTTGCCGATATTCCAGATTGCGCAGATCGGGGGATAATTTTATTTTATTGACAAATGAGTGTGCGTATGTTATTTATAAAAGTAGTTTCATTCCGATAGATAAGAGGCGACCTATATCCCTCGCATAAGCGCTTGTAGATTTCTGGCGAAATCTACTGCGCACGCTTCGGGATAAATTCGCACATTGATCCGCCGTAGGCGGATTAAGCGCTCATTTAAAGGAGGAGAAAATGAGAAAGGGTTTCACGTTGTTGGAGTTGTTAATTGTAATAATCATCATAGGCTTGCTGGCATCAATAGGTATAGTGCAGTATGGAAGGGCTGTGGCAAATGCCAAGAATGCAGAGGCAAAAATGACTTTGGGGGAGATGAGGAAGGCAGCCATGGGGTATTATAGTCTAAATGCAAGTTATCCTACAGTCCTTCCCATCAGCGTTGATTTAGACAACGATGGCACTGCTGATATAGTCTTTACCGCGCCCACCGGAGGGAGCTTCACTTATAGCACTACAGCCACCTATGGACAAGCTGCAAAGGTAGGTACTCCTGCTGGTGTAAGCAACTGGAGGATAACTTATTCTTCCGGAGCGGTCTACTCTTATTAACTGATTAAGTAGTGATAAATAACGGAATGCAGAGAGCTTTTACGCTTGTAGAATTATTGATAGTAGTGATTATAATCGGTATCCTTGCTTCTATAGGCATTGTGCAGTACGGGACTGTTATAGAAAAATCCCGTAGTGCCGAAGCCTATTCGGTATTGGCTAATATTGTGGCTGCTGAGAAGGCGTATTTTGTGGAGAACGATGTTTATACCGCTACTTTTAGTAACTTGCATAGTTTTACCGCCGCGCCCCAGAGCGACAACTTCACTTATAGTATTCCTTCGACTGACAGTAGCGCAGGATATGCCCAGGCAGCTAAGAAGGCAGGGACAGCCAGCTATGGAATGTGTTTAGCCAGCGGTAAAAG
>JADHYK010000012.1 GCA_016782485.1 Candidatus Omnitrophota bacterium
TATAAGATAACCGGGGCGCGGTTAAACGGATATAACCTTAACATAAAGAAGCAGGATTCCCTGCTGATCAGCCGCAAGCTAATTCTGCGCCTGCCGGTTAATCAGTTAAACCGTTTGGATATCAGGTTAGGCTAAGGCCGCCCGTTTATATTTTTTATTTGCCAAAGTAAATATTATCTGTTATACTATACGCTCCGGTCAAATCCATCCCTGTTTCCAACGGGATTCATTTGGGGAGCTTCGATGATCGAGCGTTACACCCTTCCAAAAATGGGCAGCATCTGGCAGGAGGAGTTTAAATTCCGGACGATGCTCGCCATTGAACTACTTGCCTTAGAAGCACTTGCAAAACAAAAGAAAGTCCCTCCCGCAGCAGTCGCCAGAATCAAAAAAAAGGCAAAATTTAACATCCCGCAGATTAAAAAGATCGAAGAGAAGACCCATCACGATGTAGTGGCGTTTGTGAACAATGTATCAGGTTATATTGGGGCTGACGCCAGATACTTCCACATGGGCCTGACCTCTTCCGACATTCTGGATACTACCTCCGCGGTGCAGCTAATGGCGGCATCAGGTATATTAATTGATGACCTGAATAAACTTTTGAGCCTGCTTGCCAGAAAGGCCAAAAAATATAAGGATATGGCCTGCATCGGCCGCACCCACGGCGTACACGCCGAGCCGACTACCCTTGGGTTGAAATTGGCGCTTATGTATGACGAGACCCGGCGTAATCTAGCGCGCCTTAAGCTGGCAAAAGAAGAGATAGCAGTAGGCAAGGTTTCAGGGGCGGTCGGAACATATTCCAATATCGACCCGGCAGTGGAAACGTATATCTGCAAAAAGCTGGGTTTGAGGCCGGCGAATATCTCCACTCAGGTCATTCAAAGGGATATCTATGCCGTATTTATGGCAGGGCTGGCGATCATCGGCTCTTCGTTGGAAAAATTCGCTTTAGAGATCAGGCATCTGCAGAGGACAGAGGTATTAGAGGTAGAGGAGCCTTTTGCCAAAGGCCAAAAGGGTTCTTCGGCCATGCCGCATAAACGCAATCCGGTAATCTGCGAACGCATCTGCGGATTGGCGCGGCTTTTGCGCGGGTATGCAGTTGCCGCGATGGAAAACGTTGCCCTCTGGCACGAGCGCGATATATCGCATTCGTCGGTAGAGCGGATAATCATGCCAGATGCCACGCTGGTTTTGGATTACATGCTGAATAAATTTATTTACGTGCTTGACGGCTTGAACGTCTATCCCGATAATATGCTCGCCAACCTTGCGCGCACGCGCGGGTTGATATTTTCCCAGCGTGTGCTTATTGAATTGATGAATAAGGGCCTGAGGCGGCAGGATGCATACGACCTGGTCCAGCGCTGCGCAATGAAGAGCTGGAGGGAGAATTCGCAATTTAAAGACAGCCTTTTAGGCGATAAGGAAGTGCCGAAGTATATTAGCCGGCAGGAATTGGATAAAATATTTGACCTGGATTATTATTTACGCTACGTAAATAAGATCTTTAGAAAAGTTGGGCTATAAGCAAAAGGATAATTTTCATCCTACCTTTTTAGTCTCTAAAGAAATATTGTAACGCTGCAATATTGTTTTTAGAAGAAATCGAGAGATATCTGCAATGGCGCAGAGATTGCTCGCGGTCTGCAACGACGCAGGGATCCCGTCTAGTGCAATTGTTTTTTAAAAGAGGAGATTAATATGTCTACAGAAACGATTGTGGTTACGCAGGAACTGGTCCAGAAACAGGGATTAACTGCACAGGAATATGAAAAGATAAAGAAATGCCTGGGCCGCGAGCCCAATTATACCGAATTGGGGCTGTTTTCGGCGATGTGGAGCGAGCATTGCTCCTATAAGAATTCAAAGCCGGTGTTGAAACTTTTCCCCACCAGGGGCAAACAGGTGATTCAGGGCCCGGGAGAAAATGCCGGGGTCGTGGATATAGGCGGCGGATTAGGGGTTGTTTTTAAAATCGAATCGCATAACCATCCCTCGGCAGTCGAGCCCTATGCAGCCTCTGCCACCGGAGGCGGCGGCTGTATCCGCGATATTTTTACCATGGGCGCGCGGCCGATCGGGCTGCTGGATTCCCTGCGTTTGGGCAGGCTGGATAAGGAGCGGGTTAAATTATTATTCAAAAATATCATCCGCGGTTTTACGGATTACGCCAACGTCGTCGGCATCCCTGTTTTGGGAGGCGAGATATACTTTGACGAGTCTTATGAGGGGAATCCCCTGGTTAACGCTATGACCGTAGGTATTGTCAAACTTAAAGAACTGGTCAGGGCCAGGGCAAAAGGAAAAGATAACTTAGTGCTTATTGTCGGCGGCGGGACCGGCAGGGACGGAGTTGAAGGCGCGGCCTTTGCCTCTATGGCCCTGGATGAAGAGGCCAGCAAGAAAAGCTCTGCGGTTGCTATCGGCGACCCGGAGATGGGAAAACGCCTGAGAGAATCCTGTTTGGAACTGATCACTAAAAATTTAGCCATAGGCATGCAGGATATGGGCGCTGCCGGGCTGATCTGTTCTACCTGCGAGACCTCTTATAAGGCAGATACCGGCATAGAGATAGATATCTCTCTTGTCCCCCGCAAAGAAGATGGAATGAACGCCTATGAGGTCATGCTCTCCGAATCACAGGAGCGGATGTTAGTGATTGTGGATAAGGGTAAGCTGGAAGGGGTAAAAAAGATCTTTGCCAAATGGGATGTGCCGGTTAGCGTAATCGGTAAAGTTACTAATGATGCAATGGTGCGCGTTAAGGATAAAGGAAGGGTTGTGGCAGAAGTGCCTGCCGCCAGTTTAGTGGAGGCCCCGATTTATAAAAGAGAGGCCCTGCGGCCGAAATATTTATCCGCGGCAACTAAACTTAATCTGGCAGCAGTAAAAGAGCCCGGGGATTACAACCGTACCCTGGCCATTTTATTGAGCAATCCTACGATTGCCAGCAAAGGGTGGGTTTTTAAACACGGTGACCCTAAGGCAGCCGGGGATGTTTTGCTGGGGCCGGGGTCTGATGCCGGCGTAGCAGCGGTGCCGGGGACAAAAAAGGCAATCGCCGCCACTACCGACTGCAACTCTACTTATTGCTACCTGGATCCTTTCCGCGGCGGAGAGATAGCCGTGGCAGAAGCAGCCAGGAATCTGGTCTGCACCGGGGCGCGGCCGCTTGCGATTACCGACGGGATTAACTTCGGAAACCCGAAAAACCCCGAGGTCTTCTGGCAGTTTAAACAGGCGGCCATGGGAATTTCCGCTGCCTGCCGCGCGTTGAATACCCCTGTGGTAAGCGGCAACGTCAGTTTTAACAATGAAAACCCCAAAGGTTCGGTTGACCCCACGCCGATTGTGGGGATGGTGGGTTTGATAAAAGACAGGTCCAGGATTGTCTCGCAGTATTTCAAGAATGCCGGTGATGCCGTGCTCTTATTGGGTAAAAACAAAGAGGAGCTGGGCGGCAGCGAATACTTAAAGACCATCCACGGATTAAAAAAGGGTAACTGTCCCGATATTGATTTAAAACTGGAAAAGAGCGTGCAGAAGACGGCGCTTGAGGCAATAGAAAAGGGATTGGTTGAGTCGGCGCACGATTGTTCTGAAGGCGGTTTGGCCGTCTGCCTTGCTGAGAGCTGTATCAGTAATCCCGTCAAGAGAATGGGCGCTGTAATTAACCTCGCCCAGGGCAAGATCAGGGCGGATGCGCTGTTATTCGGCGAATCCCAGTCCCGGATCGTGATCAGCGTAAAGCAGGACAAGGTTAAGAGAGTGCTGCAGATTGCCAAAAAGAATAAGGCGCCTGCCTGCGTAATCGGAAAAGTGGCGGGAAGGTCCCTGGTGATTAACGAGTTGATTAACCTGGCCGTCGATGGACTGTATGCCTCATGGAGCAGCGCGATAGAGAGTTATTTAAAGGACTAAGGGCTCCATAAACAGGAGGGAGCGTTTATGAAAGAGAGAGATTTAGTCAAGAGTGACCTTTTTGCGGAGGACCCCTGGCGGGTCTTCCGCATTATGTCGGAGTTTGTCGAGGGGTTTGAGGTGCTTTCCAAAATCGGAAAGGCAGTTTCCATTTTTGGCTCAAGCCGCACCAGGCCCGGCAATAAATATTACCGTTTAGCCGAGGAGACGGCATATCTATTGGCAAAACAGGGCTACGCGGTTATTACCGGCAGCGGCCCGGGGTTAATGGAGGCGGCCAATAAAGGCGCCAGGCGTGCCAAAGGGAGATCTGTCGGCCTGAATATTCAGATTCCCTCCGAACAGAAACCCAACAACTATGTGGATATGCTCCTGGATTTTCGTTACTTCTTTGTCAGAAAGGTGATGTTCGTCAAATATGCCAAGGCCTTTGTGATTTTGCCCGGCGGTTTCGGGACTCTTGATGAATTCTACGAGGCGGTAAATCTTGTCCAGACGCAAAGGATCGAGGAATTCCCGGTGGTCCTTTTAGGCAGGGAATACTGGAAGGGAATGCTGGATTGGCACAGAGAAAAACTGCTGAAAGAGGGCAATATCAGTAAAAAAGATTTAGAGATTTTTACGCTGGTGGATACGCCGAAGGATGTTGCCCGGGTGATCAGGGAATTTTATAAAAAATCCTAATATTTACGGAGGATATATAATGAGCGGCATTTTCGCGGTAGTGACGAAAAAAAGCTGCCATGAGGATTTATTTTACGGGACAGATTACCATTCGCATCTGGGCACGCAGTTTGCCGGCCTGGCGGTATGGAATAAGGAGTTAATCCGTAAAATTCACGATATCAGAGGCAGCCAGTTTAAGGCCAAGTTCTATGAGGATTACAAAAACATGCAGGGCCAGACGGGCATCGGGGTAATCAGCGCAAAGGACGAACAGCCGATCTGTATCCACTCGAAGTTCGGGCCCTTTGCTATAGCCACCAACGGTTTTATTGACAACGCCAAGGAGCTGGCGGACGAACTCTATAAAAAAGGCCAGTCCTTCAGCGAGGTAACCGACGGAAGCGTCAATATGACGGAATTGGTGGCCAAGTTAATCATCCAGGGCAAGGACATTATTGACGGCATAGAGCAGATGTTTTCCAAAATCAGCGGCTCCTGTTCGTTGCTTTTGTTGAATAAAGAGGGGATTTATGCGGCACGCGACCGCTACGGTTATTCGCCTCTGGCCGTAGGGGAAAGAGGGGGCGATTGGGCGGTAAGCACCGAGAGCTCTGCCTTTTATAACCTGGGTTTTAAGATTAAAAAATTTATCCAGCCGGGAGAAATTATCCTTCTGGATAACGGGGGGATCAAGCCCAAGCGCCCGGGAGGAGGGCCAAACCAGATCTGTGCCTTCCTGTGGATTTACACGGGGTTTCCCGCCTCCTGCTACGACGATATAAACGTAGAGCTGGCGCGCGAAAAATGCGGGCGCTGCCTTGCCAAAGGCGATAAGATAAAGGCGGATATGGCCTCGGGGATTCCGGATTCCGGGACTGCCCATGCCATAGGTTATGCCATGGAATCAAAGATCCCATACCGCAGGCCGCTGGTAAAATACACCCCCGGATTTGACCGCAGTTACACCCCGCCCTCTCAGGAGAAGAGGGACCTGATTGCGAAGATGAAGCTGATACCCATTGCGCAGATTATAAAAGATAAGAGTATTGTATTCTGTGATGACTCAATTGTGCGGGGGACACAGCTTAAGAATTATACTATTCAGAAACTGAAAGACTGCGGGGCAAAAGAAATTCACCTGAGGATTGCCTGCCCGCCCCTGATGTTTCCCTGCAAATTCAATTTTTCCACCCGCAGCATCAATGAACTGGCAGCGCGCAAGGCGATCAGGGCCATCGAGGGAAAAGATATAAAAGAGATAAAGGAATATATTGCCGAGGATTCCGCAAAATACAAAAAGATGGTGGACTGGATTACCAGAGACATCGGGGTGACCAGCCTGAAATATCAGAAATTAGGCGATATGATTGACGCCATAGGCGTTGATAAAGAGAAGCTCTGCCTTTATTGCTGGACGGGAAAGGAGCCCAGGTTATGAAGGGCCTGACCTATAAAAAATCCGGGGTTGATATTGCCGGTGCAAGCGCTTTTAAACAGGGAATCAAGGGCCTGGTCAGTAAGTCCTATGGGCCCCTGGTGTTAAAGGGCATCGGAGGCTTCGGCAGTTTTTTCAGGTTTCCCAAAGGCGAATACAGGGATCCGGTCCTGGTTTCCTCCTCTGACGGAGTGGGGACAAAACTTAAAATTGCCGTCCTGGCCGATAGACATGATACGGTGGGAATTGATGCGGTGGCGATGAATGTCAACGATATCCTTTGTACGGGGGCAAAGACCCTCTTCTTCCTGGATTATATCGCCCACAGTAATTTATCCCGTAGGGTCCTGACCGATATAGTAAAGGGGATAAGCCAGGGCTGTATCCAGGCCGGATGCTCTTTAATCGGCGGAGAGACCGCCCAGATGCCGGGGATGTATAAGGATAACGATTATGACGTAGCCGGTTTCTGCGTAGGCGTGGTCGAGCGTAAAAATATTATCGACGGCTCTGGAATCAGGCGCGGCGATGTTGTGGTTGGCCTGGAGTCAAACGGAATTCACTCCAACGGCTATTCCCTGGTAAGAAGAGTTTTTTCGCAGAAGGAATTAAAGAAGATGAGCGCAGAATTGCTCAAGCCCACCCGCATTTATGTAAAGCCCGTGCTCAATCTGCTATCCGCTAAACGCTATCCGCTAAACGCTAAAATAAGTGGTATCTCCCATATCACCGGCGGCGCATTTTACGATAAAATAGCGCGTATCCTCCCCCGCAACGTTAATGTCAGGATCTATAAGGGCTCCTGGCCGGTCCCAAGAATATTCCGCCTCATTCAGCAAAGAGGCAATATAGAAGACAGAGAGATGTACCATACCTTTAACATGGGTATGGGGATGGTCTTGATTGTTGAGCCCAACGCAGCCGGGGCAATAATTTCAAAGCTCGCCCGTCTTAAAGTCAAATCCCGCATCATCGGAGAAGTGATAAAAGGGAAAAAAGAAGTAGAGGTTATCTAAGAATGTTATTAATCCTTAAGCAGAAGGCAGACGAAAGTACTTTAAAAAAAGTTGCCGAAGACCTTGATGGTTATGTAAAGGTAGTGGTTGATATCCAGCGTAAAATTTTATCTGCCGGCGGCAAATTGCATGTGGATGGAGAAAAAATATTGCTCAGCGATGGAAGCAAACAGGCGGATTTGTGGGGCGGCGGCATAGATTTAGAGACTAATGAAGTTGATTTTGATTCGGTGATTAATTTAAGGCCGGGCCAAGGAAACTCCAGCAGGGAAGTCTTGGATCAGTCTATCCGCAAAGAGATGGAAAAAATAATCAGGGGTTTGTTGAAATAATAATGAACGCGCAGGAATTGACTTTGAATATTGCGGTTAACTTAGGGCGGCTCGGCAGATGGGCTTACGAAGGAAGGACTAACCGCCTCAATCAATTTCTCGAGGAGACTCAAAGCTACATTGATCAGCTTGAAAAGGCCCCCAAGTCTACCCGTTTCCAGCAGACCTTTAATGTTTTCAGGGAAGAGTTTAAGCAGATTAAGAATAATGCCCGGGATGCGCTATGGGCAGAGACGGCTTTTACCTGGGCGAATATCCTCATCCATCGCGCGCGCCTGGCTTAAAGAATTCTTGCTCTTTTAAATTTTGCGGGTCTTGGTACTTTAGTCATTGCGAGGAGCGAAGCGACGAAGCAATCTCCTAAACTCAATCCCGGCTCTTCTCTCGCTGCGGTGCTCGTCGCATTCGGCTCAACTTTTTGGGTGGGTCCCCCATCCCCCACAGGGGGTTTCAAAGAAGAGAAGCCCTAAAAAGTCTCGCCTCATATACGTGCTCCTGCGCGCCTTATGCTCGTTCAGAGTCGGGATTGAGTTTTTAGCGGCAGGCGCGCTCAAAATCACCCTAAGCCACCCGCAAAAATAGCGAATATCTAAAGTCGAAATTCGCTGCGAAATCCGCCAGATTCATTTGCAGCAGAAAAAAGAAGAGGTCCTCAAAATTATAAATAACTTATGGTCGAATTAAATTACATTGTAAAGTTTTTAGCAAAGTTAATTTTCCTGATTACAGGAAGAAAGCCGAATAGAGATTTAGATAATTGGTTATTGGCAGAGTGCATAATAGGTTACGCCGCTCTGATAAGTAAATCTATAGTAGTATTAGGTATTATTATATCAATATACATGGGAGTTAGTAATCTTTCAATTACACAGAGGAATGTCGAACTTACCAATCAGCCTTTCGTAAGCATCGAATCAGGACGTTGGTGGAAAGAGCCCTCGGATAGATTCAGCGCCATTTTTAAAATGGTTAATTATGGAAATAAAACAGCGAAAGAAGTTAAAATAAGAAATTTCCGAATTCTAGTTGTCAGCATAGATAAAGAAAATATAATTAAAAAGATTGAACAAAAGATAAATAATTCTCAAAAACAATATCTTACTGAATATTATTTAGATGAAAAAAATAAATTGTGTCTACAATTAATGCAGATCCTATCAGATTATTTTAGAATCAATCCCGATGCAACAAATTCCCAATTAAAAGAATATATATCTAACCTAAAATCTTCTTCAAAGGAATTAATAGGGAAATATGCACTGATAGAACAAAGCCAATTGCTTTTTAACGTGGCAGAAATCAATAATGACTTATCAGAGTATTATTCTATTCAAAGTCATCTTCTATATCCTAAACAACCTAGAGGGCAAGAATTACGTCAACAGATGGGTGAAGGTGGGATGAATGGAGTAATAAAGGGAAATAATTTGCTAGTTATATTTTTTTCAATCGAATATTACGGTTTTTTAAAAGACAAGAGATATTCAACCTGTTATATTGGATATACTTTAAGAAACGACATCGATCCTTCGAGTAAGACTTGGGACGATTTTACCGAATTTAAAACCTGGGAAAGCGAAGATAGAAGATAGAAAAATAGGGAATGTTCTACTTAATAGATTTAGCGGATGGATTGGGTTGGTTTGGAGCGGGGCGTGGGGAAAACTCAAGCCCGGCTCTGAACGAACATAAGGCGCGCAGGAGCACGTATATGAGGCGAGACTTTTTAGGGCTAAGCTTGCCTGCTATACCCCCTTTTAGGGGGATGGGGGGTCCCACCCAAAAAGTCGAGCCGAATGCGACGAGCACCGCAGTGAGAGAAGAGCCGGGGTTGAGTTTGGAAATGCAGATGATGACGAGAGTGATTAAAGGGTTATTGGCATCAATAATTTTATTTACCTTTTGCGGGAGTGCGTTCTGCGAGGAGCAGGTGCCTTCCTTTGAAGAGCTGGGGATGATTGAATTAAGGGGCAGGCAGATTGTCGAGTACGAGCGCGTCTCGCTTGCGGCAGCGGGTTTACTGCCCGCGGACCTTGACTCCGCTAAATTAGAGAATTACATCGCGGTAAAACAACCGGGCGTCTGGACGGTTTATTTCGGCAAGATTTCCGATGACGGCGCCAAATTCAACGCCGCCTATATTTATTCCTGCCCGGCTGATTCCTTTGGCCAGATGAAGCTGGAAGGCGCTGGCCGGGAGATATCCGGCGAGATATTAAAGCTTGCCAGGGCCGTGAAGCTGGCGGCAGAGTCGATAAACAAAGAGAAAAGCTTTCCCCGTTATAATAGCGATGCCTTTCGTGAGCAGGACGGGACGATTACGGTCTATCTTATTCCGGGAAATGATAAGCCCGGCGTTGCTGTCTTGGGCGGAGACTTTAAATTTTCCGTATCCAAAGACGGCAGTAGAATAATTCAAAAGGCTAAGCTCCATAAAGAGGCGCTGGAGATACCGTTGGCAGGTAGCCCCGGGGCATTTAATAAGCACCTTTCGGATAGCAGCCTGCCCACAGAAACAGATGTAGCTTTTGTTTTGTTGTATCCGACGCTTGCGCCCCAGTATATTGTAGGCCCTAAATGGATGTCGCGCGTAGATGACGGCGGCAAGATATATATTCTGGGAGAAAGCAATAAACTGCTTAAGAATAAAAGGAACTAATCAGGGATGAGGATACTAGTCATCGGTTCGGGGGGCAGAGAGCACGCTTTAACCTGGAAGATTACGCAGTCAGAGCTGGTGGATAAATTATTCTGCGCACCGGGTAACGGCGGAATCAGCCAGGTTGCAGAGTGCGTTGATATAAAGGCGGATAATATCCCGCAGTTGTTGGATTTTGCGCGCCGGGAAAAAATAGACCTGACCGTTGTCGGCCCTGAGGCGGCCCTTGCCGCAGGCTTAAGCGACGAATTTACTAAATACGGCTTAAAGGTATTCGGTCCGCTGAAATTAGCCGCGAAGTTAGAGGGAAGCAAAGTTTTTGCCAAAGAACTGATGGCAAAATATAATGTCCCGACTGCGGATTTCCGTGTTTTTGATAATCCTGGCGAAGCCATAAGATATATCGAAAAAATCGGCGCACCTTGCGTGGTGAAAGCAGATGGTTTGGCGCAGGGAAAAGGCGTGGTAGTCGCCCAGACCGTAGATGAGGCAAAAAAAGCAGTAAGTGCAATGATGCAGGAGAAAATTTTTGGCACTGCCGGCAACAAAGTGATTATCGAAGAATGCCTTCAAGGGCAAGAAGCATCGATATTGGTTTTTACAGACTCCAAAGAAATTATTCCTCTTGTCTCAAGCCAGGACCATAAACGCGTCTTTGATAACGACCAGGGGGCAAATACGGGAGGTATGGGCGCTTATTCACCGGCGCCGGTAGTGACCCCAGGCTTATTTAAAGAAATTATGGAGAAGGTAATTTACAGGACAGTAGACGGGTTGGTAAGGGAAGGTATAATTTACAAAGGGGTTTTATACGCCGGGATTATGCTTACAAAAGAGGGCCCGAAGGCCCTGGAATTTAACGTACGTTTCGGCGACCCGGAAACCCAGGCGATATTGCCGCGCTTGAAATCGGATTTATTACAGGTGATGTTAGCCACCAGCGACGATAAACTGAATAAATTTTCAAAGACGGGCGTCCTTGACTGGGAAACCAGAGCCTGTGTATGCGTAGTTTGCGCTGCAGGAGGATATCCGGGAAGTTATGAAAAGGCAAAAGTGATTTCCGGGTTAGAAGAGGCAGCGCAATTAAAAGATCTGGTGGTCTTTCATGCCGGGACAAAGAAGTCCGCAGCAAAATACTTGACCAACGGCGGGAGAGTTTTGGGAGTGACAGGGTTGGGCAATACTATAAAAGAAGCAATTGAGAAGACTTATCAGGCTGTAGGCAAAATCAGTTTTGAAGGGATGCATTACCGCCGGGATATCGGACGTAAAGCAGTAGTTAGTAGTTAGTAGTTAGGGATGGGAGGAGCGATGAGTAAAAAAATAAGCATAATCATGGGCAGTAAATCGGACTTAGAGACAGTGCAGCCGGCAATCGATACACTTAAGAAATTCAAAGCGGGCTTTGCAGTCAAGGTCTTATCAGCGCACAGAACGCCAAAGGAATTAGAAAAGTATGTTACCGGGGCTGTAGCCGCAGGTACCAAGGTTTTTATCGCCGCGGCAGGCGGCTCAGCTGCCCTGGCAGGGGTAATCGCCAGCCACACCATCGTCCCGGTAATCGGCATACCGGTAGAAACCAGGAGTTTAAAAGGCCTGGATTCGCTTTTATCAACGGTGCAGATGCCTCCGGGGGTTCCTGTGGCGTCTATGGCTATCGGCAAGGCCGGGGCTAGGAATGCCGCGTTATTTGCGCTGGAAATTCTGGCTGGAAGCGACAGCAGGGTTCGTTCGGCACTTCTTAAATATAGACGGGGCATGCGGCTAGAAATCAAAAAGATTAAGATTAAAGTATGAGCCCGGCAAAGATAGTCAAATCGGATGCAGTTAATCCTCAGCCAGAACTAATCAAAGAAGCCGCAGCTATTTTAAGGGCAGGGGGCCTGGTGATTATTCCGACGGATACGGTTTACGGGGTGGCTGCGGACGCCAGCGACCAAAAGGCGATAGATAAGCTGTACCAGATAAAAAACCGCCCCAAGGACAAGCCCTTTGCCCTGCTTATCGCAGAGAAGGATAAAATCGAAGAACTTGGCACCGATATACCGATTTCAGCCTATAAACTCATAGATAAATTCTGGCCGGGGCCCCTGACCATCATAGTTCAGTCAAAGAAAGGGGGCAAGATAGGCCTGCGCATGCCGGATAACCAGGTGGCCTTAAAGATTATCGCCGAGGCAGGAGTGCCGTTAGCCTGTCCGTCGGCTAATCTCTCCGGAAAGGCAGCTCCGGCAAATTTCACAGAGGCGGTAAGGGACTTAAAGGATGTCGTAGAATTAGCTATCGATTCCGGGCCGGTAAAGATGGGCCTGGAGTCTTCGGTAGTGGACCTGACCCTTACGCCGCCGGAGGTCCTGAGGGAGAAAGCGCTAAAAAAAGAAGAGATTGAAAATACACTTAAAAAGAAGGCCATCCTTTTTATCTGCACCGGGAATTCCTGCCGTTCGGTCATCGCAAAGGCGCTTCTGGAAAAGCGGCTTAGGGAAAAAAATAGAAGCGACGTTGAGGTGCTTTCTGCCGGGATAATGATGCTGGGGGGCTTAGTGGCTAGCGAAGGGGCAAAGGCAGTGCTGGCAAAAGAGGGCATAGACGTTTCCGCTCATCGCTCGCAGAGGGTGACCAGGGGGATGATCAATAAATCCGATATCATACTTGTGATGGAGATGCTACAGGAGAAGAGGATACTGGAGCTGGACCCCGAGGTAAAAAATAGGCTTTTCTTATTGAAAGAATTTGCTAAAATAGAAGACAATGGCCAGATGGATATCGAAGACCCTCTTGGCAAAGAGCAGGATTTTTACGAGCACACATATTACCTGATAAAAGAGGCGGTTGAAAGGATAAGTAATATAATATGACGGCGACCAGGCAGATATTAATCGCTTCCGACCATGCCGGATTTAAGCTTAAAGAAAAGTTAAAGCCTTACCTGGAAAGA
This sequence comes from Candidatus Omnitrophota bacterium, assembly GCA_016782485.1. Lineage (GTDB taxonomy): Bacteria > Omnitrophota > Gorgyraeia > Gygaellales > Profunditerraquicolaceae > BS750m-G77. The sequence continues at coordinate 12,980 of JADHYK010000012.1, forward strand.
CAGGGGCTGGCGGTTAAAGATTTAGGTACCTATTCACAGGAGCGTTGTGATTATCCGGTTTTAGCAGCTGTGCTGGCCAGGCGCATATCTACGGGAAGGTCCCATAAGGGGATTCTTATCTGCCATACCGGCATCGGCAACTCCATAGTTGCCAACAGGTTTTCCGGCGTGCGTGCCTCTTTATGTTATAATCCAAAGGCGGCACGGCTTACCCGCGAGCATAATGACAGCAATGTCCTGGTGCTGGGCGCTGCTTTTGTGAGTGTTACGCTGGCTAAAAAAATCACTTGTGTCTGGTTGAATACGAAATTTAGCGGCGGCAGGCACAAGAGGCGCCTGGAGCTATTAAAGAAAATTGAGAAAGAAATCCGCGCATGAAAAATTTAAAGAAAGTAGATCGTGAGATTTATGAAGCAATAAGAAAGGAACTGAAGAGGCAGCAGGATAACCTGGAGCTGATTGCTTCGGAGAATTTTACCTCCCTGGCAGTGCTTGAAGCGCAAGGTTCTGTTCTGACCAATAAATATGCTGAAGGGTATCCGGGCCACCGCTGGTACGGCGGCTGCGAATATGTAGACCAGGCCGAACGGCTGGCTATCGAACGGGCAAAAAAGCTTTTCGGCGCAGAACACGTCAACGTGCAGGCACATTCCGGGACACAGGCGAATATGGCGGTCTTTTTTGCGGCCTTAAATCCGCAAGATACGGTTCTGGCGATGGATTTAGCCGCCGGCGGGCACTTAAGCCACGGCCATCCGCATAATTTTTCCGGGTTGCTTTACAAGATAGTCAGCTATGGCGTTGACCGTAAAACCGAGATGCTGGATTACGCCAGGATTATGGAGCTGGCGAAAAAACATAAGCCCAAGATGATTATTGCCGGGGCCTCGGCTTATCCGCGCCGGATTGATTTTAGAGAGTTCCGTAAAATTTGCGATAAGGTAGGTGCTCGTTTACTTGTGGATATGGCGCATATCGCGGGGCTGGTGGCGGCAAAGGTCCATCCCTCTCCGGTGCCTTACGCGGAATTCGTTACCTCTACTACCCACAAGACACTGAGCGGCCCGCGGGGCGGTTTTGTAATCTGCAAAAAAGAGTTTGCTAAGAAAATCGATTCCCTTATATTCCCCGGCATACAGGGCGGGCCCTTAATGCATGCTATCGCTGCCAAGGCAGTTGCCTTTCGTGAAGCGATGACTCCTGCTTTTAGAGTTTATCAGCTTCAGGTGGTAAGAAACTGCCGGCAATTGGCAAGGTCCCTTGGAGAGAAAGGGTTTCGTATTGTTGCCTCGGGGACGGATACACATCTGCTTCTTGCGGACCTGACCGAAAAAGGCATTACCGGCAAAGATGCCTCCCGGGTATTGGGTGAGGCGGGGATTACGGTGAATAAGAACCTCATCCCTTTTGATAAAAAAAGCCCGGCGGTTACCAGCGGCATACGCCTGGGGACTGCGGCAGTGACCACCCGCGGAATGAAGGAGCCGCAGATGCGCAAGATTGCCCAATTTATCAGCGAGGCGATAGGGGCAAGCGATAATCCGGATACGCTAAAAAAGATTAAAGAGGAGGTTTTACAGTTGACTAAAAGGTTTTCCCTATATAAAGAGCTTTATGGAAAAAAATAAGGTTAAAAAGGGCTTTACGGGACGTCCCGTAAAGCCGCTTTCAGCGGCCACGGGACTGCCTCGTGATCCGAAGGATTTTACGAGGCGCCCCAGCTGGGACGATTATTTTTTGGAGGTGGCAGGACTGGTTTCCCGCAGGGCGACTTGCCTGCGCCGCAGGGTGGGGGCAGTTTTAGTCAAAGATAAAAGGATATTGGCTACCGGCTATAACGGTGCCCCTTCGGGCATCAGGCATTGCATTGAGGTAGGCTGCCTGCGGGATAAGCTAAAGGTTCCCTCCGGCCAGCGCCACGAATTATGCCGGGCGTTACACGGAGAACAAAACGCATTGATTCAGGCCTCGTTGTACGGTATAAGCGTCAAAGGCGCGACGCTATACTCAACAAACCAGCCTTGTATTATCTGTGCGAAGATGCTGATTAATGCCGGTATAAGGGAAATTGTAATTTCCTGCGGTTATCCCGACAGGATGGCGATGGAATTCTTAAAGGAAGCGGGGATTAAAGTCAGGGTTTTAAAATGAGATGCCCCTCTTGCGGTTATAAAGAGGATAAAGTCGTAGATTCACGCTCAACCTCAGAAGAGTCGGCGGTGCGCAGAAGACGCGAGTGCCTCAAGTGCGGCAGGCGCTTTACCACCTACGAATACATAGAGGAAGTTTCGTTGATGGTGATAAAAAAAGACGGCAGGCGCGAGCCCTTTGACCGTAAAAAGATTCTCTCCGGCATAATCAAGGCCTGCGAAAAAAGGCCGATCAGCATGGAGAAGATGGAGGCGATTTTGACGCAGGTCGAACGCGCGGTGCAGAAAAAATCAGACCGCGAGGTATCTTCTACGCGCATCGGCGAACTGGTTATCGACAGGCTAAAAGGCCTTGACGACGTTGCCTATGTGAGGTTTGCTTCCGTATACAGGCAGTTTAAGGACGTCGGGCAGTTTATGGATGAATTTAAAGTTATGCTGGGTAAAGAAAAGCAAAAACCCGGCAGGGTAAAAAAAGTGCTTTTAAGAGCAAAAAAAGGAAGGGCTTAAGCGGAGGGCATTTATGGTTGAGATGGAGCTCAATAAAATTGTCATTGACGAGAAAAGGCATGACCAGCTTATTGTCCTGAAGGAGAAGAACGGGGAGCGTATCCTGCCTATCGTAATCGGGCTGGCTGAGGCATCGGCGATAAAATTAAAGATCAGCGGTTTTACCCCGCCCCGCCCCCTGACCCACGATTTATTGCATGCGGCGATAGAGAACCTTGATGCCAGGATAGATAGAATTATTATCGATAAGTTAGAAGAAAACACCTTCCACGCCAAGATTGTCCTCAAAGCCTCTTCCGGAGAAGATAAGGTTATCGATGCCCGGCCTTCCGACAGCATCGCCCTTGCGGTGAGGGCTCAGGTGCCCATATTCGTCGAGGACGAGATCATCAAACAGTCAGAGTTGTTTAATAAAGAAAAATAAGATGAGATTCTGTTCCCCGGACCGAAGGATGCTCAGGAGCGTCTGGCTTTCTGCCAAAAGCAAGAAGCTTAAGCTCTACCTGGTAGGCGGGGTTTTGCGCGATTTGATTTTAGGACGGCAGAAAGAGAACCCCGATTTTGATTTTTGCCTTAAGAAGGGGGCGATAAATTTCGGCAGGTCCCTTGCCAAGAAGATCAAAGCTGGTTTCGTCGTACTGGACAAAGAGCACGGTGCAGCTCGGCTGGTAAAGAAATTAAAAGATAAGGTTTGTACTCTGGATTTTACGGATTTCCGCGGCAGGGATATTAAAGCGGACCTTCTGCACCGTGATTTCAGTATAAATTCCATCGCCCTTAAACTGGAAGAGGCATTAACCGATAAAGATTTAAGCGGTTTGCTGATTGACCCTTATTGCGGCAGGCAGGACCTGCAGCTTAAGGTCATAAAAACGGCAAACAAAATGGCGTTTATCGAAGACCCGCTGCGCATCCTGCGGGCGTTTGGCCTTTCCGCGCAGCTTGGCTTTAGGATTGATAGGCAGACATTAAAACTGGCAAAGAGCCAGAAGGATAAATTACCGGGGGTATCCGGTGAGCGCATCCGCGATGAATTATTCAGGATTTTTGAGGCCCCGGATACTGCCGCCTATCTTAAGGAGCTGAACCAGTCAAAGATACTGCAGATAATCTTCCCGGAGATAAAAAAGATGCGCGGTATCGGCCAGGGCCCGTATCACCATCTGGATGTATTGGAGCATACTCTGGAGACGGTCAGGCAGCTGGACCTTTTGTTAAAGGACATAAAAAATAGAGAGATTATCGGTTATCTCAACGAAGTTATTTCAGGCCAGAGAATGCGCCGCGCGCTCTTAAAATTAGGGGCGATACTTCACGACATAGGTAAACCAGGTGCCTTGCGCCACAAGGACGGCAAGATAATATTCCACGGCCATGAAAGGATAGGGCTGGGGCTGACGGAAGCGGTTTGCAGGAGGCTTAAGGCTTCCAATGACGAGATTAATTCCCTGCGTAAGATTGTGCTCTGTCATTTACGGCCCGGATACCTGGCAGATAACCGGATATTGACTGCGCGGGCAAAATTCAGGTATTTCCGCGATGCCGGCATAGAGGCGGTAAGCATACTTTTACTTTCAATAGCCGACCAGCGCGCAACCAAAGGCCCGCTGACCACAAAAGGCTCCCGCCTGCGGCATGAAAAGACCTGTTTCGGATTAATAGGCGAGTATTTTAAGAAAAAAAGCCAGGAGAAGCAGCCCCGCCTCTTAAACGGAGACCTGTTGATGAAGAAGTTCAATTTAAAGCCTGCGCCGTTAATCGGTAAAATCCTTTCGGAGATAGAGGAGCTGCAGGCAATAGGCAGGGTTAAAACCGTTGGAGAGGCCTTAAAGGCAGCGCAAAAGATTATTAACAGCCAATGAAGAAGGTTTTTATTATTTTATCGATTTTGGTTTTGCTCCTGGCCGGCGGCCTGGTTTACTTAAACAAGGTTTTTCTGCCCACTAAAATAAAGTCTTTAATCGTCAGCGGACTGCAGGAGAGAACGCATAAAGAGGTAACGCTGGAAGGGCTCAAGTTCAGTATTTTTAAAGGCCTGGTAATAACTAACCTCGTGATCAGTGATCAGCAGGGGGTAGTTGCAAAAATAGAACGGGCCTCCTGCGGGTTCCTTATTTTTCCTATTTTTAAGAAGACCTTCGTTATCCCCACCATCAAGATCGAATCGGCGTTTCTCTTTCTGGAGAGGAGAAAGGATAATACCTTTAACCTCCAGGAGCTCTTCTCCCCGAATACCGCCGCAGGCCGCAAGCCCGGATTGAATCTATTCGTGCGCAGAGTCAGCATAAAAAGGGGAAGGGTCAGTTTTGTGGATAATTCATTAGCGCAGCCGTTCAGCAAGGAGCTGGAAGAGTTCAATCTAAACCTTTATTTATCCCTGCCGGATAAAGTAAGGTTTAATTTTAATGGCAGGATTGCGGCTCGACCCGCGATAAAGCTTAAGGCCTCGGGGGCCTATGCAATAGCCGCTAAAGAATTGAATGCCAGGGTTTATTTGCAGGACTTCTCTCCCCGGGAATTCCGGCCTTACTACAGTAATTTTCCGGTTACTGTTTCCGGCGGGCGCATAGACAGCCAGATAGAGCTTAAATATAACGCGCAGGAAAAACGCCTTAGCTATTCCGGCAAGGCCACGCTCATAAATCTGGGCCTGCAGGGCGTAAATTTTGTCGATGAGATAAACGAAATAAATGCCGAAGCAACATTTGATAATACGGGTATTTCCTCACAGAACCTGAGTGCGGTTATCTTGGGCCTACCGGTAAGGGCGAATTTTAATCTCGCTGATTTCGATAAGCTTTTAATCAATGCGGAGGCTGCCTCTGAGGTAAGCCTGGCTGTGCTGCAGGGGATCTTAAAGGACAAATTTACTTTTTCCCTCCCGGCGGATATCGAAGGCAATTGCGCAGTATATTTAATCCTGCAGGGTGGCTTGCGCTCAGCGGAGTCCCTGCGTTTAAACGGGTACTTTGATATCTCGCAGGCAACGATAAAGCCGCAAAAGTTAAAAAATCCGCTTGAAAACGTTGAGGGCAGGATTGAATTTAGCCAGGGGCAGATTAGCTGGCCGTCCTTAGGATTTGACTATCTGGGCAAGGCTTATAGAAGTTCGGGAACGCTTATTGATTTCAAGGCCCCGCAGGTCCAATTTACCCTTTCTTCCGACAGCCTGGCAGTGGAATCGGCGTTTGTCGTTAGCGATAAGCTGATCAAACTCTCAAGGCTTTCCGGCAGCTATTTTAATTCCCGCTTTGCCCTTACCGGAGAGATCGATATCGCAAAACCCCCTGATTTCTACCTGGACCTCGAAGCCGAGGCGCAACTGGATTTAAGGGACGCTAAGCCAATTTTGAAAGAATTCGGTAAGGAGATCGGAAAGATTAATCCCGGCGGAGTCCTGGATGTAAAGGCCACCCTGAACGGTAACACGAAAGATTTTAAATCCTGCGCCGTTACCGCCCGGCTCAGGAGCGATGCGCTTTCTTTTTATGGTTTGAAATCGCAGGAGTTCTTACTGGATTATAACCAGGCCAACGGCCTGGCCGGCATCCCGGTTATGCGCCTCTCTTTATACTCGGGCACGCTTAAGGGCAATGCGCAGATAGAGCTGTATGCGGATAACCTTCCCTGCCGGATAAGCGCGGTTTTAGAAAACTTAAAAATCGAAAAGTTAAAGGCGGATACTCCTTTTAAAGAGCAGGATATCTCCGGAACCTTGAGCGCACAGGCGGTATTAAACGCAGGACTCAAGGATCTCCCGGGGTTAAACGGCTCAGGGGAGGTTTTTATCACCGACGGAAAACTCTGGCAGCTGAACCTCTTTAAAGGGCTGGGGGCATTGATTTTCGTCAAGGATTTCGCCAACATCGTCTTCCGGGAGGGCCACTGCGGTTTTGTGGTCCGGGATAAATATGTCTTTACTGATAACCTGAAACTGGCCAGCAACATCGCCGACCTGAACGGTTCGCTGAAGTTGGGTTTTGACGGTTCAATCGATGCCCTGCTGAATGTGAAGATCCTCGATGAGCAGGTTCCCCTTACCGGTACCTTCCGGGATATCGCTACCCTGATAGTGGGCCAGGGAGGAAGACTGGGGACAATCGAGGTCGGCGGCACCCTGTCAAAGCCGGAATATAAATTTAAGGTTTCCGTAGTAGATATTATAAAGGGCATAAAGGAGACTTTTTTCAGGAGAAAAGACTAGTGCCAGGCTTATTTATATTGACAAGGCAGCTCTACGGCATTAGGATAAATCCATCAAGGAGGCCGTATGTTAAATAAATATCTTTGGCGTATTGCTTTCGGCGCATTTACAGCGATAGCGGCATTATTATTTTTTCAGGCGGATTCAAGGGCCCAAAGCGAGGCTAATGCCGCGGTAATGGAGGAGGCTTTGGCTGCGGCTGCAAATGAAACGGTGCCGGAATTCCGCAAAAAACTTAAACTTGCCATCAGCGAAGAAAAAGAGGGGGAGGAGATGACCCCCTTCACCTATGAGACTTATGTGAGGTATCTGCCCAAAAGCAAGGTCAGTAAACAGTCGGGAAAAGTGGGGGTCATTGATACAATGTCCGAATACAGCTATGAATACAAGGTATTCGGTAAATTGCCCCTGGAATTTTCCTTCCAGCACCAGTATATCAACGTCAATAACAGCACGGTGGTGAAGCTGCCGGCGCATTTGACCGCGTTTAGTTTCGGCGTGGACGCCACCTTTCCGTTCCTTAACGTCAAGGACACTTATTTTCGTATCGGCGTAAGCCCCAGTTTCAATACGGATAACTGGAGTTTTTACGAGAACAGTTTCCGTATCCCGCAGCGTTATTTTGCAATTTATAAACCCGATGATAAATTTACCGCTATCCTCGGCCTTGCGGTTTTTCCGCGCTACGAAACGGTCTTTCTACCCATCTTCGGCGTTATTTATAAACCCAACGATAAATGGCTTTTTGATTTAATACCCAGCCGCCCGACTATTAATTATAACATCAATAAGAAATTGACCGTATTTGCCGAATACGGCGGTACGATGGATGAGTTTGTAGTGACCAAGGACGACATAAAGGGCACGCCGTTGCAATATGACGAACAGCACGCCGGAGCGGGGGTACGCTATAATTTCAATGACAACATAATGGCTTCTCTTGCCTTAGGCGGAAAATTCGGCCATAACTTGCAATACCGGGATAGTTTAGGCAAGGTGCAGGTAGGTAGCGGCTTTTATACCGAATTCCGAGTAGAAGTAGATCTCTAAGGATGAAGACATATACGGAGTATCTCTGGTTTAATACCAGGAAGAGGCATGACTTTGTGAATATTACCCCGCAGGTAGAGGAGGCGCTCGGAAAAAGCGGGGTAAAAGAGGGGTTGTGCCTGGTGAATGCCATGCATATTACCGCAAGCGTTTTTATCAATGATGATGAAGAAGGGCTGCATCAGGATTTCAGTAGATGGCTTGAAGGATTAGCTCCCTTTGGTAAAGACCGGTATCAGCATAACCTGACCGGGGAGGATAATGCCGACGCGCACCTTAAGCGCACGATTATGGGCAGGGAGGTAGTGGTTGCCGTTACCAAAGGCAAACTGGACTTCGGGCCGTGGGAGCAGATTTTTTACGGGGAATTCGACGGCCAGCGCCGCAAGCGCGTGCTGGTAAAGATCATCGGGGAATAGAAAAAGATGAAGATAAGAAATACCGACATTAAGGTTATAGAGGGCGATATTACGCAGTTAGAGGCTGATGCCATCGTAAATGCCGCCAATAATAAACTGGTGATGGGCGGGGGAGTGGCGGGCGCAATCAAGAAAAAAGGGGGCAGGATAATTGAGGATGAGGCGGTAAAGAAGGGACCGATAAAAGTCGGGGAAGCGGTTGCCACCAGCGCAGGGAATTTAGCGGCAAAATACGTCATCCATGCCGCCACCATGGGGATGGATTTTAAGACCGATGAGGTAAAAATCAGGAACTCCTGCAAAAATTCCCTGATGCTTGCGCAAGAGTTAAAGATAAGTTCTGTCGCCTTCCCGGCATTGGGTTGCGGCGTAGGCGGATTCCCGCTTCTGGCATCTGCCAAGATCATGGCACAGGAGGTACTCAAATACCTGCGCGAAAATGAAAGCCCCTTAAAGGAGATTATCTTCTGCCTTTACGATAAAGAGTCCTTTACCGTCTTTAACAAAGGGGTAACCGCTTACCTTGAATATATTACCCAGAAGCTCCAGGCAGGGCCGTTTACTACTGTCGATGCGATAATTGAAATTGACGATGACAGTATCGTGGTAATAAAGAGGAGTAACCCGCCGTTCGGCTACGCATTGCCGGGAGGGTTTGTAGATTACGGTGAGAGCCTTGAGGATGCGGTAAGGCGCGAGGCACAGGAGGAGACCAATATGGAGCTTGTTGAACTAGAGCAGTTCCATACTTATTCAGCGCCGCAGCGCGACCCGCGTTTTCACACTATCGGTACGGTTTTTATCGCCAAGGCAAAAGGGAAACCTAAGGCCGGGGATGACGCCGCTGAGTTAAAAATAGTCAAATTAAGCGAAACCGGAAAACTGGATTTTGCCTTTGACCATAAAAAAATTATTCAGGATTATATCCGGTATAAAAGAAAGGATGCCTGCTAAGCCTCGCGCAGCTGTTTCTCCGCATCCACGATGCCGCGGTTTATCACGCGGATAGTTTCTTTTATTTTATCCTTTAAGAATTGCGAGGATACCTTGGCGTCGTTAATCTCCCTTAAAATCTGCACGCTCATCCTGAAATAACGGATTACCTCTCCCTCATCGGTATCGCTGCAACGCAGCACTTTATGGAAATCCGAACCGCCGAGCCACGCCTCCATGGATGAGCTCAGATTAAAATAAGGGGCTTTGCTGAAAGGGTATATCTTATACCTGCGTTCTTTGTGTTTTATGCCTTCGTATATTTCTTCGCAGGCCATCTTTATCTGGCGGCTCTTTTTGGAAAGCAGGGGGGGGCGCTGGTTTTTTCTCGGCTCAAAGACCGCCGCAGACGAGATAATGCCTAAGCCGAATTCATCCAGCTCTTCCAATACGCCCTGTTCATAGAGTTCGGCCAGGATTAACTCATAACCGTAAACATTTTTGGCAAATTGGCCTTTTTTGGACAGCTGGCCGTTATATATACAGCCGTTTTCCTTTAGCAGTTTTAATTTTGCGTCGATTAACCTGAGTGCTTCTTTCTGTTCGTTTTTGCGCGACTGGAAACAATGGAAGGATAAAGGATAAATTTTAAAAAGCCCTTCTTTGTGTTTTGCGTAGAGATTCAGTATCGTGGCATAGGAGGCGTTGAGCTGGCTCTTTACCTCTTCGGGGTTACTGTAAATGACGCGCCGTACTTCTTCGGGGGCTATGCGCTGCGGATTTATCCGCGAGTAGACAAAGCCCTCCTTATCCATACCGCGCCTTCCGGCGCGCCCGGCCATCTGAAAGAAATCCCTGGTCTTTAAAATCCTGACATAACGGCCGTAGAATTTTCTTAAGTCGTCAAAGATAACCGAACGGCTGGGCATATTTATCCCCAAGGCAAAAGTTTCGGTGGTAAAGATTACCTTAATCAGGCGGCTGGTAAAGAGCCGCTCTATTACCTCTTTAAGGGTGGGGAGCATCCCGGCATGATGGTAGGCAATCCCTCTTTCTATTAGCGGCCGCAACTCTAAGGCCGAGTCTTCATTTTTTAAATCAAAGCGTTCTAATAGTGAATCATAAAGAGCAATAACCTCCTGTTTTTCTTTGTTAGTTAAAAAATTAAACTGATGCAGTTCAGAGGCCAGGATCTCTGCCCTTTTTCTGCCGAAGACAAAATATATCGCAGGCAACCCTTCTCTCTGGCGCAGGTAGTTTATCAGGCTGGTTAATCTGTTCGGTTTGCCGCGGCGCAGGCGCCTTAACTGCTCGATTTTATCCACCACCTCGTTGCCGCACTGAAAAAAGAAGTGCAGCGGCACCGGCCTTTTTTCTTCGATAACCGTCTTGATCGGTTTCTTATGTATCGACTCAATCCAGGAGGAGAGTTGTTTGATATTAGGGATGGTGGCGGAGAGCCCGAGTAAATTCATATGTGCGGGGAGGAAAATCAGCGATTCCTCCCAGACCGTTCCGCGCTCAGGGTTATCGAGGTAATGGATCTCATCAAAGATAATCCAGGAATAGGGTTTGAGGCTTTGCGGTTCGTCCAGCACCTTATTGCGGAAGATTTCGGTAGTCATAATCAGCACAGGGGCAAAGGGGTTGATGGATACGTCGCCGGTCAATATGCCTATATTATCCTGGAAACTACTCTGGAAATCGCGGAACTTCTGGTTGGAGAGGGCTTTAATAGGCGCAGTATAGATCACCCCGATTTTTTTCTCAAGCGATGTGCTGATAATATGTTCGGCGATTACGGTCTTTCCGCTGCCGGTGGGCGCGGATACTATTACCGAAAGGCCCTGGTTTATATAGTCGATTGCCTCTTGCTGGAACCGGTCATATATCATGATGAGGTCCATTATAATGGAAAAATATTGATTTATCCAATAAAAAAGATTACAATGGTAGTAGGCTAAATTGCCGCATAACCTAAGGGGGGTTTGTAAAAGATGAAAAAGGCGATATCGTGTCTATGTTTCTTTTTCTTTAGTTTTGGTTGTCTCTACGCGGGAGAGTTCTTAAAGGATTACAACTCCGATAAAGGCAAATTTAACATTCCTTTTGGCCGAGACTATAATTACGAAGATATATTGGTCAGCCGGGTTATTGACGGCGATACCCTGCAGCTTGAGGACGGAGAGCGGGTGAGGCTTATCGGTATAGATACCCCCGAAATGCATGAATCAGCCAAACTTGACCGCGACGCCAGCCGCTCCCAGCAAAGCAAAGAGCTGATTATGAAGATGGGCAGGCAGGCGTATGAATTTACCAAAAAGCTGGTTGAGGGCAGGCGCGTCAGGCTTGAGTTCGACGTGGAGAACCGCGATATATACAAGAGGCTGCTTGCCTATGTTTATTTACAGGACGGGACGTTCGTAAACGCCGAGATAGTCAAGCAGGGGTACGCCTCTTTAATGACTATCCCGCCGAACGTTAAATATTCGGAATTATTTCTAAAGCTATACAGGGAAGCGCGCGAAAATAGAAGGGGATTGTGGGAGTAAAATAAGCACAGAAAAGCGCGGAGGTTGATATGTTGAGATATTTAACCGCAGGTGAATCACACGGTGAGGGCATAATTGCGATATTGGAGGGTATGCCCGCAGGGATAAAACTGAATTTAGCCCGTATCAACAGCGAATTGAAGCGCCGGCAGCAGGGGGCAGGCCGGGGAAGGCGCATGCAGATTGAAAGGGATACTGCACAGGTAATTTCCGGTGTTAAGGGCAGCGTTACTTTAGGCAGCCCGATTACCCTGTTCATAGCGAATAAAGATTCCGGCATTGAGAGATTGCCTAAGGTCCTTTCCCCCCGTCCGGGCCATGCTGACCTGGCCGGCCTTCTGAAATACGGCTTCACTGATATAAGAGAGGTGCTGGAAAGGGCATCGGCAAGAAGCACGGTTGCTACGGTAGCAATCGGAGCGGTATGCAAGATATTATTAGAGGCATTCAGGATAAATCTATCAAGCAGGGCGGTATCTATCGGCGGAGAGGTTTCAAGAAAGGGGATGGATAAGAGGATCGCTCAAGGCCGGCATAAAAAGGATACCCTCGGCGGTATTTTTGAAGTCAGGGCAGAGGGCGTGCCGGCAGGGCTGGGAAGTTACGTCCATCCGGACAGGCGCCTGGATGGCAGGCTGGCTGCGGCTATAATGTCTATTCCGGGAGTTAAGGCGGTTGAG
>JADHYK010000038.1 GCA_016782485.1 Candidatus Omnitrophota bacterium
CCGCCAATAAAAAGGAAGGCGGCTATGGACAGAGGAATAATTAAGTTCGAGAATGAAATCCTGGAGAGGCTTAAAGGCAAATTGACCCTTATGCAGGATAAAGATGTCAGAGACAAGGTAATCTTTGATCTACTTTTGGAGTTGTACAATGCTCCGGAGGGCAAGGAATTGACAAAACACCTTAAGGATGTAAAGGCCGAGCAGCTTTTTAAGGACTTCCTTTCCTAACGGACTGATTGAAGAATTTATCCATGACCCTGCCGTGGAAGACGTAATGGTTAATTCGCTCAATCCGATTTTCATCCATGTCATAAAGAAGGGCCTGGTCAAGACCGACAAAAGATTTCCCAACCTTGAAGAATTAAACTTATTTATCAATAAATTGATTGTATTTTCCGGCAGGCAGAAGATGGGCGCTATAAATAACGTAGAGCTGCAGGATATAGAGGGGCGGGTAAACATTGTCTTTTCGCCTTTTGGCCCGCAGATTACCATTACCAGGACAAAGGAGCTGCCTTTAAGCATCATAGATTTAATCGAAGGCAATGCCCTCTCCTGTGATTTAGCGGCTCAATTATGGCTTTATGTCGAGGGCCTGGGCATTAAGCCGGCAAATATAATCATCTCGGGGGGGCCGGGAAGCGGCAAGACCACCCTTTTGAATGCGCTATTCAGCTTTATACCGGCCAGAGACAGGCTTGTGCTCATTGAAGATACCCTGGAGTTAAATACTAAACTGGAGGAAAACTGTGCCCGTCTTGCAAGCGACGAATGCCTATCTATGGAGGACCTTGTGAAGAATAGCCTGAGGATGCGTCCTGACAGGATAATAGTCGGAGAGGTAAGGGGCCCGGGAAGCGGCGGATATGATGACCGCGATGAATATCGGTAAGTATTGTATGGGGACGCTGCATGCATCTACGGCAAGGGAGACGATTATCAGGCTGCAGAGCGAGCCGATGAACCTGCCGGAAGTCTTGATAAACCTCGTAGATGTTTTTATTATCATGAAAAAGTTCAACCTCGATTCTCAGGTTCACCGCGTTGTCGGAGAGGTAGTGGAAACCGCAGGCCTTGAGAAAAAAACAATCCTGCTTGCGCCAACCTGGGGATACGATTACTCCAAGAAGGAATTTACCCAGCTGGCGGTGAGCAGTATTTACAGGGATAGACTCTCCACGGTAAGCGGCGTTTCCGGCAAAGATATCATCGATGAAATAAAAAGCCGCAGCACGATATTAAAGGCGATGCTTGAGAAAGGGATAAGAACCATGTCGCAGGTTACCCGCTTATGCCACCTCTATGCCGAAAATCCCTCTGCCGTATTGAACGAATTAGGGCTTAATCTTAATAACAATAAGCCTGATGAGAAAGGAAAGAATGAATAAGAGCGCAGAGGTTACGCAGGCAGAGCTGAATCCGGAGGAGTTTATCAGAGAAAAAACGCAGGAGATATCTTCGGCGGTAGGAAAGGGCCTGGCGATTAATGCCCTCTCCGGAGGCGTAGATTCATCAGCAGTTACCATGCTGGGGCATAAGGCGCTGGGCGAACGGCTGAAGACCTACTTTATAAATAACGGCCTGATGAGAAAGGATGAACCCGAGCAGATTGTTGCGGCCTTTAAAAAATTAGGGGTGAAGGTGGAGGTGGTCGGGGCAGAGGAGGAGTTTTTTGGCGCCCTCAAAGGGATAACCGGCCCCGAAGAAAAAAGAGAGGCCATCACCCAGACCTTTTACAAAAAGGTCTTCGGCAGGCTGGTTAAAGAAAGCGGGGCAAAATATCTTTTACAGGGCACCATACTTACCGACGTGGATGAGACCGTTGCCGGAATCAAGCGCCAGCATAATGTCTTTGAGCAGTTAGGCATTGACCCGCAGGAGGCCTTCGGTTATAAAATCATCGAGCCGCTGGTGCAGTTGCGTAAAGACGGGGTAAGAAAATTAAGCAGGGCACTGGGCTTACCCGAATCAATTTATAACCGCATGCCTTTTCCCGGCCCGGCACTGTCGGCAAGGGTAATCGGAGAGGTTACTCCCGAAAAGATAAACACGGTAAGGACGGCCACCTCTATCGTAGAGGAGGAGTTGGCTTCTACAAAGGCATTTCAATACATGGCCATCCTGCATCAGGACAGGGTTACCGGGATGCGTGACGGAAAAAGGGAATTCGGGCTGCAGATTGAGATACGCTGCTGGGACAGTATCGATGCCCGTAACGCAAGGCCCACTAAATTGCCTTATGAGACCCTTGATAAACTGGCGAGCCGGATTCTGGGCGGGGTTGGCGGGGTAGTAAGCGTGACTTATAATATAGCCGGTAAACCTCCTTCCACTATGGAGGCGATTTAAAATATTGCGCCTGTAGCTCAATTGGATAGAGCATCAGCCTACGGAGCTGGTTGTTGCTGGTTCAAATCCAGCCAGGCGCATTTTTCATGCTTAAAAAACATATTCATTATATGAGAGAGGCCTTGAAAGAGGCAGAGAAGGCCTTTAGCGAAGACGAAGTCCCCGTCGGCGCCGTAGTCGTCCATGCTGGTAAAATTATTGCCCGCGGTTATAACCAGGTTGAACGCCTGAAAGACCCCACCGCCCATGCGGAGATGGTTGCTTTGACCTCGGCTGCAAATTTCCTTAAGACAAAGTGGTTGAACGGGGCAACTCTCTATGTTACAATTGAACCGTGCAGTATGTGCGCGGGGGCGTTGGTATTGGCGCGCGTTAAAAATCTATATTTCGGCGCCAGCGACCCCAAAACCGGCGCCTGCGGTTCGGCGACAAATATCATCAATAATAAAAAATTAAACCACAGGATTAAGGTAAAAAAGGGCATCTTAGCCGGCGACTGCAGCGCCCTGTTAAAGGAATTTTTCAGGAAAAAACGCGTTAAATAATTCTGGAGAGGTCGCATAGTGGTCTAGTGCGGCGGTTTGCTAAACCGCTGGACGGCGTAAGCTGTCTCGCGAGTTCAAATCTCGCCCTCTCCGTAAATAAAATATGTCATATACTGTTTTTGCGCTAAAATGGCGGCCGCAGAATTTTGAGCAGATCATCGGCCAGGCCCATATCGTCTCCACCCTCAAAAATTCCATCCAGAAGAACCGGCTTGCCCACGCATTCCTCTTTGCCGGTCCCAGGGGAGTAGGCAAAACCTCTACTGCCCGCATCCTGGCAAAGGCGCTCAACTGCCAGGAGGGCCCGACGATTACCCCCTGTGGAAAATGCTCTTCCTGTGTACAGATAACCAAGGACCGCTCGCTTGACGTGATTGAGATAGACGGCGCCTCCAACACCAGTGTCGATAATATCAGGGATTTACGCGAGAGCGTCAAGTTTGCCCCCGCCTCAGGGAGGTTCAAGGTTTATATAATCGATGAAGTGCACATGCTCTCCGATTCGGCCTTTAACGCCCTACTTAAGACGCTGGAGGAGCCGCCGCCTTACGTCAAATTTATCTTCGCCACCACCCACCCGCATAAGGTCATCCCGACGATAATCTCAAGGTGCCAGCGTTTCGATTTCCGGCGCATCTCGGTAATGGAGATTGCCGGGCAACTGGAGCGCATCGTCTCCTCGGAAAAATTAAACGTAGATAAAGAAGTGCTCTTTGCCATTGCCAGGGCCAGCGACGGGGCGCTGCGGGACGCAGAGTCAGTGTTGGACCAACTGGCCTCTTTTTCCAAAGACAGGGTTTCGCTCAAGGATGTTATTTCCGTATTGGGCCTGGTGGAGCAGGAGGCGCTTTTTGAAATGGCGGATAAAATAATACATAAGGACGCAAAGGGGGCCTTAGAGCTTTTGAACCGGCTGATTGACGAAGGTAAGGATAGCGCGGTTTTCTTAAGCAACCTGATTGAGCATTTCCGCAACCTGATGGTGGCCAAGGTCAGCAAAGGCGATGCAAAATTAATCGACCTGCCGCAGGAGGCCTGTGAAAAGTTATTGAAACAAAGCCAGGCGATGGGCCTGGAGGAGATATTCAGCGCCTTTAACATACTGGTCAAGACCCAGGAGTTATCAAAGCGCCTGGAGTCCCTGCGTATCCCCCTGGAGATCAGTATAGTAAGGCTGGCTTATGACAAGAAGGGTGCTCTTGCGGCGCAGCCTGCCCGGGAGCAGGAACCGCAGAAAAAGCTTAGAGAACCTCAGCCGCCTGCGCCTAAAGAAACGCCGACTAAGGAGAAAATGCCTGCTCAATCCCCGGAAGAAAAAGAGGGGGTTGCCGGGCCAACGGATTCCCCTCTGGCCATAACCCTGGACAATGTCAAGGGGGCATGGCAGCACCTCATCGATAACCTCAGTAGGATCAAGATGTCCGTAGCCACATATTTAAGCGAGGGGGAGCCGCTGAAGATCAAGGGCAACACCCTTGTTATTTCTTTCCCCAAGAATTACCTTCTGCATAAAGAATCTCTGGAGCGGGGGGAGAACAAGGCGATTATAGAGCGGTCTCTCGGCGAATTACTTAATGCGAAATTGTTTATCGATTTCATGCTTTCTTCGGAAAGAAAAGAAGCCCGGGCAGGCGAAGATAATACTTTTATAAAATCCGCGCTTGATATGTTCGGCGGCAGGATAATTAAAGAGGGGTAATGGCCAACTATACCGAGTCCATAGAGAAATTGATAGAGAGCCTGGTTAAGCTTCCCGGTATCGGCAGGCGCAGTGCCGAGCGCATCGTCAGTTACATACTCGGCGCCTCCCGCGATGAAGTAAGAAGGCTGCTGGAGTGCATTAATCGCGTAAAGATAAACGTGCGTTTCTGCCGCATCTGTTATAACTTAAGCGAGCAGGAGCTCTGCAGGATCTGTACGGACCAACGGCGCCAGAAGGACGTCATCTGCATAGTTGAGCGCCCGACCGATGTTACGGCGATTGAAAAGTCAGGCAGCTTTAGCGGCGTCTACCATGTGCTTTTGGGCTCTATTTCTCCCCTGGACGGCAGGGGGCCGCAGGACCTGAAAATCGACGCCCTGCTGGACCGGCTAAAACACAACAGTATCAAAGAAGTGATTATCGCCACGGATACGGATACCGAAGGCGAAACTACCGCCCTTTACCTGGCACAACTGATTAAACCCCTGAAGATCAAGCTCAGCCGTATCGGCTTTGGCCTGCCGGTAGGCTCAAACCTGGAATATGCTGATTCCTCCACCCTTTCTAAATCCCTGGAATCCCGCAGGTTAATTTAAGCCCCCCTTGAAAAATCGCAAAAATATGTTATAATATAATTGTAAACACGAGAAAGGCAAACCCTGCGAAAGCAGGGGGCGCAAAGCTAGAGAGCCTAAGGCCCTTAAAGAGGGGCGATGGCAGTCAGTTGCCGAAAGAGAGAACCCATGGTTAATTTCGGCTGTGGGTTTTGTGTTTATAGAAGAGAGAAAAAAGGAGGTGGGCAATGTTAAGGAAAATTTGTGCTTTGGTAATGGTGTTAGCGCTGGCCTTTTCCGTAACTGCATATGCTGCTGAAGCCACTGTTCCTATGCAAGACCAGAACGCAGGAACGAAATTAGCCAGAGGTGGAGTGAACCTGCTTGCCGGATGGCTTGAGTTTCCCAAGCAGATATACCTGGTGTCCCGTGATGAGAATCCTTATATCGGCCTGACCTACGGTTTTGTGAAAGGCCTCTATGAGGGTATCGCCCGCACCTTTATGGGCGTCTTTGAAACGGTCACCTGCGTCATTCCTCCGTACGACAAGGTCATCATCCAGCCGGAGTTCGTATTTGAAGGCTGGAAATAGCAAGCTCTATGCTTTCTAGTTGTAAAAAGGCGCCTTTTAGAGGCGCCTTTTTTTAATCCTTGTATACCTTTTTGATCTCTTCAAGCAGGCGGGTATCGTTTTGAGAAAGGGATAACTCTTTGGCTTTGGCGAAATAGCGGCCGGCATCTTCTTTTTTGCCGGTCGCCGCATATATCAGGCCGATATTAAAATAGATTTTGGGGTTATCCTCTTCCAGCGAGAGGGCTTTTTCATACAAGGGTAGTGCTTCGGGGTAGCGCTTGAATTGTCCCAATATGCCGCCTAAATTGGTATAGGCCTTTGCGAAAGAGGGGTCAAGCTCTATTGTTTTTTTGAAACACTCCACAGCTTTGTCAGCGTCCTTCTGATACAGATATATGACGCCTAAGCGGTAGTAGGCCTCGGCGTATTCGGGGCTGAAGGCTATGCTTTGTTCAATCAGCGAAATTGCCCGCGGGGCGTCATTATCTTTGAAGGCAAGGGAGCCTTCCTGCAGGAACATCTCCGCTTCCACCCTATTATCCCTCATCTTTGCTTCTTTTGGGTCCGGCTCCCGGGGAAAAATAACTTTTGGCGCCAGGGCAAAAAACAAAATTAAAATTAAAGACAAGGTTTTTGTTTTCTTCATAAGGGAAGTATTATATAATAAACTAAAGATGATTACCATAAATAATCTTTCAAAAAGTTACGGCAGGAAGGCCCTTTTTAATAATGTCTCTCTGAGCATAAACCGGGGAGAAAAAATCGGCCTGATCGGCCCGAACGGTTCGGGTAAAACTACTTTGTTTTCGCTCATCCTCGGCGAAGCCGAACCTTCCGCGGGAGAGGTGAGGGTTAACAAAGGCATTCACATCGGCTATCTCCCGCAGGAGTCAAGTTTTAAATCCGAGCGCACGGTTTTAGCCGAGTTGACCGAAGGGGATGAAAGGATTATGCGCCTTAAAAAAGAAAAAGAGGAGTTGGAGGAAGCGGGCGCTGCGGCAAGTGAGCGCTACGGAGAAGTCTTGCATAGGCTGGAGACTATGGGATTTTTCGAGTTGGAGCATAAGGCCAAGAAAATCCTCATGGGCCTGGGTTTTAAGGAGAGGGATTTCACGCGCCCCATCACTCGGATGAGCGGGGGTTGGCAGATGCGCGTGCTTCTGGCAAAACTGCTTACCTTCCACTACGGACTTTTGCTCCTGGATGAGCCGACAAATTATCTGGACTTAAATGCGGCGCTCTGGCTGAAAGACTATTTGGCCGGCTTTAAGGGCACCTTTATTATGATTTCCCACGACCGGGCCTATCTGACCGACGTTGCCAATTATTCCCTGATTTTAGAAAACGGTTCAATTGCCAAGGTGCGCGGCAATTTCGAACAGTATGAGCGGATAAAAAAAGAAAGGCGCATTTTTCTTGAAAAGCAATTTAAGGAACAGGGAAAAAAGAGGGAACAACTTGAGAGGTTTATTGCCAGGTTTCACGCCCAGCCGAATAAGGCCGCGGCAGTCAGGGCAAAGCGCACCGCATTGGAAAGATTGGAAAAAGACGCAGTGATGCTCCCTGCGGATCCCAGAGAGAGCGTCGGGAGATTTCGTTTTCCCTCTACGCGGACCAGCGGATATAAGGTTATAGAGCTGGAGAAGATGTCAAAATCTTACGGCGACCTTCAGGTCTATAAGGATTTTGATTTCGCAATAACCAAGGGCGAAAAAGCGGTATTGGCGGGTGAGAATGGCGCGGGAAAATCAACCTTGCTTAAGATTCTAGCCGGTGTAATTGATATTGACGGCGGCGCGCGCATAACCGGGCATAATGTGACAATCGGTTATTTTTCGCAAACGCGCCTGGATGTATTGAGCCCTGAAAATACAGTCCTTCGGGAGGCATATTCAGCAGCGCCCGGATTCATGCCTGAGGAAGGCATCAGGACCATATTGGGCGCTTTTCTATTTACCGGCGATGATGCCGATAAAAAGGTTGGGGTGCTTTCAGGAGGGGAGAAGAGCAGGCTGATCCTGGCAAAGCTCTTGATTAATCCGCCGAATTTCCTCCTGCTGGATGAGCCGACTACTCATCTTGATGTAGATGCGGTTGAAGCCCTGGTGCGGGCCCTGACAGAATATGAAGGTACGGTTGTATTTATCAGCCACGACATTTATTTCGTGCGTTCGCTGGCCAATAAGGTATTTGAAGTTAAAAACGGCAGGGTCAGAAAATTTTCCGGCGGCTTCGATTATTATCTGGAAAAAAAGGATTTTATGCCCGAGGCAGCCTTGAAGGAGCCTGAGCCAAAGGCCGCGGCAGGTAAGAGGGATTTTGAAGAGGAGAAGAAGAGGGTAAAGGAAGAGGAGAGGAGGCGCAGGCAGGAGGTAAGAGAGCGTAAAGAACACAACAGCGCACTGCGCGATAAGATTACGGGCCTGGAAAAAAAGAAGGAGGCCCTCAGGATAGAAAGCTTTGCCAAGGCGCGCGCCCTGTCTGATTCGCGTTTTTACTACGACGAGGAGAGGGCAAGAGAGTTCGGCCGCCGCCTCAAAGAGATAGAGCGGCTGGTAGGCGAAATTGATAAAGAGATTCAGGCGCTGGAGGCGCGGATTATTATTTAGCCCTTGATTTTAAAAAAAACTTACGCTACAATAAACCTCACAATTCCCCCTTAGCTCAGTCGGTAGAGCGAGTGGCTGTGCGGAGCGTCCGAAGGACGCGGAGCAAAAAAGGCGAAGCGCCGAGTGCAAACTCGGCACATTGCCCTCAAGCATGTAAGGAGGTGAAATTGGCAAAGCGCGATACACGCACTTACAAAGATCGCCGTCAATATTTGATAGCCGCTGTTCATAAGAGGCGTAAGAAAGTTAGACAGATGGCAATCGAATATAAAGGTGGTCGATGTGAAAAGTGTGGCTATACACATTGTATCGACGCGCTGGAGTTTCATCATACTAGTTCTTCGGGTAAGGACTTTAGCATCTCTGAAAAAGGTTATACGAGGAGTTGGTTTAAAGTCAAAGAAGAATTAGATAAATGTATGTTACTCTGTGCCAATTGTCACCGCGAATTTCATGCTCAAGCGCAGCTTCCGCGGGAAACCGCGGTTGGAACTGCAGGAGAATTGCTGGGAACCCGAACGTAAAGACGAGGGCAATCAGCAGCCGAGTCCGCCAACGCTTTGTGGCGGAAAGGTTCAGAGACTATGCACCTGCTGCCGTAACGTTAAGACGACGGCAAAGATATAGTCCGCTTCCGAAAGTAATTTCGGGTCAAGTGTAACCACCAGGTCCGAGGTTCGAGTCCTCGAGGGGGAGTAAAATAAAAAGAGAGCCCATATGGGCTCTCTTTTTATTTTAACTACTTTCGCGGATACGAGAACCGAGGACCTAAGGGGTGTGGGGAGACCGTCCCCACGAGCCCAGAATTTCTGTGAGATTTTGCCTGCCC
>JADHYK010000039.1 GCA_016782485.1 Candidatus Omnitrophota bacterium
CCGCCAGCGTTACCTGAACGCTAAAAATACGCTTTTGGCGTTATTAAAATTAGGCTGTGTCCCCGTAGTTAACGAGAACGATACCATTTCTACCGATGAAATAAAGTTCGGGGATAATGACCGGCTTTCCGCATTGGTAGCGAAATTAGCGGAGGCAGACCTTCTGGTTATTCTCTCTGATGTAGACGGCCTTCTTGATAGAAATAACCGGGTGATCCCGATAGTGGATGAGATTAATGCCGAAATAAAATCTTTTGTCCGTCCGGCCAAAAACAGAACTTGCGTTGGAGGAATGGCTACCAAATTAGAGGCAGCAAAGATTGCGATAGATTCCGGCATTCCTTGCGTCATTGCTAATGGCAGCAGAGAGCATGTGGGGCGCGTAATCTTTTCGGCTATCATTTCTCCGGAGAAAGCCGGGACTTTGTTTGTCTCAAAAAAGAGTTTGAGTGCTAAAGCGCACTGGATTGCCTTTGGCACCAAGATCAAAGGTAAAATCATAGTGGATGACGGCGCAAAGCAGGCGCTCTTAAACAATAAGAGCCTGCTTTCAGTGGGGGTGCTGAGCAGCGATGGAAATTTCGAAAGCGGCGATATCGTAAGTGTCAACGACAGCCAGGGCAGAGAATTCGCCAGAGGCAAGGCCGCCTTAAGCAGTAGGGAGCTGGATAAAGTAAAGGGGAGGCGTTCAGAGAAAGAGGTAATCCACCGCGACAACATCGTAATTACAACTTAAACCATGACGTTAAAAAAGCAGCTCATAAATATGGCAAAGGGCGCCCGAGAGGCCTGCGGGTTTATGGCGGGAGTCTCCCCCGGGGTTAAGAACCGGGTTCTTAAAGAGATGGCTGCGGCCCTGATTAAGCAGAGAGTGTTTATCTTAAGGGAAAATAAAAAAGACTGCCAAAAGGCCGGGGCCGCCAAATTATCCGCTGCCTTTATAGACAGGCTCAGGCTTAGCGAAAAACGCATAGCCGGGATGTCAAAATCTCTACTGGCAATATCGCGCCTGAGCGACCCGGTCGGCCAAACCTTAGAAGTAGTCAAGAGGCCAAATGGCCTGCGCATCCATAAGGTGCGCGTACCCATAGGCGTAATAGCAATTATTTATGAATCGCGGCCTAATGTTACTTCCGACTGTATCGGGCTGTGTTTTAAGTCGGCTAACAGCGTAATCCTGCGCGGGGGCAGCGATGCCTTAAACTCTAATCTTGCGATTTACCGGGTGATTAAAAGAGTGCTGCGGAAGCACCGCTTTCCCGAGGGCGTAATAAATATTATCAGGGCAACACAGAGGAGCGCGATTGACGAGCTGGTTAAGCTCAACGACTATATCGATCTGGTTATTCCCCGGGGCGGAGAAGCCCTGGTCAGGCGGGTGGTAAAGTTATCCCGTATCCCGGTGATTAAACATTACAAGGGCATCTGCCATGTTTACGTCGATGAGTGGGCGGATTTAAACAAGGCCCAGAGTATTTGTTTTAATGCCAAGGTCCAGCGCCCCGGGGTCTGTAACGCCATGGAAAGCATGCTGGTGCATAAGGATGTAGCGATGCGTTTTCTTCCGGGTATGGTCAGGCAATTTAAACAGGCAGGGGTCCAAATCCGCGGTTGCGCCCTGACGCAGAAGATCACCAAGGGTGCGGTAAAGAGGGCGACGGATAAAGATTACCGGACCGAACACCTTGATTTGATTCTTTCGGTAAAGGTTGTGGAGTGCCTGGAGGAGGCAATAGGGCATATAAACTCTTACGGCTCGCACCACTCAGACGCAATAGTCACGGATAATTACGGTGCTGCAATGCGTTTCCTGCGCCAGGTTGATTCTGCCTGCGTTTATGTGAATGCCTCTACCCGTTTCACCGACGGAAATCAGTTCGGCATGGGGGCGGAGATTGGGATCTCCACCGATAAGCTGCATGCCCGCGGGCCGATGAGCCTTGCGGAGCTGACCACGTATAAATATATGGTCTTCGGAGACGGGCAGGTCAGGGAATGAAAGTCGGAATTTTAGGCGGGACCTTCAATCCCATACATAACGGGCACCTGATATTAGCCGAGGAGTGCTTAAAGAAACTGGGGTTGGAGAAGGTAATCTTTGTCCCTACGCACCTTGCCCCGCACAAGGATAATTCCGATGTTACCGAAGCCGCAGACAGGCTTACAATGGTAAAGATGGCCATTACCGCAAATTTGAATTTTACGGTATCAGACGTTGAAATAGCGCGCGGCGGATATTCTTACACCATAGATACCATAAGAGAACTAAAAAAAAGATATCCCGGCGATGATTTATATTTTATCGCCGGTTCTGACCTCCTGAAATACCTCGATGACTGGAAGGACCTGAATGAGATCATCAAAATGGTAAAGTTTATCGTTGCTACAAGGCCGGGCTATCCGCTGGAGAGCATCCCTTCTTATATCCAGACCGCAGCTATTGATGCGGCGGATATTTCCGGTTACCGGATCCGCTGCCTTATAAAGGAAGGCAGTCCTTTTCAGGACCTATTGCCTCCGGCAGTATTCGATTACATAAGCAAAAAGGGGCTTTATAAATGAACCCCGCACCTTCTAAGAATTCAATGTTTTTAGAAATAGGGGATACGGGCATGCAAGTTAAGAATAAAAATATGAATAAGAAAGAAGGTGCGGGGTGAATAAGATAAAGGTTGCACCCTCAATATTGTCAGCGGATTTCAGTTGCCTGGACCGGGAGATTAAAAAAGTTGAGGCAGCCGGTGCGGATATGCTGCATATCGATATTATGGACGGCCACTTCGTGCCCAATATAACCATCGGGCCGGCAGTAGTTAAGTGTATACGCCGGGCTACCAGGTTATTGCTCGATGTGCATTTGATGATTGAGGCGCCGCAGAAATTTATTGATGCCTTTGTTGACGCGGGAAGCGATATGATTACGGTGCATATTGAGACGATAGGGGAAGCCAAAATCAGAGAGTTAAAAGCGAAATTAAAGGCCAAAGGGGTAAAATTAGGGGTTTCCTTAAATCCCGCCACTCCCCTGGATAAGATAAAAGGGGTGCTTGACGCAGCCGATTTTGTTCTGATTATGTCTGTTGAACCGGGTTTTAGCGGTCAGAAGTTTATACCCGGGGCAATAACAAAAATAAAAGAGTTGCGTTCAATATATCAGGGGGAGATTGCGGTTGACGGCGGGATAAATGATCTGGTGGCAGGGGAGTTAATCCGGGCCGGGGCAGACATACTGGCCGCCGGTTCATACATCTTCGGCGCGAAAGATGCCAAAGACGCAATAGAAAGGATAAGGGATGGCGCAAAATAAAGGTATTCATTTCGGGACGGACGGCTGGCGCGCAGTTATAGGGGAGGAGTATACTTTCGCAAACCTGAAGGTTGTTTCGCAGGCGGTTGCGGATTATCTGGGGGCGGCAAAGACGGCAGCCGTAGGATTTGATACGCGTTTTATGTCCGGGCGTTTTGCCAGGATAACAGCAGAGGTGTTGGCTGCCAACGGAATAAAAGTCATCCTTTCAGACCGGGCTACACCTACTCCTACCTTGAGCTTTGCCGTAAAGTCAAAAAAGCTGGACTTAGGGGTAATGATTACCGCTTCTCACAATCCCGCAGAATATAACGGCTTTAAAATTAAAACCTCCTCCGGCGGAGCAGCCGGCCCGGAAATAACCCGTAAGGTCGAAAGGCTGCTGGGTAAATCTCCGGTAAAAGAAGACAGGGATTCCGCGCTAAAGATAAAAGAGGAGGACTTAATCGGCGATTACATCGGCTTTATCCGTTCGTATATCGATTTAAAGAAGATAAGAAGCAGGCGCTTCAGGGTCCTGGTTGATGCGATGTATGGTTCAGGGGACAGTTATATCGGCCGGATGCTGGAGGGGACAAAGATTGAACTGGAATTTTTACGTAACAAAGTTAATCCTTCCTTCGGAGGCATCCACCCCGAGCCCATAGAAGAGAACCTGGAGGAGCTAAAGGCGAGGCTAAAAAGCGAAAAGTTTGATTTAGGCATTGCCCTTGACGGGGATGCCGACCGGATTGCGGCGGTGGCGCCCGGAGGAGAGTTTATCCATCCGCAGAAGATATTAGGTTTATTGGCGCTGCACCTGATACAAGACAGGCACTGGACAGGAGGGATTGTCAAGACCATTGCCGGGACAACGATGATTGACAATATCGCCAGGGCTCTAAAAGTTAAACTATATGAAACGCCGGTAGGTTTTAAGTATATCTCCAACCTTATGGAGACTGAGGATATCGCTGCCGGAGGAGAAGAGGCTGGGGGCATGGGAGTAAAGGGCTATATTCCGGAACGCGACGGCAGCGTTGCCGGTTTATTGCTCCTGGAGATGATGGCCTACAGGAATAAGGATATACTCAAAATTCTAAATGAAGTGGAAAAGCAGTTCGGCAGGTATTATTATGTGCGCGAAGACCTGCGTTTAAAAGAGCATATAGAACCCAAGAAGGAAAAGTTACCTTCAGAATTGTTGGGCAAGAAGGTGGTGCAGGTAAAGGATTATGACGGGGTAAAGTTGATCTGCGAAGACCAAAGTTGGCTGATGTTTAGGGCTTCTGGCACCGAACCGATTATGCGCATATACGCAGAGGCAAAAAGCCTTAAGCAGGCCAAGCGCCTGCTTGCCCTCGGCGGAAAAATAATCCGGAAGAGTTAATGGTCTATACGATTTTACGCTTCATAAGCGCAATGTTATGCAAAATTTTTTTCAGAATTGAAGTACGGGGGAAGAAGAATATGCCCAAAAAGGGAGGGTTTATCCTGGCAAGCAACCATTTGAGCTACCTGGATCCGATTATCCTGGGGGTGGTCTCTTCGCGCAAGTTGAATTATATGGCACGCCACGATTTATTTTTCAACCGCTTTTTTGGGCTATTGCTATTGTCTTTGGGGGTCTTTCCGGTAAAGAGGAATTCTGCGGACCGCCCTGCCTTAAAACAGGCGATAAAAGGCCTGAGCAAAGGCAGGCCGTTAGTTCTATTTCCGGAGGGCAGGAGGCAGAGCGGGCTAGACCCCACACCCCTTGAGCCCTTAGCAGGCGTCGGATATTTGGCGGCAAAAGCCAATGTTGCGGTAATACCGGCCTGTATAAAAGGGACGGATAAGGCCCTGCCTAAGGGCGCCAGATATATTAAGCCCGCCAGGATTTGCGTCTGTTTTGGAAAGCAAATTAACATAGAAAGGGGGTTGCCTTATCAGGAGACTGCTCGACTGATTATGGCGAAGATAAGACAGCTTTCATGCTAGTTAATATACTTATAGATATATATGATTTTTTTTGGGGGGGACTTGCTTCCTTTGTCGGGGAGAGGTCCCCTTTCTTTATAAATGTTTAAAAAATCCGGTTTGAGAAGGGGGGGGATTTTTAGGTTAGATGAGGTTAAGTTAGATTACATAAGGTTACAAGAATAAAAAGAAAAGGAGATATTAAAAATGGTTGCAGAAAACAAATCAGAATTGGAGCAGCTGTATAATCAGAGCATTAAAATAATACGCGAAGGCCAGGTAGTCAAAGGCAAGATTGTCGGCATAAGGACAAAAGAGGTCCTGGTAGACGTGGGATTCAAGTCAGAGGGGATTATACCCATACTTGAGTTCTCTAAGCAGGATTTAGAAGTTGGCAGGGAACTTGATTTTTTCGTCGAATCCCTGGAGAATGACGCCGGCGCCATTACTTTATCCCGGGAAAGGGCGATGCGCATACAGGGTTGGGATAAGATAGTAAAGTATTCCCAGGATGGTGTCCTTGTTGAAGGCAGGCCGGTTAAGAAAGTGAAGGGCGGCTATTTAGTAGATGTTATGGGCATAGAGGGCTTCCTGCCCTTGTCTCTTTCCGCATTTAAGGGAGTGGCTGACAAAGATATCCTCTATAAGCCGCATAAGTTTAAGATCGTCAAGGTAAACAACCTCAGGCACAGCATAATATTATCACGGCGCGAAGCAGTACAGAAAGAGAAGGAGCAGGCAAGGCAAAATTTATGGCAGGAGGTGCAGGTGGGGGGTATATGTTCCGGGACGGTGAAGGCGATAACCGACTTCGGCGCTTTTATAGACCTGGGAGGAATAGACGGGCTTTTGCATATTACCGATATGTCCTGGTCGAAGATCAGCCATCCTTCAGAGATTGTCGCCATCGGCGATAAGATTGATGTGGTGGTCTTAAATCTCGATAGAGAGTCAGGCAAGATTTCCCTGGGTTTAAAACAGAGGCTTCCCGACCCCTGGAAGGACATTGAGACAAAATACACCCCCGGCTCCAGAATCAAGGGTAAGGTGGTCAACATTCTTCCCTACGGAATATTCGTTGAGCTGGAGAAAGGAATCGAAGGGTTAATCCATGTTTCTGAAATCTCCTGGACAAAGAGAATAAATAACCCCGCGGAGATGTTTGCTATCGGAGATATGGTAGAGACTCAGGTATTGAATGTAGACAAGGACTCCCGCAGGATTTCCTTGAGTTTAAAGCAGCTTGAGCAGAACCCCTGGCTGGAGGCGGAATCGAAATACCCGGTTGGTTCCAAAGTAACCGGCAAAATCAAGGGCTTTACTGAATACGGCGCTTTTGTAGAGCTGGATAGCAATCTGGAGGGGATGATTCATGTTTCAGATATGTCCTGGACCAAAAGGATAGCCCATCCCCAGGACCTCCTCAAAAAAAGCCAGAAGATAGAGGTGAGCGTTGTTTCCGTTGATGCCCAGAACCGGCGCATTGCTTTGGGTTTAAAGCAGCTGCAGCCTAATCCCTGGCAGGAGATCGCTAAAGAATACCCGCTGGATACTGTTTTAGATGCAGAGGTAGTCAGCGTCACCGAATTCGGGGTTTTTGTTAAAATCGACGAAGACTTAGAGGGCTTGGTTTACAGCAACGAGATAGACAAGGAGACTGCTGCTAATCTCAAGCCAGGAGATAAAATACAAGTCAAAGTGATAAAGGTGGATGTGGAGCAGGCCAAAATCGGCCTCTCCTCCAGAATTTAGCGGGGTGCGATATGCACAAGATTGATGTTGAAAAACAGTTAGAGATCATCAGGCGCGGTACAGTTGAGATAATTTCCGAAGCGGAGCTTAAAAAGAAATTAGAAGAGAGCGCTAAATGTAGAAGGCCGCTTAATATAAAGGCGGGCTTTGACCCTACCGCACCCGATATTCATCTGGGCCATACGGTCCTCTTAAGAAAACTGCGGCAGTTCCAGGATTTAGGCCACCGGGTTATCTTTCTAATCGGTGATTTTACTGCGCGCATCGGCGACCCCTCAGGCCAGAATAAGATCAGGAAAGTCCTCACAGCGAAAGAGATCAAAAATAACGCTTCGACCTATAGGAAACAGGCCTCTAAAATCCTGGATTTTAAAAAGGCCAGGATTGTATTTAACAGCAGATGGTTTGATAAAATGCGCGGAGTTGAGTTTGGGAGGCTGCTGACTCATTATACGGCAACCAGGCTGCTGGAACGCGATGACTTTTCTTTGCGGATTAAAGAGAAGAAGCCGCTGTATATGTCGGAATTCATTTACCCTATACTGCAGGGCTATGATTCCGTAATCTTAAATGCAGATGTGGAAATCGGCGGGACAGACCAGAAATTCAATCTGATTGTGGGCAGAGACCTGCAGAGAGACTTTGCCCAGGCGCCTCAGGCGATTATTACCCTGCCCCTGCTTGAAGGGACCGATGGAGTCAATAAAATGAGCAAATCTCTCGGCAATTTTATCGGCATTACCGAAAGCCCGTCAGAGATGTTCGGGAAGTTCATGTCTATCTCCGATACGCTGATGCTTAAATACTACGAGTTATTAACCGGCGCTGATTTATCCGAGGTAAAAAAAATGCACCCGCGCCAGGCCAAAATCATGCTGGCGCAGGAACTGGTTTGCGCCTACCACTCGGAAAAAGAAGCGCAGAAAGCGCATGATGAGTTCGAACGGGTGTTTAGCCGCAAGGAACTGCCCAGCGATATGCCCGAATATAAGCCGGAAGCCGGCGAAGACTTAGTCGCCATATTGTTAAAGAGCGGTTTGGTAAAAAGCGGCAATGAGGCCCGCCGCTTAATAAAAGCAGGGGCGATTATCTTTGGCGATTGCAAAGTAAGCGAAGAGAATTTCATCCCGCAGGCAAGCGGTATTTTGAAAGCAGGCTCAAGAAGGTTTTTAAAGATTATTAAATGATAAAGAAACTCCAAAATATAGATGCCTTTAGCAGGAATGTAATCGTTGTCTTTGCCGGGGCATCGCTATTTAATCTTTTTAATCTGCTCTACCAGCTTTTGATTGCCCATCAACTTTCTCCTGCGCATTTTGCGGCATTTAATTCCCTGCTTTCCGTATTTATTATAATTTGTGCCCCTTTAAATACCCTCCAGGTGGCAGTGGCCAAGTATACCTCCGAATTTCGCGCCAAAGGCGAGGATTCTAAAATAAAGTTTTTATTAGCGGGCCTTTTTAGAAAATTTTTAATTTTGGCGGCGTTGACTTTTTTTATTTTTTGCTTTAGCGCCATATTTATAGTTAACTCCCTGAAGATCCCCTCAGCTGCCGCCGCTTATATCTTTGCGGTACTCTTGGCTGCAATGTGGCTTATTCCTTTCTTTAGGGGTGCGCTGCAAGGCCTGGAATCTTTTGGGGTTTTAAGTTTCGCGCTAATCGTAACGGGGGTAATTAAGTTGGTGCTGGCTTTTGTCCTGGTTATTTCAGGATATGATATTGCCGGGGCAATAGCGGCACTTTTGGTTTCCGAATTAATCGGTTTAGGGATTTATTATCTGGCCTTGAGGCCTTATGTTAGCCCGCGGAATCTCCAGAAACAGCAAATAGATTACCGGCAGCTCTTTGGCTACCTCCTGCCTGTGGCGGTGAGTTATTTCTGTTTTATGAGCCTGGTTAATGCTGATATGATTCTAGTAAAACATTTCTTCTCCGCAGAAGAGTCCGGCTTTTATTCCCTGGCGCAGATGGTGGGAAAAATTTTTCTTTTCCTGCCCTTAGCGATCAGTACGGTTATGTTTCCCAGGACCAGCGGCCTTAACGCGATAAAAGAGGGCACCGCGGCTACCTTAAGGAAATCGCTTTTTTTTGCC
>JADHYK010000040.1 GCA_016782485.1 Candidatus Omnitrophota bacterium
CGCAGCTTAATATCCGCCAAACTGGATATCTCGGTATCTTCGGGATTGATTTCAACGGTAGGCCTGCCTAAATGGTTTGCGACTACAATCGGCTGCTGGATGTACGGAAAAACACTACTGGTGCCTATTGAAAAGTAGACATCAAATCCCCGCATTAACTCGCGTCTAAGCACCGCCAGTTTATCCTGCGGCAGCATCTCTCCGAAGAATACCACCTCCGGCCTGGCAATTCCAGCGCAATCAGGGCATGCCGGCGGTATCTTTATCCGGCTGTAATCTTCTACCCGTCCCCGCCACCCGCAGCGCATACAGGCTAATTTATGCATATCCCCGTGGATATCGATTACATTGCGCGAGCCGGCAGCGTGATGGAACCCGTCTATATTCTGCGTCAATACCCAGACGCGCTCAAAATGCTTCTCTATCTCGGCAATCACTTCATGGCCCCGGTTAAATCTGGCGCTGCGGCAGTTCTTTTCTATCTGCGAAAGGTATTTCCAGGTCACTGCCGGCTGTGTCTTTAGGGTCTCTCCTGCCAAAGCCGTCTCTACCGGGATGCCGTCCTCGGTTAACTTATCATTATACAGCCCGCCGATGCCGCGGTATGTCGGCAGTCCTGAGTCCGCGGAGATACCCGCCCCGGTAATAAAGAGGATACTTTTGCAATCCTTTAACAGCCTGACTATCTTGGCTATGGCTTTGCCGCCTGCTGTTTCTAAAATCATTATTTATTTTATCCGTTCTCTTAAAAAATTCTCTATCCTTTGCATGCATTCATCGCTAGCGATATAAAATGCGTCGTTGTGGCCGCCCTGCATAACATAAAATTCCTTTGGTTCCCTGGCTGCCTCAAACAGCCTTTCTCCGTGCCTAAAAGGAATGATCTCGTCGTTTTTGCTGTGAATGAAAAGTTTCGGCATATCGATTTTGCCTACCTTTTTTAAAGAATCATATTTTTGCGTCACAAAGAACCAAATAGGGATAAATTTATAGATATCCTTTGCCACGTCGGCGGAAGAGGTAAAGGCGCTTTCACTGATCAGTGCTCCTGCTTTTACCCTGGCTGCTAAATCAATAGCCACTGCTGCCCCCAGGGATTTTCCGTAGAGCACGATTTTTTCTGCGGGAACTCCCCTCACCTGTACCAGATATTCATAGGCAGCCAGGGCATCTAAGTAAGTGCCCTGCTCTGAAGGACGGCCCTGGCTCTTTCCGAACCCGCGGTAGTCGATGATAAAAAAGGAGAGATTTTTTTCATGGAAAAAGCGGGCAATTTCTATACGGTGGCTGATATTTCCGGCGTTTCCGTGAAAATAAAGGACCACGGGGTACGAATTCTTGGCGGGAATGAACCAGCCGTTTAGCTTAAGGCCGTCCTCTGTCGTAAAAAATACCTCTTCATAATCAAGGCCGTTGCTGGCGGGAGTAAATTCTATTCTCCTTCCCGGATAAAAGATTGACCTGCGCTCAAATAGTCTCATATAAACTAAGAATAAAAATACGATGATAATTAAAAAAATGATAATTTTAAGCATTTTTTGCGACCCACAGACACTTTCCGTTTTGAACGGGAAACTGTCCCTGATTCAAACCCGGAATTTCTGCCGGATAACCTATTTGGTATAACCGACTGGAATAATATATAAAGCTACCTGCTCTTTGGGAAGGTTTAAGGCCTTGCTGACTTGCGCCTCATTAAAAGCGCCTACCGGGACCGAGCCCAGGCCAAGGGCTACTGCCTGCAGATGGATATTCTGGGCAATGTGCCCTGCCTCGATATCGGCGTACCGCTTTGCGCGCTCCCCATACTTGGAAGTAAGTCGCTCATAGACCGCGTAGATGACGATATCCAATGCCGCCTCGCTGACTGCGCTCTGGCCTAAGGCAGCGCCGGATAACTCCTTTCGCAGGTCACCCTCTGCCAAAACCTCAAGCGCATTCCTTTCGGGAAGATAATGATACAGGCCGTCTTTGGTCACTGCGTAAATCTCCATCGGGTATAAAGCCCCTGCCGAAGGAGCGCTGCGCAAGCTGCGGCCTCCACTTCTCTGCGTAATGCCCTGCGCTGCCCAGAGTAATTGAGCAATCTGCTCCCGGGTCAATTCTTTGCTGCTAAACGACCTCTGAGAACGCCTCCCGGCAATCGCCTCTTCAAGATAGATTTTTCCTGTGGTTTGCGGTTGCGGCAGCTGAATCTCTTTTTCTTTTGCCATCGCCAGCTCCTCCCTGCCGATAAAGCCAACTGTCGTTAATATAACGGCGGCTATAAATATTTTAATCATCCGTGGTTAGCTTACTATGCTCTTAATCGCCTGCAGGGCAGCTTCGTAATTAGGAGGGACGCCTATTTCTTTGACATACTCCACATATCTGACAGTATCATCTTTATCGATTAGAAATATCGCCCTGGCTAACAACCTCAGCTCTTTAATTAAAACTCCGTACTTGACACCGAAATCGGCGTCTCTATGATCAGAAAGGGTTTTTATTTTGTTTATATTGAATTCCTGGCAAAACCTCTTTTGCGCAAAAGGCAGGTCCATGCTTATAAATATTATCACCACGTCTTTTGATATGCTGGAGGCCTCGTCATTAAAACGCTTAATCTGCAAATCGCAAACAGGGGTATCCAATGACGGGACAGAGGCAATAAGTTTAATTTTCCCCTTAAAATCACCGAGTGTTTTCTCTGCCAGGTCATGCGTAAGCGCCTTAAAATCAGGCGCCTTCTGGCCGGCCTTGACCTCATCTCCGATTAAAGTCAGCGGATTGCCCTTGAGCGTAACGACATTTGTTCTCTCCATAAAAATCTCCTTTATTTTAGAAAATCAAAATACAGAGCGACGATAAGCGCAGCCGCCGAAGAAACAAATATTAAAAAATAATTGATCCTGTCTTTATTGGAGCTCAGGGAACAGAGTATGGAGCCGATAAGCCGGCGGTCATCTTCCGCGATTTTATCGCCCTGCGAAATTTTATCCATCAGGCCTTTTTTAACGATGAGCTTATGGCGCGCCCGCTCTACCCTGAATTTATATACGAAGAAGACAAAAAATCCGGCCACCCCGACATACCAGGCGAGCTGTCCGTAAACAGGGTTTAAGTGCATCAGGACGGTGACTACGCGTAAGGCTATCGTAGCTATCATCCCTATGATGAAAAATATCCACGAAGTAGAAGAATCCCTGCAATTATTATATTCGCCGCAGTTGCGGCACTTTTTATTCATAACCTAAAAACAGAAACGTCCCCTTTTTCTTAAAGAATACCTTGGCGTGCTCTTTCTCGTTCTCCGCTGTTTCGCTAAAGATATTGGCGATCTGCTCAAAGCCCTCTTTTCTGGCTGCCGAGGCAAAATAGGTGTAGCGGTTTCTGGCCTGGGATTCTCCGGCAAATGCCGCCAAGAGGTTCCTTTCCGTCTTTGTTCCTTTGATTGACTTGGACATCTTTAATTTTCTCCTTTTTTTGGCCGATTTGCCAATAGCGATAAATTATGGCCTATCTCGGCGCTCAATGAGGCAACGGCCTTGCTTAACGCATCCGCTAAACCGGAATAACTATGCGGATCAATCGGTTCAACCAGCTCCGACCTTTTTGTAAAAAGCATCTTCCTGCTGTCTGCATCGATAATCGACCACTGCGCCACAAATACCAGGTCTTTCTGGAGATTGCTGTCTAATTGCATCACCCCTGCAATCACCTGATAATCCAGCGGAATGGCAAAATTACAGGGGAATACCTCAAAATTCGCTCCCGGCAAAATCAGATTCAGGTCTTCGATAATCAGCCGCGCTATCCCGGAGTCGAGAGGCTCCCCCCAACGTTCAAGCTGCGCGATATTCATCATCCCTTCCTCGTCCCGGGTAACCATCTGCGGCCGGTCCAGGTATTGCGGGATTTTTACCGGCCCGACTACGATAATTATCCCTGAGGGGATATCAAACTTCTGCGTAACCTCCTCCTCACCCAGCGGCTTAAGCATATAAAAGCGCGCATTGGGAGTGCTCCCCGCAGAGACGCAGCCGCTTAAAACAAAAATAAGCAATCCGCAGGCAATTATATTACGACAAAAAGGTCCGCATTTTTTCATCTCTATTCTCCTTTGGATATTGTTTTACCCTTCAACAATGCTTCGGGATGCTGTTCAAGGTATTCTGTCAACAGCCGTGTTGAGCGCGCGGCCTGGGAGACCTCCCGCAGCGTCTTTTCCAGCTCGGCGACGCCTTCGGAATTTACCAGCCTGTTCAGCCCGTTGACCGTCTGCTCCAGGTCATCTGCGATCTCTTTGACCGGGATCTCATTCATTACATCGAAAATATCCGGCGAAATCGGCAGCGCAGGCAATTCGGGATACTTACTAATGATATCATAGGTCTTGGCCGGCTTATCCGGATAAAAATCGAACCCCAGCATCAGCTGCCCGGTAATAAAATTCTGTATTTCAAGTTTAGCCCGCAGCCCCTCTGCAATCAACTGCTTGTAGTCGGGGTAACCCAGCTTATCAGGCACTCCCTTGACCATTGACAGCTCTACGTCAATGACAACCGGTATCAATACGTTTTTCTCTTTTTCGTTATAGAGCAGCTTAATATCGGTAACGTTGCCCACCTTTACCCCCCGGAAAATTACCGGCGCCCCTTCCGAGAGCCCCTTTACCGAGCCGTCAAAAAATAAAACGTACTTATCCGATTGCTTAAAAAGCGCCCCGGAGCCGAACACCGTTATGGCGATGATCAATAATGCAACCGCCCCCACCACAAACGCACCGATAACTGTCTTATTGGCTTTTCTCATTGTCCGGCTCCTTGTTTTTCTCCCCGCGTCAGGAATCTAATCACCCGCGGGTCTCGGGAATTGGCTAACAGGTCTTTGGGCGGCCCCTGCGCAACCGCGGTCTTGGCCTCGGCATCCAGGAGTATGGCATTGTCGCCCACTCTGAAGATACTGGCAAGCTCATGCGTCACCACTACGATTGTAGCGCCCAGATTATCTCTTAATTCAATGATCAGGTCATCCAGCATTTTTGCGCTTAAAGGATCAAGCCCTGCCGAGGGCTCGTCAAAAAAGATAATATCCGGATCCAAAGCGATTGCCCGCGCAAGGCCCGCTCTTTTTTTCATGCCTCCGCTTAACTCCGCAGGATAAAAATCAGCGTAACCGCTCAAACCCACAAGGCCCAGCTTTAATAAGGCCACATCCTGAATCTGCGGGCCGGATAAACTCGAATACAATTGCAAGGGGAGTGCGACGTTCTCGCCCAGCGTCAAAGAGCTCCAGAGCGCGCCTCCCTGATAAAGCACCCCGAAACGGCGCATAATCTTTTGCTGGCCGGCCTCATCCTCGTCCCAGAAGCTTGCCCCCTCATATAAAACCTTGCCTTTTTGCGGGGGGTTAAGGCCGATTACCGCTTTAAGCAGGGTGCTCTTCCCGCACCCGCTGCCTCCCATGACGATAAAGATCTCGCCTTTCTTCACGCTAAAATTAAGCCCGCGTATCACCGGAAAATCATCGTAAGCCAAATCAAGATTTTTTACTTCAACAACGGCTTGCATTAATTTAGACCCCTAGTACCTGGCAGACAAAGGTAATGATTGCGGTAGCAATCACAATCGCGGTTATTGCCGTGACTACCGCCGAAGTCGTGGCCTCTCCCACCCCTTCGGAGCTTCTTGCGCATTGCATCCCCCGGAAACACCCGGCAACCGCAATAATTATTCCGAAAACAAAACCATGAATCAACCCGATCCAGAGATTGCTTAGTTTTACGGCGGACATGGTATGATTGAAATATTCCACCGGATTAAGCCCCAATATCCCCGTGCTGATGACAAAGCCGCCCAGTATGCCCATCAGGTCCGCATAAAGGGTCAAAAGCGGCAGCATCATCACTAACGCCAATACGCGGGGCATGACCAGAAACTCTACGGGAGAAACACCCAGGGTCTTTAACGCGTCGATCTCTTCGTTGGCCTGCATGATCCCCAGCTCTGCGGCAAAGCTGGCCCCGGTGCGGCCGGACATCAAGACCGCTGTCATCACCGCTCCCATTACCCGCACCATGGCGATCCCTACGATATCGGCGATATAAATCTGCGCCCCGAATAACTTCAGCTGGATCGCGCCGATAAAAGCCAGGATTACCCCGACCAGCACGCTGATCAGCGAAACCAGGCCCAGGGCATCCGCTCCGCATCTCTGCACGATAGCAAAAAAATCATCCTTGCGGAAAAAGGCCTTATGCCTGACCAGGCGGCTGAAGGCAAGCACAATATCGCCCAGGAAATTCAACAGGGAAAGCGTGCTATCTCTGGCGCCGATGACCCTTGTGCCTACGCTGTCAAGAAAGGGTTCCTTTATTATCTTGTGCGGCACTATTTTCTCGGCTTCCGGAGGAGTAAATTTTAAGAGTTTATCCACCTGCGGCGGAAGCCCCTGGGTAACAAGCAGGATATTCTTCTGTTTTGCGGCCTGGCTTAATCTAAACAGAAATGCAATAAATGCGCTGTCCCATTTAAAATCCTGCGAGAGGATAAAGCCGATCTCCCTGACATCCGCATGGGAATCAAGCTGGCTGAGAAGTTCATTCAGCGCAGGCAGGCCTGCGGAAAGCTGCCAGTTTCCGCTGAGCTTAAGCCGGAGGGTTTTTGGCTTTGAGTAATCAAAGGCAAGTTTTTCTGAAGGCATTTTTTTATGAGCCGCTACTTTTCGCAGGACTTATTGACCTCCCGGGCATACTCCTCTTCGGGAATAAGCGGTTTCTCAAGCTCCTGCTTTAATTCCAGAGAGAGTTTTCTGTTTTTTGCTATCTCTTCTCCGGCCCTGCTCAACAGCTCCTTGTATCTTTCAACCGGCGGCTTATACCTGGCGTCCTCTGATTTCAGCAGTTCGCCCTGGCTGCGGTAAATCTGGGCAATTACATTTGTCTTGCCAAAGCGCATCTTCCTGTCGCAGTAAACTTTCAGCACCTCAAATTGCGCCGCCTCCGGAAAACCGCAATTGGAGATCAAAACAAAATCCGGGTATTTGGCATATCTTTTTTTATGCCTGGTCTGGCCGTTTGCGTCTTTTTCGAATTGAGGGCAGACAATAGGCAGCATCCTGTCCATAAAATCCTTCATGATCCCGGTTACGTAATCCGTATAAAGCGGGGTGGCGTACACCACTATATCGGAGCCCATGGATTTATCGATCAGCCCTGCCATGTCGTCCTTAATCACGCACTTACCCGGCGTCTTCATCCAGCAGGAAAAACATCCCATGCAGTGCCTGATATTCTTCTCTACGAGGAAGATATTCTCAACCTCTGCCCCTGCGGCACGCAGGCCGCGCGTCAGGGCCTCGGCCATGATATGGGTATTCCCGCGACTTCCTCTGGGACTTGCGTTAAAAATGGTTACTTTCATCTATCGCCTCATCAGGCATATTTTACTATCTTTTGCGTTTTTTTCTTTCAGAGCGTGCTCTTCTTCCCTTGGCCTTGTTACCCTTAAAGAAGGGGATAATTAAACTGATTGCGACCAAAACCACAATGAGTATGATTAGTAATTCCCCGTAAGGCATAGCCTGCACAGGAGTTGACTCTGGCCCTGGCTGTGGCTGTGGCTGCAATGGCGCCCGGGTTGTGGCGCACCCACCAGCAAATAACAAGACGCGATCCCAAAAACATCCTTTCTTCATCCTTCACCTCCCGATTATGCTACATTCCCCACTTCTTCAAATAGCTCCGGATTATCAAAATCCGCCGGCAAGACACTCTCCGCCGGCTTGCCGAACAGATAATCCCCCTCTTTGTAAAACCCGGTTGCAATTAATTCAGAGCACAGGAATCTTTTACGGCTGCTCAATAAATTATGCAGGACAAATCCTAATTTACCACATATTATTGATAAAGGAAACCAAAAAACCGCAAAATATCATATGGACATAATTATATTAGCGGGGTCCTGTCTTGGACTTTTTAAACTCAATCCTGACTCTTGCGTTCAGGGCTTCAAAACTGTCGGCAAATTTTGCTGCGTTTACCCTCCAAAGGAAGACCTTGCAAGCCAATCGTTAAATTGCGCGCTGAATTTAACGTAAGCTTCTTTCTCTTTTTCCGTATAAGAGGCCCTGCGCTCTTGTGAATATCGTAACCGTTCGTCTAATGTCTCATGGACTATTTCTTCAATGGGGATAACCGCATTCTTACAATCGCTAAACCCATCCCATTCCTCATTCACCGGGAAACCGTACTTTTTTAAAGCAGGGTCCCAGGTAGCATCTACCAAAGCCCATCGCTTGTTGATATAGGCCTTGCAGGCAAGGTGCGCGGTTAACGGCATCTCTTTGGTTAGTTCTCTTAAAGCCGGAGGATATTTTATGCGTTTGTCATCCCAGTCAAAAAGGTAACTTGCGTATTTCACCGTGATCCCCATTTCGCCGAATAACGCCCCCAAAAGGTAGTGTTTGGGAACACACGAGCCTTTGTTAAGTTTCAATATTCCGACAGGGCCTTTATCGGGATCTCTTAATTCAGGAATTAACGCGTAAGGAATATCGCGGATATTCTCAAAAATCGCTATCCTTGCCGCAAGCTCATCTTTTCCCTGCGTCCACGCTTTAAATCTGTCTTTTATCAATCCGCCTATCATCTTTTTTGCCTAATCTGGCAATTGTTCAGGAATTTTCCTACCGCCTGCAAAAATAATTCCGCTTTTTCCAGCTGGGGCAGGTGTGAGGCGCCGGGCAAAACAAGCAATGGAATGCCCTTCTTC
>JADHYK010000041.1 GCA_016782485.1 Candidatus Omnitrophota bacterium
GATTTATTTATTTTGAGCGGATATGAAACCCGATTGCGTGGGTCCGCTTCGGCGGTTCAAGAAGCTGCTTTAACGCCTGAAATACGATAACAAACTGTTTATCATATTTCTTTTCCATCGCTTCAATCTTTCGTCTTAAGTCAACATTAGTAATAAGCAGTTTTCTTATTTGAACAAAGGCCCTCATAATCTGAATATTAACTCGAATTGCCCTGTCGCTATTTAGCACGCTTGAAAGCATAGCTATGCCTTGCTCGGTGAAAACATAAGGTAACGCTGTCGAATGTTTCATCATTTTGAACTGGTCACAAATTGTGACCAGTTCATTTTTCTCTGTTTTCGTCAATCTAAACATAAAATCATCCGGAAAGCGCTTTATATTCCTCTTGACTGCCTGATTTAATACTTTTGTTGTAACTCCATAAAGATAAGCTAAATCCCTATCTAACATTACCTTTTTACCCCTTATTTCTAATATCCTTGTAGCAACCACCCCAACTGAAACTTTATCTATCATATCTGCCTCCTTTCTATTCTAATAGACGTAAAAGGAGGTAAAATCTAACTAAATAAAGCGCCTGCAAACCAAAAATCTCAATCCTCCCGCTATTAATTATTAGAGGATTGATCCTGAGCGACGGAAGGTATTTTGGAAGGTATAAAGCGAAGGACCGGCCCTTTTCGGGGTTGAGATTTCATATTGGGTACACTGCCTATCTTAACTCATGTACACTTTCCCGAACAAGTCGGAAAGCGTCTGGTTATTGTGATTCATTCGGATTAGGTATAGTACCACTGATTTTTTCTGAAAACTTTTTGCCTTTGATTTCATAAAAATATATACCTTCATATATTTTATCTGGCTTTCTCAGAATCTTCGGTCTTTTTGATAAATCAATCACTATCTCTCCTGAAAAACCTGCTTTTTCTGGCCATCTTCCACAGTTAAAAATGACAATATTTGTGTTGGTATCTATTCCGTTAATTTTAGCCTTTTTAACAGATAACGAAGCGCTTAATCATAGGGTCCTTTAGCCGCGGCCGCTTGCCGGCCTTGTGTTTTCGCTCTTTTGCACGAGACTCTGCCTTGTGAGGCAGGTATACATCATAAACAGGGGCGCTGTTTCGCTGAAATTCCCGGCAAACTGTGCTTTTGTCGCGGCCGATCGCCTCTGCTATGGCCTTAAATGACGCCCCTTGCGCGCGAAGAACTGCTATTTTGTCTCTCTCTTCGCTGGAGAGTTGTTTGTATGTGTTTTTCATGACGTTTAGGATACCATATTACCCTAAACGTTGCACTTCCTTATTGAACTGGGGATACTGATTTTTGGAGATAATTTTAATTTTTCTTCTTCGGAAACAGTTTCTCTCTCATTTTGAAGAACATAATATCCGTGAGGAATCAACCATGCAGAAAGAGCAAAGAAAATTACGCCTATCACTATCATTATTTGTCCCATTTTATACCTCATAATATGTTTTGGAAATGATGGTCCCTCTATTTTTCAAAAATCAGAACCGTCCCCTTTAACTACCAACTCCGTCGTTTTGGATTCATTATTCTTGGCCTACGATTATCTGACACCATCATAATCTTTTGTTTCCTCATAATTTCTTTAATGAGTGGAACTATGTCTTCTAAACATTGAAATGGTTGAGGATGTATACCTTCAATGTCCTTGCTTCTGTTGGCTTCAATTTTAGCTACCCCACTATCCCAACATACAGTCCTGCGTTTACCTTTAGGACTTTCAAGAGTTACGCTATCTGTCCAAAATCTTAAAGTAACTCCAATTGTTCTGTTATCCCTTTTAACTCTTACCATTTCCACCTCCTATAAATAATAGGGACGGTTTTATTTTCTAAAGACCGTCCCCCGAATTGCGACTCTGGTGCATAAATACATCCTAACTAGTACCCTTATTTTACCCCTGTCAAAGCCCTTGTCAACCCCAAAATACCGCTATTAGCGGCTGGAGCCGGCTGGGATTTCGAAGGACATAAAGGCAAGGAGCGGGCATGGTTCCCGCAGCTGGCTCAAAAATAAAAAAGACGGATTTATCCACCGCCCGGCTGCGGGAGAGCGACGCAGCCGACCTGAGCGAAGCATTTCCACGCTGGGGAAATGCGAGCGTTCCTGAGAAACCCAGCCGGTCCAGACGCGACAGCCAAGGCAGTACCCGTTCACTCCTGAGCGAGAAACTTACCAGCGGCATTAAACCATACACCGCAGAGAGAGAGGAAATGGGATTGAGTTAAAACAGCTCAAGCCAGACGCGATCTGGTAGAACGAGAAAATCAGCAGGGGTATTAAGTATGAAACCCAATCGGACCTTTCTTTAGTAAAAGCATATGGAAGGTACCTTCTCCCGCCCCAACTTGAGGTGACATTTTGGCACCTCAAGTTTCTAACTTCTTCTGGGGAAAGCAGATACATAAAGTCACCCGGAAATCTTGCGCTATTTCTTTTGACTTGGCGAATCAAATACTTGGTTTCCACTCCATAAAGTTTTGCCAAATCGCTATCAAGCATCACCTTCTTGCCTCTTATTTCAAAGATCTTAGAAACAATAACTTCCACTGAAATTATACTAGGCATTTCACCCTCCCTTCTACTCTAATAGACGCAGAAAGAGAAAAAGTCTAACAGTAATTTTTGACGAGATTTTTGACGAGTTTGGCGATGGAGAGGGATGCGGTTAAGCCGGGGGATTCGATACCGACAAGATCGATAAAGCCGGCAAGGCCGTTATCGGCTTCGTCTTTTATGACAAAATCGCGGAAAGGCTCAAGTTTACCCTGTAATTTCGGCCTGATGCCCGAAGTATCCGGCGCAAGGTCCGCCAACTGAATAAAGGGCAGGAATGTCCTGATACTTTCATGAAAAGGTTTTGCTTTAGCCGGGTCTATATCGTAATCTATCCTGTCTATATATTCGTCATCCGGGCCCAGCCTCAAGCCCCCGCCTAAATCCAGAGTAGCATGAATGCCAAGTCCGGCGCGGTCTTCCTTGGGGACCGGATACACTAATCTGTTAATGAATTTCGCCTTACCGCTATGCACGCGGAAATAATCCCCTTTGCAGTATTTTAACCTGTATTCTTCTTTTGCAAGGCCGAGCATGGCAGCTATCTTATCCGCCTGGAGCCCGGCAGAGTTAATCAGGACGCGAGTGAAGAATTTAAAGGGCCCCTCTCTTTTATCTTCAACCGTAACTTCGAATCCGCCTGCGGCCTTATCAATACCTATTACCTTCGTATCGTAAGCAATCTGTCCTTTGCGGCCCTGAAGATAATCGGCCAATTTTTTCATCAGGCCGTGGGAATCAAGGATGCCTGTTGAGGACGAATATATGGCTGCCGCCGCCTCTACGTTAGGCTCAATTTTTTTTAACTCCTGGCGGGAAAGCAGCCTTAAATCATCCAACCCATTCTCAAGGCCGTTTTTATAAAGGCTTTCGAGTTCCTTATTTTCGCCTTTATCAACTGCTACAATAAGCTTTTCGGTTCTTTTATGGGCGACCTTGTTTTCGGCGCAGAACCGATAAAGAAGCTCCCTGCCCTCAATGCAGGTCTTTGCCTTTAGGGAATCCTTGGGGTAATAAATCCCCGCATGGATTACCTCGCTGTTCCTGGAACTCGTCTCCTGGCCAAACATCGGATTTTGCTCAACCACAAAGAGATCCCCATGTTCCTTAGCAAGCTCTGCGGCTATGCTTAGACCGACAACCCCTGCGCCAATAACAGTAATCTTAATCTCTTCCATTATCCTCCCATTGTAGTTATAGCAATAATTGTAGCATAAAGAGCCGGGCAGTAAATAAAAAATGCCAGCTACCTTATTTCTAAGATAGCTGGCAAAATTTAAGGGGCATCTACCTACTCTCAGTCGCTCGCTTGACGCTCACTCTTTAGGAGGAGGCAAGCCCCCCTCCTAACGCTCTAACTAAATTTTGTTTATTTTGGAATCACTGTTCTCCCCCAAACGTGGGGGAAATATTCCCCCACGCCCCTTTCGTGAGAGTAGGCCGAAGAGGTTTAAAATTCTCTGGCAAAAAAACGCCTGCTAATCATTTCTGACTAGCAGGCAAATTTTAAGGGGCATCTACCTACTCTCACATACCCTTACGAGTACACTACCATCGGCCTTGAAGGGCTTAACTGCCGTATTCGGAATGGGAACGGGTGTTTCCCCTCCAGCATGGATACCCCAAATTGAATGCAACAATACGCAATAGAATTATCTAAAACCACAAAGAACAACTTCTTCCCCCTCGGCATGGGCACTCCAAATTTTTGCTTTGCAAAAATTTGGATCCTGAGGCTCGCCGATTAGGCGAGCCGAAGGATCTTAATCAGATTCTTCGCTTAAACCTAGAATTTTTTTAAGGTATCGCTCAGAATCGATTTTTTATGAAATAAAAAATCGACAACTTTCGCCACAATGCGTGGCGAACTCGCCAAAGATGTCTGGCGAGACATACAAAAGGTAAAAACTGCAATTAAATCACCAAGTGAACAAAATTAAGGCCAAGCCGATTGGCTTATTAGTACGCATTAGCTTAAATCCTTACGGATCTTACACATTGCGCCTATCAAGGTCGTAGTCTTCGACCAGCCTTCAGTGCCTTGCGGCACAGGGATACCTAGTCTTGGGGGGGGCTTAGCACTTAGATGCTTTCAGCGCTTATCCCTTCCGAACATAGCTACCCGGCCTTTGCCCTTGGCAGGACAACCGGAACACCAGAGGTTCGTTTCTCTAGGTCCTCTCGTACTGAAGAGAACTCCCCTTCAAGTATCCAACGCCCACATCAGATAGAGACCGACAATTTTTGTTACATTCGCGAAATTATCGCGAAGGATCAATCATTTCTGCTGATCTCTGCATATCGCTATGCAGTTCGGACTATATCATCTTCTCCTTTCGGAGAGTCTGGCGTATAGTCTCTGAAGGGTTCCGACATTACATCGGAACTTCCCTGCTGATTAACCGCAGTCAAAAATTTTCACCTTTCGGTATTTTGACATACTCGGTTTTTCCAGCAAATAGCCAGATTTATAGACAGCAACGGTCAGTTTACTGTCTCACGACGTTCTGAACCCAGCTCGCGTACCCTTTTAACCGGCGAACAGCCGGACCCTTGGGACCTTATACAGCCCCAGGATAGGATGAGCCGACATCGAGGTGCCAAACCGGGCTGTCGATATGAACTCTCGAGCCCGATAAGCCTGTTATCCCCAGAGTACCTATTATCCGTTGAGCGATGGCGATTCCACGTTCAACCACCGGATCACTAGCCCCTACTTTCGTATCTGCTTGTCCTGTCGGACTCGCAGTTAAGCTGGCGTATGCGCTTGCACTCCACGGGCGATTGCCGAACGCCCTGAGCCAACCTTTGGGCCCCTTCGTTACTTTTTAGAAGAGAACCGCCCCAGTCAAACTGCCCACCTGTCACTGTCCTCCTGCCGGATATACG
The DNA here is from genome assembly GCA_016782485.1 of Candidatus Omnitrophota bacterium. Taxonomy (GTDB): domain Bacteria; phylum Omnitrophota; class Gorgyraeia; order Gygaellales; family Profunditerraquicolaceae; genus BS750m-G77. The sequence continues at coordinate 5,477 of JADHYK010000041.1, forward strand.
GCGAGAAGTTAGAATCTTAGTGCAATAAGGGTGGTATTTCACATTGCGGCTCTACCCAGGCTAGCGCCCGGGCTTCAAAGCCTCCCACCTATACTACACATAGTGAACCAAAACCCAATAGCAGGTTGCAGTAAAGGTTCTGGGGTCTTTTCGTCTTGATGCGGGTAGACGGCATCTTCACCGCCACTACAATTTCGCCGAGTCTCTCGTTGAGACAGCGCCCAGGTTGTTACACCATTCGTGCGCGTGGGAACTTACCCCACAAGGAATTTCGCTACCTTAGGACCGTTCGTTAGTGTTAACTTCCGATTTCTCGGAAGACCGGACTATATCATCTTCTTTTGCTACTGAAGTCTGGCGTATAGTCTCTGGGGATTCCTGAAACTTACTGAGTATTTCTCTTTCGCTATATTTTCGCTTGCCACCGTCGTTCATTTCTCTTCTTATTTCAATAATTTTTCTGATGCCATCTTCTTTTAGATGTTCATTTTTCTTTATCATTGTTGCGATCGCGCAAAATTTAGCGAAATCGCGTTTCTTCTTCGCAGAGAGAAAATTGAACTTCTTGAAGAAAGGTATCACATTATCCCAAATAGCATTAAAATTATTTACTTCATAGTACCAAACTCCATCTGGCCTGCTTCTTAAAGTACCGCAGTTCAGATAGCGTTTGAACAAGGCAAGAATAACTTTATCTTTTTGGGAGATATTGAAACAGAGGGAAATTTTCCACGGAGACTTGTAATCTTGCCGCGGCCTGAAGGAAAGGTTAAAACTTCCTTCTCCGTCGGCAAAACCTGCTAAATAATAGCCGATCTCTGCTTTCATGGAGACCTCCTTTCGGGTCTTTCCTGCTGATTATCCCTATCTAACAGATTGTTACGTTCCGCTTCAAGAGCGGAAGTACTGTCAGCCTAACAGGATTTTCCAGCATATAGCCAGATTTTACAACTACTGTGGTCCAAACAATAGTTACGGCCGCCGTTTACTGGGGCTTCGGTTCAAGGCTTCGCAAATCTTACGACTCGCTGACCCCTTCCCTTAACCTTCCAGCACCGGGCAGGTGTCACACCCTATACTTCCTCTTTCGAGTTTGCAGAGTGATGTGTTTTTGCTAAACAGTCACCCGGGCCACTTTACTGTGGCCTCGATAAGCCTTGCGGCTCCGAGGCACCTCTTGTTGCTAACTTACGAGGCTATTTTGCCGAGTTCCTTAACGAGAGTTATCTCGAGCGCCTTACCATATTCTGGAGGTCTACCTGTGTCGGATTACGGTACGGACAGCTAAATAACTCCTTTTTATACTTTTCTTGGCAGAGTGGTTGTAGTACACTTCCCCCTTGCAAAAGCTCAGGGTCCCCTTTCCGCCTTCCGGCGGGAAGAACACAGACATCCAACACTGTGCAAGACCAAACCTCCTGCGTCATATAAAAAGTTTTAACGCTATTTAGCCGGTATCCGAATATTAACGGATTATCCATCGCTTACGCCATACGGCCTCAGCTTAGGCCCGACTAACCCTGGGCGGATTAACCTTCCCCAGGAAACCTTAGACTTTCGGCGTGCCTGTTTCTCGCAGGCATTTTCGCTACTTATACCGACATAATCTCTACTTTGACGTCCATCGCTCCTTACGGTACGACTTCAACCATCAAAGTATGCTCCCCTACCGCGTAATGGCTTGCGCCATCACACCCGCAGCTTCGGTAATAGGCTTGAGCCCCGATCATCTTAGGCGCGAGGTCGCTCGACCAGTGAGCTGTTACGCACTCTTTAAATGGTGGCTGCCTCTGAGCCAACATCCTGGTTGTTATAGCGAGCTCACATCCTTTACCACTTAGCCTATCCTTAGGGACCTTAGCTGACGGTCTGGGCTGATACCCTTTTGACAATGAAGCTTAGCCCTCATTGTCTTACTCCCGGGATAAAAAAAGTAGTATTCGGAGTTTGGTTGAACTCAGTGGCCTAGTAAGGCCCTGTAGTCCATTCAGCACTCTACCCCTACTTTTTAATTACCCGAGGCTATCCCTAGAAATATTTCGGGGAGAACCAGCAATTTCTGAGTTTGATTAGTCTTTCGCTCCGATCCACAGCTCATCCCACATTTTTTCAACAATGACGGGTTCGAGCCTCCACGTGGCTTTCGCCAAGCTTCACTCTGGCCATGGATAGATCACTCAGTTTCGGGTCTACTATACGGTACTAAATCGCCCAGTTAGGACTCGCTTTCGCTCCGCCTGCTCCCGGCACTTTCATGCCGGGATTAAGCTTGCACCGCACAGTAACTCGTCGGTCCATTATGCAAAAGGTACGCAGTCAGGCATTCTCCAGCACGAAGCCGGAGCATAGCCCTTCCACCGCTTTGTAGGTCTATGATTTCAGGTTCTATTTCACTCGGCTCACCGCCGTTCTTTTCAACTTTCCCTCACGGTACTTGTGCACTATCGGTTTAGGTGTAGTGTTTAGCCTTAGACCGTGGTCGGCCTAGATTCACACAGGATTTCCCGTGTCCCGTGTTACTTGGGATACCTCTAGGGTGCTTCAAGATTTAATATACGAGGCTTTCACTCTCTTTGGCGTATCTTTCCAGACACTTCTACTATCCATCCACAATCCCACATCGAGGTCCCGCAACCCCCGCCAAATTACTTTGGCGGGTTTAGGCTGTTCCCTCTTCGCTCGCCGCTACTAGGGGAATCTCTGTGATTTATTTTCCTCAGGGTACTTAGATGTTTCAGTTCTCCTGGTATCGCCTCCCCGCAACTATTTGATTCATCGCAGGGATATTGCCATATAACTGGCAATCGGTTGCCCGATTCGGAATTTCCCGGATCAAAACCTGTTTGCGGCTCCCCGAGACATATCGGTGCTTACCCCGTCCTTCTTCGCCTCACCTAACCAAGTCATCCGTGCATAGACCCTTTGTAGCTTGACCAAAATTTTGATACATTCGCGGCATATATATGCCGCTCAGTATCAACCCTGAGACTATCCATGTCCATCAGGACCTGAATAGTCGAAGGGTCGATTCTCACTCGGTTTTGTAATTGTAGTTTTTACCTCACAAGATCTTAAAAGACCTTGTTACTTGTATGTTCCGCC
>JADHYK010000042.1 GCA_016782485.1 Candidatus Omnitrophota bacterium
GTGCGTATACGTTTGAGGAGGATCGGAAAAAAAACCAAAGGCAAAATTCATTTCCGGCTGTCGGTCTTTGACGAAACAAGGGGCCGCGACAGCAGGGCTATCGAAGAACTGGGTTTCTATAACCCTCAAAGCGGGGCGTTTAAGATTAAAAGAGAGCGCCTGGATTATTGGGTGAAAAACGGCGCGCAGATGTCGGCGACCGTCAAAAGCCTGTTAAAGAAAACTATTAAGGAAGAGAAAGGAGTAGGCCATGCCTCAAGCTCAAGCGGTTAATCCGCTAGTCAATTTATTACCATTAATCCTGATATTTGTAATCTTTTATTTTCTGCTCATCAGGCCGCAGAAGGCAAAGGAAAAAGAGCATAAAAAGATGCTGGGCAGCCTTAACAAGAACGACGAAGTGGTAACCTCAAGCGGCATTCACGGCACGATCATCAATCTAAAAGATAACTCGGTGATTTTAAGGATAGATGATAACGTAAAAATCGAACTGGAAAAAAACTCCGTCGCCTACAAAAAATAACAGTAATGTTATTATTTAATGACAAATGACAAAATTCAAAGCACAAAATAAATTTAAAATTTAAATGACAAATAACAAAAGTTTTGGTATTTGTGATTTGGATTTATTTTGAATTTTGTGCTTTGTTATTTGGTATTAATACGAATAATCAGAAAAGGTAATTATGGTAAAAAAACTTGTATACAAATCGCTTTTTATAATTTGCATCGTCGGGATCTGCGCCTATTTTGCATTTCCCTTAAATAAACGGATTAATCTCGGCCTGGACCTGAAAGGCGGGATGCATCTTCTGCTTAAAGTGGATACAGAGCAGCTTGCCCCCGAAGCAAAAAAAGATGCCACGGACCGGGCGGTAGAGGTAATCAGGAACAGGATTGATCAGTTCGGGGTAAGAGAGACCTCTATCCAGAAACAGGGCGATGACGAAATAGTGGTGCAGTTACCCGGCGTTACAGACCGGGAGCGTGCCATAGATATAATCGGAAAGACCGCTCTCCTGGAATTTAAAATAGTCTCCTCTGACCTGACAATGCTCAAAGAGGCGATAGCCGGACAGGTCCCTGAGGGTTATGAATTAAAATACATCCGGGAGGACAATGAGGGCCTCCTGCTTGAGAAAAAAGCGGCCTTAACCGGCGCAGCACTCACCAACGCCTCTATGCGTTTTGACCAGAGCCAGTTTAACGAACCGCTGGTCGCCCTGCAGTTTAATTCCGAAGGGGCAAAGAAATTTGCCGAAATCACCGCCAATAACGTGGGAAGAAGGCTGGCGATTGTCCTGGACGGCAAGGTGCAGTCTGCTCCCCGCATCAAAGAGGCAATTCCCTCCGGAGAGGCGGTAATCACCGGGCGCTTCAGCGTTGAAGAGTCAAAAGACCTGGCCCTGGTGCTGCGGGTCGGCGCTCTGCCTGCGCCCATGCACATAGAAGAAGAAAGGACCATCGGTCCGCTATTAGGGCAGGATTCCATCAATAAGGGGGTTAAGGCAACATTTATCGGGCTGGGATTAGTCTTCATATTTATGGCGGGCATTTATCTATTTTCGGGAATCATCGCCAATATAGCGCTTTTGCTGAATTTAGTGATGATACTCGGGGGACTGGGAATGCTGCCGTTTTTATTTCCGGGGGTATCCGCCACCTTAACCCTTCCGGGTATCGCAGGTATCGTTTTATCGTTAGGCATGGCGGTAGATGCCAATATACTTATTAACGAACGTATAAGAGAGGAACTTGCAATCGGGCGCAACCTGCGCGCTTCAATAGCAAACGGTTATTCCAAGGCCTTCAGTGCCATCCTGGACTCTAACGTAACCACCCTGATTGCGGCATTTCTTTTGTTTCAATTCGGTACCGGCCCGATAAGGGGTTTTGCGGTCACTCTGACTATCGGCCTTTTAGCCAGCTTGTTTACCGCCATCATCGTTACGCGAACTATTCTTGAGATTCTGCTACAGACGGGGCTATTGAGAAAATCACTGCCGATGCTGCGGTTATTCGGGCAGACTAAGTTCGATTTTATCGGAAAAAGAAAGTTCTTTTATGTCCTCTCCGTAATTGTGATAGCAGTAGGCCTGGTCTCCTATTTTAAAAAGGGCAGCCAGGTATACGGTATTGACTTTGCCGGCGGGCAGCTGCAGGAATACAGCTTCAATAGCGCCCCGGTAATAGAAGAGGTGCGCAAGGTCCTCAAAGAAACGGGACTTGGCGATGCTTCTATCCAGCAGTTTAAAGATAACCCGCGCGTCGTGCTGATCAGGACCACAGAGGATAAAAGCGAAATTTTAACCGACAGCTTAAGAGAGGCCTTCCCGGAACAGGGAATTGAGGCACTGCGCATTGAGCGCGTCGGTCCGGTAGCCGGGCAGCACCTCAAGAAAAAGGCGTTATCCGCCTTGTTCTGGGCGCTGATCGGCATTCTGGCTTACGTTACCATCAGGTTTAAGCACATTAATTTTGCCATCGCAGGCGTAGTTGCCCTGTTTCATGACCTACTGGTGACTTTAGGATTTCTGGCGATGACCGGAAGACAGATAGACCTCTTAAGCATAACCGCACTTTTGACCATCGCCGGTTATTCCATTAATGATACTATCGTTATCTATGACCGGGTCAGGGAAAACAGCCGCAGCATGAAAAGGCTCACCCTTTACGAATTGATAAATTTAAGCGTTAACCAGACGCTGGCCAGGACTGTCCTGACTACCTTTATCACGTTACTGGTGGTAATCGCGCTTTTATTTTACGGAGGAGCAGTACTGAATACCTTCGCCTTTGCGCTGTTTGTCGGTTTCATCTCGGGAATTTATTCCACTATCTATATCGCCTCTCCTTTAGTGCTTGCCTGGAACCGCAAGGGTTCGAGATAGGCGTAAAATGTTTAAATCCCTTAAATTATACTCCAATCAATCCGTTGATTTAGAGAAGATCTTGTCTACTCTGATAGATTACGGATATAAAAGGCAGCAAAATGTATCCGCAGAAGGGGAATTTTCCCGCCGGGGGGGCATAATCGATATCTTCCCGAATTCCTTTGAACTTCCGGTACGCATAGAACTGGATAATGAAACCATCGCCTCCATAAAGACCTTTAATCCCTCAAGCGGTGAGCCCCTCTGGGAGCATAAAATGGTGATTGTCCTGCCGATTAAAACCCCTCGCGCTTTAAGAACCATTACCTTCAGCGAAGAATTCCCCCTGAAAAACTTTATTGACATAAATAAAGGGGATTACGTAGTCCACAATCAATACGGCATAGGCAGATTCCTCGGCATGGAAAAGATAAGAAGGCGGGATAAGCCCGAGGGCCACTTGGTTATCGAATATGACCGGGAAGAAAAACTCTATGTTCCGCTGGAGGATATGCATCTGGTGCAGAAATACATCGCCTTCCATATCAGAAAACCCAAACTCTACCGCTTAGGGACAAAAGAATGGCAGAGGACTAAAGAACGGGCAAGAAAAGGGGTACAAAAATTAACCTGGGAACTCCTGACGCTGCAGGCAATGCGCCTGACTTCAAAAGGCTTTGCGTATTCTGCGGATACGGACTGGCAGATGGAGTTTGAGAAAACATTCCCTTATCAGGAAACACCTGACCAGTTAAAGGCCACGATTGAGCTAAAACAGGATATGGAATCTGACCGGCCTATGGACCGGCTGCTCTGTGGGGACGTCGGTTACGGCAAGACAGAGGTGGCGATGCGCGCGGCCTTTAAGGCGGTAATGGATAATAAACAGGTGGCGTATCTTGTCCCGACCACAATCCTGGCAGAACAGCATTATCATAATTTCAGCAGCCGTTTAAAGGACTTTCCGCTAAATCTGGAACTACTCTGCCGCTTTAAAACCACTGCGGAACAAAAGGGTATTATCGAAGGGATAGCCTCCGGCAAGGTAGACGTAGTTATCGGAACCCACAGGCTGCTTTCGGAGGATATCGCTTTCAAAGACCTGGGGCTGGTAATCATCGACGAGGAACAGCGCTTCGGAGTAAAGGCCAAGGAAAAATTGAAAAAATTAAGGCTATATACCGATATCCTTACCCTCACCGCTACGCCTATACCCAGGACTCTTTATATGAGCCTGATGGGCGCAAAAGACCTTTCGGTTATCAATACCCCGCCTGAAAATAGGTTGCCTATAAGAACTATTGTGGTAGAATATGATGCGGAGCTGGTCTCTCAGGCTATATTGCGCGAGACCAAAAGAAAAGGGCAGGTTTTTTTCCTGCATAACCGCATTGAAGACATCGAAAGGACCAAGCAAAGATTAGCGCGGCTTTTACCTGCCGGGATAAAATTAGCGGTTGCCCACGGCCGTATGCCCCCGAAGGTTCTGGAAAAGGTAATGTCTGATTTCCTAAGCGGCTCTATTGACTGCCTGGTCTGTACCATGATTATAGAATCAGGGATTGACATACCCAATGCAAACACCATTATCATAAATAATGCCCATACCTTCGGATTATCAGACCTGCATCAGTTGCGCGGCAGGGTAGGGCGGTTTGACCGCCATGCTTACGCCTATTTTATGGTCCCCCGCAGCGGAGTTCTGGACACTGACGCGCGTAAAAGGCTGAGCGCCATCCAGGAATATGCGCATTTAGGGGCGGGATTCAATATCGCTATGGAGGATATGGAAATCAGGGGCGCAGGGAACCTTTTGGGCCACCAGCAGCACGGTTTTATCGCCGCGGTGGGTTTTGATTTATACTGCCGTCTTTTACGGGAAGCAGTAAATACCTTCACAAAGCTATGTTAACCAGATACGCCAAAAACGTTTTCTTTATACTCGTCCTTGCCGCGCTTTGCCTTCCGCCTGCGGCAGGCAAAGTGTCAGCCCAGGATATAATCGCCGTCGTCAATAACGAAATCATTACCCAGAAGGACCTTAACGACTTCGTAAATTTTACGCGCATGCAATATGCCCGGGATTATAAAGGGGAGGAGCTTGCAAAAAAAATCGAGGAGTTAAAACCGGACCTGCTTAATAAATTAATAGAGGATGTGCTTATCCTGCAGGAGGCCAAAAGAAAAAACATAGTTATCGATGAATCCAGGGTAAAGGGGCAGATAGAGGAGATTAAAAGAGAATACGGTTCGGATGCGCGCTTTCAGCAGGCCCTGCGGCAGCAGGGGCTGGTCCAGGCTGATGTCGAAACAAGGTTACGCAACCAACTGCTTACTTACAGCATTATTCAACGAGAGGTCAAGAGCAAGGTCATCGTCAGGCCTGAAGAGGTCACCGTCTTTTATAACCGCAATAGCGATAAGTTTATTTCGCCCGAAGAGCGCGAGGTGACAGTTATAACCCTGGAGAATGCGGACCAGGCTAAAACCTTTGCCTATCATTTTAAGGCCGGCCAGAAGCTGGAGGACCTGGCAACAAGGTATCCTATAAGTGTAAACAAACTCAAGGCCGCAAAGGGCGAAAACCTCAAAAAACAAATTGAAAACGTAGTTTTTAATTTAGGCGTAGGGGAAATATCAGAGCCTCTTGCAATCGACGCGAAACATTACATTTTCAAACTGGAAAATATAATCCCTGCGCGCAAACTTTCCCTCAGGGAGGCCCAGGACCAAATTAACGGCCATCTTTTCGAAACAAAAATGCAGCGGGCCTTTGACAAGTGGCTGGATGAGCTAAAAGAAAGATCTTATATCAAGTGTTTAATGACAAATGACAAAATCCAAAGCACAAAATAAATCTAAAATTCCAATGACAAATAACAAAAGTTTTGTTATTTGTCATTTGTGATTTGGATTTATTTTGAATTTTGTGCTTTGTTATTTGACATTAAGAGGAGACAAATATGAAAATAGTCATCGTCGGGCCGGGCGCTTTGGGCTGCCTGTTAGCGGCTTTATTATCAAAGACGCGCCAGGAGATCTGGCTTTTTGATAAAGACCCGGGACGGGCAGCCAGAATTGATAAATCCGGTATCACGGTAGAAGGTATTTCCGCAAAAATGCGTTCGCCTGTCAGGGCGGCTGCCGAGAGCAAAGAAATCGGCTGCGCGGACCTCGTAATTATCGCCGTAAAGTCTTACGATACCAAAGCCGCCATAATAAACGCCAGGCCCCTTATTGGCAACAATACCAAGGTCCTTACCCTTCAGAACGGAATCGGAAACCTTGAAACTATAACCGAAATTGTCGGCAGCGATATAGTAATCGGCGGCACCACTAATCTGGGCGCAACTTTACTGGAAGAAGCCAAGGTAAGGTACGCCGGCAAGGGGGAGACGGTAATCGGCCGCCCGGACGGGAAGATTCCGGTTGAGATGCGCTGGATTCGCGAGACTTTTGATAAGGCAGGCTTAGAAATCAGGTTTTCGCGCGATATAAAAGGCCTTTTGTGGTCAAAACTGATCCTCAACGCCGGCATAAACGCCCTTACCGCCATAACGCAGCTTAAAAACGGCAGATTAATAGAGATCGAGGGTGCCCGGCGGATTTTACGCGGCGCGGTTACCGAGGCAACCCGGATCGCAAAAAGAAAAAAAATAAAACTCATCTATGACGACCCGCTGGCAAAGGCAGAGGCGGTCTGCGAGGCAACGGCTAATAATATCTCCTCAATGCTGCAGGATGTTTTAAAGCACAAACGCACCGAAATCGATTTTATAAACGGCGTAATAGTGCGCTTTGGCCAGGAGTTAAATTTAGCGGTGCCTTATAACTCAATGCTGCTGGATCTAGTAAAGAGCATTGAGGCCGGTTATGCATAGCTTCTCTACTGTCATTGCGAGGCACGAAGTGCCGAAGCAATCTCAGAGATTGCTTCGGTCGCTCTTTCGGCTCCTCGCAATGACTGTTCTAACCACCGCCCTGCTTTGCCTTTCTGCCGGGGCCGCGGAGATCCAGGACGCATTTTCCCTCCTGAAAATAAGAAAGGACAACCAGGCGCTTGCTGTCTTCGAAGAGCTCCTGCAGCGTAAGCCAAATAACTGCGGCGCGCTCTGGGGCAAGGCCGAGATCCTCAGAAGAAAGCGCAGGTTCCAGGAATCCGAAATAATATTAAACCAGGTATTGCAAAAAAACCCCGATTATCCTCCTGCACTGATCAGCCTTGCTTATATACGATATCATGACAACAGGTTAAAAGAGGCGCTGAAGTTGACCAGGCGGGCCCTGAAGTCAAAGCCCTTAAGCAAAGAAAATGAGGCCATGGCCTTTATGATGCTGGGGACCATAAACAGCAAACGTTCCTCGCAAGGATGGATAATAAATAAGATACAATACGGGACACAGATCAAATCCTTTTTTCTAAAAGCCGTAAAAATAGACCCGGGATTAGCCGAGGCACATTTAGGATTGGGGATCTTTTATCTTAAGGCCCCGGTTATTGCCGGAGGCAACGTTGATAAAGCAATAGAGGAGCTTACGACTGCCTTAAGATTAGCCCCGGATTTTGCCACCGCCACCGCCCGCCTTGCCCAGGCATACCAAGCCAAGGGCAATATAGTCGAATATGAATTCTATATTAACCGCGCAAGACAATTAGACCCGGAGAATGAAGCGTTGAAAGAAATAGACGGAAGTTAGAGTATCAGAATACCAGAATATCAGAGCTGGAATATCAGAGCATCAGAATATTAGAAAAGACTAAAAATCTGATAATCTAATAATCTGATCTTCTCGCTCTGATAATCCGATACTCTGGTATTCTAACGCTATATTTGCATATGCTAAACTCGGATATTTCCTCAATATTCCGCGATATCACCAGCATACTCCAGATAAAGGGCGAAAACCCCTTCCGTATCCGCGCCTATGAACGGGCAGCCCAGAATATCGAGGGCTTAAGCGAAGACCTGTCCGGATTTTTAAAAAGAGATGCGCTCTCTGAGATCCCCGGTATCGGTAATGACCTCGCCGATAAAATAAAAGAATATGCCGCAACCGGAAAAATTAAGATGTATGAAAGGCTCAAACGCTCCGTTCCTGCGGGACTGCTGGATTTATTGGACGTACCTTCGGTGGGCCCGAAGACCGCAAAACTCCTCTATGAAAAATTAAAGATAAAAAATATCCCGCAGCTGGAAGCAGCGATTAAAAAAAATAAATTAAGAAGCATCTTCGGCATCAAAGAAAAAACAGCAGCCAATATCTTAAAAGGGATAGAGATATTAAAAAGGGGGCGGGAAAGGCTGCCTCTGGCGCAGGCGGACTTAATTGCGCAGGAGTTCCTGGAAGCGTTAAAAAGACTACCCGAGGTTAAAAAAATATCCGTTGCCGGCAGCCTGCGCCGGCAGAAGGAAACAGTCAGGGATATTGATATACTTGTAGTTTCAAATCAGCCGCAGAAGCTGATGCGTAGCTTCATTAGCCTGCCACAAGTTAAAGACGTGCAGGCCAGGGGAGAGACAAAATCCTCCGTGCGTACCGCCGAGGGCATTCAGGTAGACTGCCGGGT
>JADHYK010000043.1 GCA_016782485.1 Candidatus Omnitrophota bacterium
AGCATTTTTAGCCGGATGCCAAGGTATGGGCCCTAAAGCAACAACGGGCGCGGTAGGCGGCGGAGTAGTCGGCGCGGTAGCCGGCGGAGTAATCGGCCATCAGATGGGAAGCGGTCCGATCGGCGCCGCAATAGGGGCGGCAGTAGGGGCGATAGGCGGCGGCCTGATTGGCGAACAGATTGATAAGGCCGACCAGAAGGCAGCTGAAGCCAATCCCAGCTATCTGCCGATTACCGGCATCGTCGATATGGCAGCCAAAGGCACTCCCGATAGTATAATTATCAGCGATATCAAGAGGACTAATTCGAAATACGAGCTTACTATGGAGATGATTGATTACCTTAAGAAGAATAAAGTAAGCGACACGGTAATCGATTATATGCTCTCCACCTCAAAATAGGACTGCATCAGCGTTATTTTTACAATTAGCCCTCTGCAGCAATTTTTGTTGCAGAGGGTTTTTATAAGGAGAAGAGAGGGTAACGGTTCATGCTGCAGTTAATCGTTGACTGGTTCGTATATTCGGTTTTTAGATTTAATCCGGATTCCCGGCTGGCAGGAGTTTTCAATTTTTTTATTTATGACTCGGTAAAGATCCTCTTGCTGCTTTTTGTGATGATTTCGGTTATCGCTACCCTGAGGACTTTTCTGCCTCAGGATAAGGTAAAAAGATGGCTCACCGCAAAAAAGGGGATGGGAAATTTATTCGCCTCTATGTTCGGGGCGGTAACGCCGTTTTGTTCCTGTTCCTCGATCCCGATTTTTTTAAGTTTTCTGGAGGCGGGCGTTCCGCTGGGTGTGACCTTTTCCTTCCTGATAACCTCGCCTTTAATCAACGAATACCTTGTGGTGTTGATGATCGGGTTCTTCGGCTGGAAGATCACCTTGCTTTATGTATTAAGCGGCATTATTATCGGCGTTGTTTGCGGCCTTATCCTTGGGAAGATGAAGCTAGAAAGGCACCTGGTAAAAGACCTGATTTCTTCAAAATCCCAACTGCCGCAGGAGATAAAATATAAGGGGTTTAAAATCAGGGTCGCCTTCGGGATAAAGGAGGCAAAATCGATTGTGGCAAAACTTTGGGCCTGGATATTAGTCGGCGTGGGAATCGGGGCCATCATCCATAATTATGTCCCCCAGCAGGCCATCCAGGCGGTAATCAGCAGGGCCGGAATCTTCTCGGTGCCGATTGCCACTATTTTGGGGGTACCGATGTACGGCAGCTGCGCCGCAATCCTGCCTATCGCAGTTGTTTTATTTCAGAAGGGCATTCCTCTGGGGACGGCGCTGAGTTTTATGATGGCGACTGCCGCGCTTAGTTTTCCGGAAGCGGTTATATTGAGAAGGGCGATGAAGCTGCAGCTGGTAGCCGTATTTTTCGGCATAACCACATTGGCAATTATATTTACCGGGTATTTATTCAACCTGCTTCAACGGCTGTTAAGTTAGAACCTTATATTAGATCAACTGCTAGAGGAGGTTAAACAGATGTTGAGTCGGCGCTTAATCAGAAAGATAGCGGTTTTTCAGGAAACCGAGATTAGCGAGCATATTATTTACAAAAGGCTGTCACGGGCGGTAAAAGATAAACGCAACAGAGAAGTACTGAACCGTATATCAGAGGAAGAATTAAAGCATTATAATTTCTGGAAGAAACACACCGGCCGGGATGTGCCTGCCGATAACCTGAAGGTATGGTGGTATTATCTTATCTCCAGGATATTCGGGTTGACCTTCGGGGTGAAGTTAATGGAGAATAACGAAGGCGACGCCCAGGTCGCCTATAGAAGAATTTGCGAATTTATACCGGAGGCAAAGGACCTTGCCAAAGATGAAGAGGAGCATGAAAATAAACTGCTCAATATGATAGACGAAGAGCGCCTTAAATACGTCGGTTCAGTAGTCCTGGGGTTAAATGATGCGTTGGTGGAATTGACCGGGGCGCTTGCCGGTTTTACCCTTGCGTTTGCAAATACAAGGTTAATCGCAACCGCCGGCCTGATAACCGGCGTGGCCGCCTCTCTTTCAATGGCTGCCTCTGAATACCTCTCTACCAAATCCGAGGAACACGGGAAGGACCCGGTTAAATCCTGTATTTATACCGGGATCGCCTATATTTTTACAGTGGCGTTTTTAATTTTTCCCTTTCTTGTCTTCAAGAATCTTTTTTTCTGCCTGGGCGTTTCCATAACCAATGCCATCATCGTGATTTTGCTGTTTACTTTTTACATATCGGTTGCCAGGGGTATTTCTTTCAGGAAAAGGTTTTTTGAAATGGCATTAATCAGCTTGGGGGTTGCGGCATTGTCGTTTGCGCTGGGTTTCTTTATCAAGTCATTTTTGCACCTAGATACCTAAAAGCGCTATAGAAACCCCCAGGTGGCTTTGACAGATTTGCTCAAATAGGAAATAGTTTAAAAAATTAACTTGTAAATATTCTTTTTTGGGCAATAATACAAATCAAAGGAGGTGGAGTCAATGAGGCAGGTATTAAGGGGTATTTTTTTGGTGCTGTTCTTTACAGGGGTTATTTTTTGTTTTGCTTATGCTCAAGAGCTGCAGGTGGATGCTATCGTTGATGAGTTTAAGGAGGCAACCGATGTGCAGCGCCAGCAGTTAAGGGATTATTACCGGGACCGCGAGATCATCGGTTTCGGGACGGTGGACAACGTCAGGGAATACAATACCTTTGATGAAGTAAACGATATTGAAAGGCGTTATTATGAAATAATCAGTGTTATCCAGAAGACTGCCAAAGGGAATCCTTACAAAGTAATATTCCTATATAAGAATTTGAATAAAGTCAAAGGTATCAATAAGGGCCAGGTTATAGAGAGAAGTGCCAATATCCTCAGGATTATCGATGACCGGCTCTGGATTTCCGTATGGCTTTATGAAGGTGAACTGACCCCTGAGGAAAAAGCACAATTCCGCTCCCAATAAATAACCAGCAAGGAGGAAGAAATGAAAAGGAAATGGGAGGTACGCGACATCCTGCTGTTATTGATCTTGGTTGCTCTGGCTATCGATATTTTCCTTAAACTGCCGGCAAGAACGGCGGTAGCCGAGACTTTCGAGCTCGATAGGTGTATTACCGCCCAGCCGCAAGAGAAGCCGGGCGGGTTTGTCCACGTGGTCACGCATTAACTTGAAGTCTTCGCAAGGATAGCCTTAATTTAATAACCGGGAGTTAAGGATTGATTTCGGAGATATGATTAACGATATCCTGAATGGCTGCCTGAGGGGTGGAGGCGCCGGCGGCAATTCCTGCCTTCTTTACGTTCTTAAACCAATTATTTTTTATTTCGGATTCGGAATTTATCCAGTAGCTTTTCTTATTGAGTGATTTTGAAATTTCATAAAGCCGCTTTGTATTTGCGCTGTTCCTGGAGCCGATAATAATCATTAAGTCGTTTTCCAGGGGCATCCTTGTTATTTCTTCCTGCCGTATTTTTGTTGCGCTGCATATCGTATCGGAGGATTTTAAATCGGGGATGTATTGTTTTAATTTGGTTATTATCTGAAGCGCCCTCTGGACATCCTGGGTGGACTGCGCTACCACGCAGGCCTTTTTAATTTTCTGTATTTTCTTTGCGGGTATATTCCTAAGGCTCTCGATTACGATAGCTTTAGACCTTAAATAGCCCTTAATTCCCTGGACTTCGTCGTGTTTATGGTCCCCGATAATGATAATTCTGCAGCCTCTGTTTTCCATTTTGCGGGCAATTGTATGTATCTGTTTGACCATTGGGCAGGTAGCGTCAATAATACCGTAACCAAGGAGCCTTGCCTTTTTTATCATGCTTAAAGGGATGCCGTGCGCCGGGATCAGGAAAACCCTGTCCTTCCCGGGAAGAAGCCTTTTAGCTTTTTTAATCCCCGCCTGCGCCATCTTTTCAGAGACCGCTTCGTTATGTACTATATCCCCGAGCATATAGACATTCTTGTGCGATTTGGCTGCGTTAAGCGCTATCTCTATTGCCCGCTTTACCCCAAAGCAAAAACCCGCTGATTTGGCCAGGGAAATCTTCATAGATACCGTCCGCTTAATAAGCCTTTTGAAACCAGCATTATTTTTCCTGCAGAGTTTGCCCGCATGCTGATATTCTACAACCAAATAGCCGTAAATCCAAGCCAAAAATAGCGGGGATACTTCTGCTTCACCTTTAGAACCGTCCCCGGTTGAATTTAGTTGAAAAAGGGGTATTTTGGCAATATAATAAATTTGTTAAGTATTATAAGCGGAGGGGATCTTGAAAAACTTCTATATTGTGATAGCGGCGGTTTCTCTGTTGTTGCAGGCGTCTGTTTGTTATGCGGTGGATTGGAAAAAATTGCATGAAGAGGCGGATAAGACCGGGCTTTCGCAGGCCTATGCTAATCTAGAACAGGATCCTTCTTCCCTTGATGGCTATTACCTATTGGGCCTTGTCTGCCTGAACCTGTATGACGATGCGGAGGCCTACAGAAGCTTTCGTATAATTCTGGCTGCGCAGCCGCAGAACCTTCAGGCAAAATGGGGCATAGCAGAGGTCTTACGAAGGCGCCACGATTTAAAAAAGAGCCGGGAGCTTGCCGAAGAGGTGATAAAAGCCGATCCGCAATTCTCTCCCGCCTACATCACGCTCGCTTACATAGAATATATACAGATGGATTTTAACCGGGCGGTTAACCTGGCGGATAAAGTTTTAAAACAGGGAAAGGATAAGGTTGATTTAAGCAACTATGTCAGGGCGTATTTGATGTATGCGGGGGCCAAAGGGATGATCGCCCATTACGGCGGACCGTTATCAAAGATCTTCAACGGGACTGCCGTAATGCCTAATTTAAAAAAGGCGCAAAAATTACAGCCGGATTCTTCCGGGGTGTTATTCGGACTGGGGAGTTTTTATCTTCTGGCTCCGGCGCTTGCCGGGGGAGACCTGAATCAGGCAGAGGCCTATCTTACAAAAGCCATTGAGGCCGATGGTTTGTTTGCCGACGCCTATGTGCGGCTTGCCCAGCTTTACAGGTTAAAAGGCGACGATGAAAAGTATGATTTTTATCTTTCCCGGGCGTTAACAATCAACCCTGAAAATGAGCTTGCCCTTGATATAAAAAGCGGGAAGTGTAGATTTATTTGTCCGGGGAATTAAAGCCGCAGGATTTTTTGGGAATACCTCGACAGGAGCTCTTTGTATTTCTTATCCATCCTCGAGCCCCGAAGCAGGCCTTCTGCCTTATTCAGCGAGTTTGTTATTTGGCGCCTGGCAAAATCCAGGGCCCCGGAGCGCAAGGCAATTTCGCGCATTTTTAAAAGCTCATCCTTACCCGTATTGCTGCCCGAGAGGATTTTTCGTATAACAATCCTGTCGCCCTGTGTAGAATTATTATAGGCATACCAGATAAGCAGCGTCTTCTTTGCCTCGCGCAGGTCGCTTAAGTTGGATTTTCCGGTTTCTTTTTCTTCGTTGAACATCCCGATGATATCATCGCGAATCTGGAAGGCCCTGCCCACATATATGCCGTAATCAAAAAGCTTATCCAGGTCGCTTTCACCTGCGCCGGCAAGCGTTGCCCCAATGGCGAGAGGAGCGGCAAAGGTATAATTGGCGGTCTTTAAGTCATAAATTTTGTAGATATCCGGTTTTTTAATTTTGCCGATAGGCGTGGTTGAGTATAAGAGTTCGATGAATTCACCGCTTCCGGTCGCAAGCGCGGCGGCAATAAGTTTCCTCAGCGCATCTTCCTTGCGCCGCAGCTCTTCTTTAATTGAAAGAAAGGCATCCAGGGCCAAGGCGTAGATTACATCGCCGATAACGATAGTCAGGTCCTGGCCGCTGAATTTTATCTTCCTGTACCGAGAGAGGAATTTATTCAGCATCGCGTGCATGGAGGGTTTTCCCCTCCGGGTATCCGATTTATCAATAATGTCGTCATGAACGAGCATAAAATCATGCAGGAGTTCCAGCGATACGGCGCTCCTGTATAATCCCGGAGCTATTTTTTTACAGAAACCCAGGTAACCCACGACAAACAGGCAGGGACGGATCCTCTTGCCTTTTCTTAAGAGGAATTCCCTGATATGCCGCAATAGCACCGGCGATATCTTCTTTAAGTGGTAGGATTTTCCCAGGTTGCGGATATATATAGCCAGCTCTTTTTCAATCTTATTTTTTATTTTATTCATCATGGCTTTATGCTAACATATAAGCAATGGCAAGACAAACAAAATCTTCCCCCGCAGTATTTATCCGCGCCTTGAGGCTTCCCTTTGCCGGCGCCAGCCTCTTGCCGTTTATCTTCGGGTCCTTAATCAACAGGGGAAATTTTGGTTTCCTGCAATTTGGCCTCGGCTTCATCGCGGTCTTATCAACGCATTTAAGCGCTAATCTTATCAATGATTATGCGGATTCAAAGAGCGGCGCTGACTGGCAGGACAAAAGCTTCTTTGGCCTCTTCGGGGGTTCGAAGCTTATCCAGGAGGGGGCCTTTAGCGAAAGGTTTTACCTGAGGGGCGCGCAAATTTTCGCCTGTATTTCGATACTCTGCGTTATCTGTATGGCAGTAGCTTTAAAGAGTCCGCGGGTTATTATTTATTATGCGGTCATTTTGGGACTTGCCTGGAGTTATTCGCATAAGCCTCTGCAGTTATCTTATCGCAGGACGGGGGAACCGGTTATTTTTGTGCTTTTCGGTCCGGCTTTAGTGATGGGAGGGTATTTTTTACAGACGGGGATCTTTCCCGATTTAAAAAGCTTTATGCTTTCTTTGCCATTCGGATTTTTTACCACCGCGGTCTTATTCGCCAACGAAATTCCTGATTTCTCCGATGATAAAAAAGCCGGTAAATTCACCTGGGTAAATTTTTTAGGGAGCGGCAACTCCTATTTACTCTACTGTACCCTGGTATTTATGGGGTTTTTCTCCATACTTACGGCAATCGCGCTGGGTTATCTCTCCTGGACAGCAAATTTTTCCTTTCTGTTGATTATTCCTGCCGTAAAGAGCGCCCTGATCTTAAGGCGGCATTCGGATAATAAAAGGGCGCTGGTAGAGGCATCCAAATTGACTATCGCTGTGCAGACGCTGGTTTCTATTATTTTAATTTTTACGTTACTTCTATGAAAAAAGTCCTGATTATCGGAGCGGGGTTTGCCGGATTGAGCGCGGCAGAGAGGCTTTCCAGGCACGGGGATTGCGTTAAGGTTACCCTTATCGATGCAAAACCGGTATTTGATTTTCTGCCGCTTCTGCCTGACTGTCTTGGCCGCGGATTAAATCCCCGTTATCTTTCCTTTGAAATTGATGGCTTCGCCCGTAAAAAAGGCCTGGAGTTCCTGAATGCGCAGGTATCCGGCATTAATACGGAGGAAAGACGGGTTATCGCCGGTGAAAAAACCATAGATTATGACTATCTTATAATAGCCAGCGGCTCCCGGACTAATTTCTACGGGAATAAGGAGCTGGAAACGGCCGCTTTTAAGCTGGATAGCGCTGCGGATGCGCAGCGTATCCGCAGGGCGCTTGCTGAAACAGATTTTGATTCTTATATCGTCTGCGGAGGCGGTTATACCGGGATAGAGGTGGCCGGTAATTTAAGGATTTACCTGAATAAAAAAAAGAGAGATAAGAGGATAGTAATTATTGAACGCGCGCCTTCGGTTTTAGGGCCGCTTCCGGAATGGATGAAGGAGTATGTGCTCGCCAACCTTAAAAGACTGAATATAGAAGTATTGACTAACAGCGCTATAGACAGGGTAGAGGAGCGCAGTATGCTTATCTGGACGGCAGGGGTGAGGGCCTCTGATTTTATCCAGGATTTAAATACCGAGAAAAATCCGCAGGGGCGCATCAAGGTTGATAAATACCTCAGGTTGAATGAGCGATGTTTTGTTACCGGAGATGCGTCGTGGTTTGCGCATCAGGGCAGTTTTTTGAGAATGGCGGTCCAGTTTTCGATTATGCAGGGTCAGGCGGCAGCAGAAAACATAATAAGGAGTATCGGGGGGAATCGGCTTATTGAATTCAGGCCGCTGGATTTAGGCTACATAATCCCGATGGCGAATAATTATTCCTGCGGTAATATATTGGGGAGAGATGTAAAGGGAAGGTTGCCGACCTTACTGCACTATCTTATGTGCATCTACCGCTCCTGCGGGAGAAAGAATAAGTTCGGCATAATCAGGAATTTATTAAACAGGACAGGAGAAGCTTATGCATATACCTGACGGGTTCTTATCGGTTAATACCTGGGTTCCTTTATGGGTGGTTTCTGCCGGGGGGTTAGGTTATTGTTTGAGAAAGACGGCACAGCTCTTACAGGATAAGATGGTTCCGTTAATGGGGGTAATGTCCGCC
>JADHYK010000013.1 GCA_016782485.1 Candidatus Omnitrophota bacterium
CCCGGCGGGAATCCCCAGCGTCACCAGCCCCGCACCCGCGCGCATCGCGGCCTCCGCGCATAAAACAGCTGCTCCTGAAAATCTCGCAGAGCCGGCTAAAATAAAAATATGCCCGAAGTCTCCTTTATGGGCATCAACTTTTCTTCGTAATAACCGCGTTGGCAACCGCATAATTTTTTACATGGGAGATGGAAATCTGGACATCCATATTTTTCCCTCTGCCGTTTAGAATCAGGCAGCGCGGCCGACCGTCCTGATCGTTTAAAATCTGGACATCCTTCCAGCTTAACTGTGAGTCCCCCATTGCTTTGAACACTGCTTCTTTGGCGGCAAACCTGCCGGCAAGGTGTTGATATAAACTGCCGCGGGTCTTGGCATTATCCAGTTCGTCTTCGGTAAATACCCGTTCTAAAAAAGCCTTACCCCATTTTTCTATTGCCTGGCGCAGGCGCCTGACCTCTGTTATATCGACCCCCGTACCGATTATCATATCAACGCCCTCATCTCTCTTACCGCCCGCTCTAATCCCACCATGACTGCGCGGCAGATTATAGAATAACCGATATTTAACTCCTCTATACCGTCAATTGCGGCAACTCTTTTTGTATTATTATAATTCAACCCGTGCCCCGCATTGACAATCAGGCCAATTTGGCGCGCATGCCTGACCGCAGCTTTAATCTCCTGCAAATATTTATCCTCTTGTAATTTATTTTTGGCACCGGCATAACGGCCGGTATGCAGCTCTATCATCTGCGCGCCGGTTTTTTTAGAGGCATCAATCTGCTCTTTTTGCGGGTCGATAAACAGGTTGACCGTAATACCGCTATTTTTTAATTTTTCAACCGTTGCTTTGACCTGCTTGAAATTTCCCGCCACGTCCAAACCGCCCTCGGTAGTTAACTCCTGTCTTTTCTCGGGGACCAGCGTAGACTGCTGCGGCTTTACTTCGCAGGCAATGCCCACAATCTCCTGCGCAATAGACATCTCCAGGTTCAATTTCGTTTTAACGGTTTCTTTTAAGATGCAGAGGTCGCGGTCTTTAATATGGCGCCGGTCCTCCCTTAAATGCACGACGATGCTGTCTGCACCGGCAACTTCACAGGCTAAAGCGGCTAACACCGGCTCCGGATCGAATCCCTTGCGCGCCTCTCTCAGGGTGGCAACGTGGTCTATATTTACGCCTAACTTCGGCATATAATTAGATCCTTCGGCTGCTTTGCAGCCTCAGGATAAGTTCGTACACATAAGTTATGTCGCTATTGCTCCATAACTTATGTCCTCACTTAGTTGAACTTGTTTATCTCGCCGCTTATATAAAACCAGAGCATAATTGCCAGGGACAGCGAAATAAGCTTCAACCACGGATGATGGATAAACCAGTGCCTTATGCGGTAATCTAAACTAACCCGTACTTTGACCATCTTCTTCCTTCTTAAGTTTTATAATCTCCTTTACCTTGAGGAGCAGTTCTTCTTTGTTTAAATCCCGGTAGAACTGGCCGCGGTAGACCAGGGAGACATCCTGCCTCTCCTCGGAAACCACGATGATAATCGCATCGGTCTCTTCGCTTAAGCCCAATGCCGCGCGGTGCCTGGTGCCGTAAATACGGCTTAACTCCTGGCTCTGGGTTAAAGGAAATAGACACCCTGCCCCGGCTATGCGGCCGTGCTGGATAATCAAACCCCCGTCATGCAGGATGCTGCGGGGGGTAAATACCGTTTCGATCAGGTCGCTGCTTATGCGCGCATCAAGCGCAACCCCGCTCTCAATATAAGTAGACAGGGAGTCTGTTTTTTCTATGGCAATCAGCGCGCCGATACTTTCCCGGGATAAATTATCTACCGCCCTGCCGATCTCTTTAAGCAGATAATCCCATTCTTCTTCTCTTAAGGTGGTGCCGAAGAGGTGCCTCTGCCCCAAACGCGCCAGCCCCTGCCTGATCTCGGGGTGGAAGATGATTAAAATTGCGATAACCGAAATCCCGAATAATTTGGTAAGCAGCCAGTCCAGGATGGTGAGGTTGAGCCTTTGAAACAGAAAGAAGGCAACTAAAAGGATAACTATACCGCGCAGGACCTGGATTGCGCGCGTGCCCTCAAAGAAAAGCATAATGTGATAAATCACAAACCAGAGGATGATTATCTCAAAGAGGGGTTTCCATAAAAGAAATACCGCTACCAGATTAGTATTTAACATATGCCTGCCTGTTTTATGGTTTGCGAAACTTTTAATGCCTGCCTGACTTCTTTTACGTCGTGCACCCTGACAATCTTTGCCCCGTTATCGGCTGCCAACAAGCAGGCGGCAACCGTACCGAAAACCCTCTCGCCTGGGTCGGTATGCAGGATTTTCCCGATAAATGATTTTCTGGAGGGCCCGGCCAATATCGGCCGGCCGAGAACCTTAAAATCCTTTAAGTTTCTGAGTATCTCCAAATTATGCTCCGCGGTTTTCCCGAAACCTAACCCCGGGTCGATAATTATTTTGTCCCTGCTTATGCCGGCGTCGGCTGAGCGTATCAGCGCCTCCTCGAGATATTTTAGAATCTCGTCAATCAAAGAGAGGTATTGCGGATTCTTCTGCATCGTCCGCGGGCTGCCCTTCATGTGCATAATTACCACTGCGGCATTGCATCTGGAGATAACCTTTCTCATCAGCGGATTTCTTAAGCCGGTAATGTCATTTACTATTTGTGCCCCGCAATCCAGGGCGGCCTTCGCCACTTCGGCCTTGCAGGTATCTATTGAAAGCGGTACCTTGATTTTTTTGCTTAAGGCCTTTACAACCGGAATGGCCCTCTTCAACTCTTCTTTCAGCGAAACTCTCTTTGCTCCCGGTTGACTGGACTCTCCTCCGATGTCAATCATATCCGCGCCGTCGTTTACCATCTCCTCTGCCCGGCGTATTATCTCTTCCTGCGCTGTGCCATAAAGCCCGTCGCCGCTAAAGGAGTCGGGCGTGAGGTTAAGCACCCCCATAATATAACAACGGCCTTTGCGCAAGACTAACCTCTGCCGCGGCAACTGAATAACAAATTCGTCTTTTCGGTAATTATCCAATAGGCGGGATAAATCCCGGGCAACATTTTTTAAACCGAAGGGCTGTAGTTTAAGTTTCCCCCCAAGCTGGTTTAGCTGCGAGAGGCTTCCGATTAAAAGGCAGTCGGTTTTCCTGCGCCTTCCGCTCAGGCTGTCGCGGGCAACGGCAACGTCTCCGCCCAGAGAAAGCATCTGTTGTTTTAAGATGTTGGCGGTGATATTGGAAACGGAATTCATCTTTAAGAGATAACCGATCGCCTTAGGACACATAATATTAATACCATAGCGGTCCACCCGAATCTCCCGCATAATCTTTTTTATTTCTCTTGAGTCGTTTGCCTGAACTATGCGCATCGCAAGCCCCTTAAGCGCCCTGCTTATCCTGCGGCTCTTCGCCTGTGCCTTTATCCTCTTTAGCAAAACCCAATAAACGCCTTACCTCTGTATCGCCCAAGACCTCCTTTTCCAGAAGCGTCTGCGACAAAATCTTTAATTTGTCGATGTTCTTCTGCAATAAATCTTTTGCCTTACCGTATGAATCGTCAACTATTTGCTTGACCTCCTTATCAATAAGGTGCGCGGTCTCCTCGCTGTAGTTTCTCTCTTCCATAAGATCCCGGCCCAGGAATACCAGCCCCTGCCTCCTGCCCAGCGTAACATTGCCCAGCTTATCGGACATGCCGAATTGAGTCACCATGCGCCGGGCAAGCTGTGTGGCCATCTCCAGGTCATTTTGCGCGCCGGTAGTAACCTCTTTTAAATTGAGCTCTTCGGAGGCGCGCCCCCCCAGCATCATAGTAATCTCCGCCATCAGTTCTTTCTTGGTCCAGTAGTGCCTGTCTTCAAGCGGCGGGGTAAAGGTATATCCGCCGGCTAAGCCGCGCGGGATAATCGAAACTTTTTTTAAAGGATTTACCTCGGGCAAAAGCAGCGATAAAAGCGCATGCCCGGATTCATGGAGAGCGGTAATCTCTTTTTCTCTCTTAGACATAATGTGGCTTTTCTTCTCAGGGCCCATCAGCACGCGCTCAATCGATTTTTCCAGGTCAATCATCTCCACCGTTTCCTTATTGCCCCTTGCCGCCAGAAGCGCTGCTTCGTTGCAGAGGTTGGCAAGGTCCGCCCCGGAAAAACCGGGGGTCTGGCTGGCAAGCGATTTAAAATCTACGGAAGGGGAAATTTTTATTTTGCGGGTATGAACTTTGAGTATCTCTTCCCTGCCCTTTATATCGGGCAGGTTTACTATAATATGCCGGTCAAACCTTCCCGGCCGCAATAACGCCGGGTCCAGAGTATCCGGCCGGTTGGTGGCGGCGATTAAAATTATCCCTTGGGCGGTGGAGAAACCGTCCATTTCAACCAGAAGCGCATTCAGGGTCTGTTCCCTTTCATCATGGCCGCCTCCGATGCCTGAAAAACGCAGGCGCCCCACCGCGTCTATTTCATCGATAAAAATAATCGCGCCCTTTCCGGAAACCTTGGATGCCTTCCTGCCCTGTTCAAAAAGGTCTCTTACGCGGCTGGCCCCCACGCCGACAAACATCTCAACGAAATCCGAACCGCTGATGGAAAAAAACGGCACGCCCGCCTCCCCTGCCACCGCCCTGGCAATCAGGGTCTTGCCGCAGCCCGGCGGCCCCACTAACAAAACTCCCTTGGGGATCTTTCCTCCCAACCTCTGGAATTTTTTCGGGTCCTTCAAAAACTCAATAACTTCCGTGAGTTCCTCTTTGGCCTCGTCGATACCGGCAACGTCGTTAAAGGTTGCCTTATCGCCGTCTTTCTCGCTGTGAATCTTCGGCTGCATCTTTCCGAAACCCATAATCCTGCTGCCTAATTGTTCTCCGCGCGAGGCCATCATCCACCAGAAAAAGATCAGCAGTAGAATCGGGCCTAAATTAAAAATCAGGGCTACCCAGAAGGTGCGCGGCGGCTTAACTTCAAAAGGCAGCTGACTCTGCCGTATAAGGTTAAGCAGTACCGTATCATTTTCCGGGATATAGAGAAAGAATTTACTGTTATCACTATACTCGCCCTCTAATCTGTTTTCAACCTTGGTTAAGGATTTTATGGTCTGGGGCTGGTTTTTCAGGATATTATAAAACTGGCTATAGGCGATCTCTTTGGGCACTCCGCTAAGCGACATGTTGTAAGAGTTTATGATAATAAAGAAGATAATAAGCGCCAGTATCCAGCCAAAGGGGAAACGCTTGAATACGTTATTTTTATGGTTGGTTTTTTTTGGCCTGCGCAGATTGTGATCGGGCATCGTAATAACCTCCTAAGAAATTATTATTATATATCTAACTATGGATAAAATCAAGCATTTATTAAAAAAATCACCGGGCTGTATCTTAAGGATGCGAAGGCTGTTTTATGGGGGGCCTTCTGCGGTAAAAAGAAAGGGATTTTTTTCTTTTTATTGCGGATATCCCACCCGGAAGGTCAACGATGGAGTTAAGGGGGCGGTTTAAGACCAGGTCCTCCAGTTCCCTCATATGCCGGAAGGTTATCCTGCGGGTACTGCCTGCAACTGCGGCAATCATCTTTCTGATTATTATGCGCTGCAGCGCAGGGTGCAATTTCTTTAGCTTAGCCAGGCTGATTCTGGACTTTATCCTGCGCATTAACCTCTCTGCCGCGCGGGAAAGATAATCATAGTCGAAACCGGCGCTTTGCGCCATATTTGCCAGGAGCTCTTTTATGTTACGGCTGTACCCGGCCTCAAGTAACGGCAACAACCTGTTCCTGATTTTATTGCGGAAATAAATATCTTGCAGATTGGAGTCGTCGATGCGGGGGCTGATTTTCCTCTTTTTGAGGAAGGTATCGATCTGGCTTCTTTTTATTTCAATTAACGGACGGATAACCTCATATCCGGAAATATTCCTTTTAGGCAGGATCCCTGAGAGCCCGTAGAGCCCGGTGCCCCGCAGGATGCGCATTAATACCGTCTCAGCCTGGTCATCAACGGTATGGCCCAGGGCGATCTTTTTTGCTCCTGACTCTTTTGCCAGTTTAAAGAAAAAACCCAGGCGCGCATTTCTGGCAATCTCCTCAAGAGAGCCCTTTTTGGCCTGCGCTTTAATATTCAGGCGCGATACCTTTAGGGGCAGCCCTAATTTGTACGCTATTTTTTTTACGAATTTAGCATCCCGGAAGGAATCCTCCCTGAGCATATGGTCGAGGTGCGCGACATATAACTTAAGCCCGAATTCTTCTTTGAGATTATTCAGCAGGTAAAGCAGGGCTAACGAATCCGGCCCGCCCGATACGCCGACGACGATTTTATCGCCTTTGTTAATCAGGCGGTACTTTTTTATTGTTTCTTTGGCTCTGGCCAGAATCATGGTAAAAGGCTTATTCGTAGTTGTAAAAACTGGGGCGTAGAATTGAGTACATCTTTTGCAGGTGGCTGCTGGTAAGAAGGACAATCTGCGATTGAGGCGCAAGGCCCAAGTTGTAGCGACTGAATAAGTCCGTAATTTCCCTTATGTATTCGTTAATGTAAAAATTTAGGGAATTATTTCCGTTAAGTATATTGTTCAGCGCCTCTGCGTACCAGGGGGCGGACTCTCTGATTATCGATTCGGCGGCCTGCGGGCCTGTCTTTGCCGCAAGCAGAATCTTTGCCACTTCAGTAGCGTAATCCTGCGCCCGGCCCGCCAGCAGAGAGGTATCCTGTCCGGGATTCTGGTTTGCGAATTCAGCCATCGCCAGTGCGCTGAAAATTCTTCCTAATCCTTGAACAGACTGCTGGCTGCTGTCCGGCTGAGCAAAAGACGGCATCAAAACCGCGGTTATAAATAATAGGGCTGAGAAAAATATACAGATTATTTTTTTCATCGCATTATCTCCTGTAAATTCTGGTGACGGCGGGTGGCCCTGCTGCGCCCTACAACACCTAAATAGCTAATATGGGCTTCGCAGGACTGCCCCGCAGACGAGTAAAATGACGGCGGGTGGATTTGAACCACCGGCATATCGGGTATGAGCCGACTACTCTACCGGGCTGAGTTACGCCGTCATCGTTCGCTATTATCTTATTCAATGCTTACAACTAAACAAAAAACGGTTGTTGCTGTATCTATTGCTTATCTTGTTATTTGTAGGACGCTCACTCCTTAGGAGGGGACAAGCCCCCTCCTAACGCTCTCACTAAACTTTGTTTATTTTGGAATCGCTGTTCTCCCCCAAACGTGGGGGAAATTTTCCCCCACACCCCTTTTATGTTTTTGGCAATATAAATCTATATCCGCCTTCGGCGGATAATTGCCAAAAACATCTTCCTAGCCTTTAAAAATCCTTGAAGCAAAAAGAACGCTGCCGACCGCCAGGGCATTCAGGCATGCCAGCACAACCACGCCGGCGGCGATATCCTTTATCACCCGGATGCGCGTATGGTATGTCTCGGAAACCATATTCATCATCAGTTCAATGGCAGTATTAAATATCTCCGCCATAAAAACAAGGGTGATGGTGATGGAGAGCGCGATTAATTCTATGCCGCTTAACCTAAAAAACAACCCCGCAAGAAAAGTGACAATGCCGGTGATAAAGATGATGCGCATATTGCGGTGGTATAAGAATAAATAAATGACTCCATTGATAGCGATTTTGAAGCTGTCCCGGAAGCGGCCGACTTTAAAAATATTGCGCAAAAATCTGTTCTTTGCCACGCTATTTTCTCCTGTATGCCTGAAGATAAGAGTCGCAATAAATATGCTTATTTAACAATAACTCCGCGGAAATCATGGCCTCCAATAACTGCCTGTCCGTCGGGTCAAGGATAGCCGCATCCAGCCCGAAGGCAAGGGCCATAACCAGGAAGGTGCGGTTAATTAAATTTCTGCTGCTGGCCGGCGGCACGCCTTGCGAAACATTGCTTAATCCTATGATGGTTTTGGGTGCGGGCTCGGAGATAATTTTAAATTCCTTTATTGACTCCAGTATATCGCACATCTGCGCCTGCGCCACGTTTACCGGCAGGACTATCGGGTCAAGATAGAGCTCCTCAACGGGAAAGCCGTTATCCACGCAGGCCGATACGATTGCCGCTGCCAGCTCCAGGCGCTGGTCTTTATTCTGCGGTATGCCACCTGAACTGATGGCCAAGCCGATTAAGCCCGCATGATACTGCTTTGCCAGGGGGATTAATGCCTCCAGCTTCTCGGGATCAGCGGTTGTGGAATTAATAACTACTTTATTTTTAGCGGACTTAAGGCCGGCTTCGATAACCGCGGGCTTGCTGGAATCCAGAACCAGCACCTTATCGGTTACCTCTTCTATGCAACGGACTAACCATTGGATATCCGCAAGCGGCTCTTTTGAAGCCGGTCCGCAATTTACATCCAGCGCATCCGCGCCTGCAGCTACCTGCGCCTTTACGCATTTCTGGATGGCAGAGCTGTCCTTATCTTTTATCGCCCTGGCGATATTTTGATACATGCCGTTAATCAGTTCACCGATTATAAACAATCTTACCTCCTGAATAACTCCTCAATATATCTGTCCACCTTCTTAACGGCTTCGGGATGGCGCATTACTAAAAGGTCCGCCCCCGCCTGAATCAACGCCGTGGCGGTCACTGCCTCCCAAATTATACCCTGCTGCGGGCCGAACTCCCTGGCCTCTTTTGCCCTCCATGCCTCCTGACCCACAAAACAGATAAACGGGCTGGCCACGGTCTTGTCGCCTGATAATGCCGCAAGCCTGCTCCTCTCCATAATCGAATAGGCATATTCCAGGCCGTAACCTAATGCGCCGATAGTGGGGTTAATCGCAATCCGCTCTAAGTGCAAGCCCATGTCCGAAATTAAAATATTCAGCTGTTTTGCGATATTAATATCAATGGGCGACTCCGCGATAATGTTATGCCCGTCGGCCATTACGGAAGCAACTAATGTCTTATAATTATCCTGGGAGGCGCTGCCGATTAAACAGCGCTCAGCCTTCGCCGCCTCGCAGACTGCCGGTAAAACCAGGTTATCTTTTGTATCATCTGCGCAGCCGCAGATTATTAAAGGAACATCCACTTCTTTTAGCAGCCGGCCTACCAGTTGCGCTTCTTTATCCGCGCTCCTGTCTGCGCAATCCGGATGCGCCCCCTGCAGCCTTAAACATAAAAGCTCTGCCTTATAATCCTTCACGCACATCTGGGCCCATTCCAAGGGGTCTAGAAAAACTTTGCCGTAATGCCGGACTAACTCCTCCGTCCAGTCTTTGGGTGGGACATCCCAAATTTCAAAGGCTATACGGGGCTTATTAGGTATTGCGCCTTCGGGAAATAAAAAAGGCAGCGACTCCTCGCCGCCGATTTCAACCGCATGAGCACGGGTACCCCCCTGCTCCTTAGTCGCTCCGATGGTCAGGGTAGATATTTTGCCGCTCCAATTCTGCTTTGCTAGTTGCGTTGCCATATCCGTTCTCCTATCCGGCGCAGCGTACTTAAAACCGGCGCATCGTCTTTCAAGCCTGACAAGGAATAACCGTTTAAACTCACCCTTTCAAGTTGCGCATCGTAAGCCAAATTACCCAGATAATCCAACCGTATCGCCCTTGCTTTTTCTTCTGCAAAATCTTCGGCAGAGCGGTTGATAATTAAAAATTTCTTTCTCGCCTCGATATCCAGATCGCTGACTAAACCCGTTATCCTGGCAGCGGCCTTGAGGCCCACGGGCGTGGCGTCGGAAACAACAACCAGCGCATCAGCCCGCCTGGTAGTACGCCGGGAAAGATGCTCCAGCCCCGCCTCATTGTCAATAATGATATAGTCGTATTCCTTAATTAATTTGCCCACTATGTTCCTTAACACATTGTTCACGTAACAGTAGCAGCCCGGCCCTTCGGGCCTGCCCATGGTCAAGAGGTCAATGCCGTCGCCTTCGGAAATGGCAGTCTGCAATTGATATTCGATAAACCTGTCTTTGGGCATTCCGCTGGGGATTTTTTCCGGGTGAGCGGCAACCTCGTCGATGATTTGGCCGGCGGTCTCTTTTGACTCGATACCCAGCGCCTCGGCAAGGTTATTATTGGGGTCGGCATCCACCGCCAACACCGAGCCTAATTTCTTTTCTTTGATTATTCTGGCAATCAAGGCGGCAAGGGTGGTCTTGCCGGTGCCGCCTTTGCCTGCCATTGCGATTATATAACCCATCTTTACAATTTTAGGCTGGGAAATTTATCCAGGTCCGTATGCGGAAAAAATAACGCCGCCGTATATTCTTCCATATAACTTGGGTCAACCGATAACTCAAAATAAGTAACCTTGCGCGCGATCTCCTGCGCTGCCTTCACCGCCTCATGCGAGAGAAGCATCTGCCGCGCCCCTGCCAGGGCGCTGTTGCCGATAAAAACAAATTTCTCTCTTTTTAAGTCCGGTAATAACCCGATAGTTACAGCACTCTCTATATCAAGGTAAGTACCGAAGCCTCCGGCGATAAAAATTTTCTTAATCGCGCCGAATTCCAGGTTCATATGCCTCACCAATACCGATGTCGCCGAATATATGGCCGCCTTTGAACGTTTTAAGTTTTCGATATCGGCCTCGCTAATCACTATATCGCAGGTTGAATCCGCTTTCTCCTTGGGCACCAATACAAATTCGCGCCCGCTATCAGTATTGCGGATGCCCTTATTCTGTATGGAAGCGAATTTGCCGTTCTTATCGATTATCCCCGCGCGCAACATAGAAGCAAGCAGGTCAATGTAACCGGAACCGCAAATACCCCGGGGTTTAGCATTCGCGATCGTATCGTAAGTCACCTCAAGGCTCCGGGGGGTAATTTTTACCTTCTGTATAGCGCCGCGGCTGGAACGCATGCCGCAGGTGACCCCGCTTCCTTCAAAGGCCGGCCCGGCAGAGGCAGCTGCCGCAATTAAAAAATCCTTATTGCCCAGGGCAATTTCGCCGTTAGTGCCGATGTCAATAAGTATGCTTAAATCTTTATTCCTATATATACCGCTGGAAAGCAGGCCGGCTGTAGTATCGCCCCCCACGTAACTGGCTACCCCCGGCACGCACTGCAGGAGCCCGCGGGGGTTTATATTTATCCCTGCCTCCGCGGCGCGAATAACAGGCAGGAAATTTGCCGTCGGCACATAGGGCTCCCTTCTTATATATTTGGGGTCAACCCCCAGCAATAAATGTATCATCGTGGTGTTACCGGTACACAAGATACAGGTAACGTCATTAAGGTCGATCTTATGCTCCTCTATTAATTGGTGGCTCATCTGATTTACGGTATCGGTCACCGTATTGTGTAATTTCTCTAGGCCCTGCTCTTCCTGTGAAAAGATAATCCGCGTTATAACATCGCTGCCGAAAGTCGCCTGCCTGTTATAAGTTGCCCTGGTGCCCAGAATCTTACGCGAATGAAAGTCAATTAACTGGCCGGTAATTGTGGTCGTGCCTATATCAAAAGATAATCCGAAATTCCTCTTCGAGGTATCCCCGGGTTCGATATTAATAACTTCGCAACTATCGTCTTTTTTGCCCAGCGTAACCGTGACCTTCCAATCAGAATCCCTTAACAGCTCCCCTAACTGTTTAATGCTGGCAAGGCCGGTGTAAATAACTTTTATGCCCGTGAGGCGGCGGATCTGCGCATACAACCTCTCCAAATCACTGACCCTGTCTTCTAAGTTCGGGGCGCTTAACTCTAGATATAATTTTTCCGTCAGCGGAGAGTGAGTAAATTCTTCTTTGGCCCCGGGCAAAGTTATCTTAGGCTCTATCTCTTCGGATTGCGCATAAAGCCCCTTAAGCCTTAACTCCAACTCCTGCGGGCTTAAATTTTCAAAATCCAGTCTTGATTCGGAAGGGATCTCTACTTCTATGTCGCTGTGCACGGTGGTCAGGCAGGCCAGATAAATGTGCCTGCTTTTCTCTTGCGGCGTCAGCGTGCCCTCAGGCGGGGCAGTAACCTTTCCTTCCTTTAGGATTATCTTACACCTGCCGCAGACCCCCTCCCCGCCGCAGGCCGAATTTATATAGAGGCCGCAGGATAATGCCGCAGAAAGTATGGTCGTATCCTCGGGCACCTCTACCGTCTTATTATCTGGAACGAATTTAACCTTGAATTTCTCCATTAATTTCCTGTTAAAGCTTCTTCAAAAATGACGGCAGGCCGGCAGCCTCCTTGGGGCCGACTGTTACCTCCCAGCCAGAAGCATCTTCAAGCTCCCCGCTGATTACTGCTACATATCCGGGAATAATAATTTTCTTATGTGCTACGGCGTCTTTTAGCGCGCATTTGTTTATGGACTCGCTGATTTTTTCCGGGGTAAACTTCTCCGCAGCCCAGGCAGTCAAAACAGACATCCCCTCCGTATCCACGCTTAAAATATAAGAGGGGATTTTACTGGCCTCTACCTCCCCTAACACCGTATAATAACTAAGCGAAAAATTGGTAGTGACCAATACCGGTGACTTGTCGCTGACCTGCCCGACCGAATAAAGCTTGGGCTCAACCTGCAACGGCTTCTGCGGGTCGGTATAAATATTCTGCCGCAGCGTTAAAAGCGACAGCGCTTCATAGCTCTCTATGCCTTTTACCAGGACGATGCCGGCGTACTTGGCAATATAGGTTGCCGCCTCAATCGCCTCTTCATAAGGGTCATCTTTTTCTACTCTTACCAAAACCGGGTATCCTAAGCTGCGGTTTGACTTCTGAAGGGCCTGCCTTCTTATCTGCGTCAGGTCCCATAACTTCTGCGAAACCGGCTTATCGCCGGTATCGAGAACTAAATCCGCCACCCCCATATCAGTTAACTCCGCGCTAAGCTTAGATAATTCCTCCAAATCCGCAGCCGATACCACCAGCGGCGTTTTAAATTCCGCTGCCAGCCGGGAAACTTCCGCCAGATTATCTGCTGTTGCACGATAAACCAGGGGCCTTCTTCTTTTTAGAAAGAGCAATGCTTCTTTCAGTGCTGCCGGTTCATCAGACATCAACGCCAGTGCAAGGTTGGTCTTGCCGGAAAACAACTTCAACGCCTCGATAAACCGCTTATGCTGCGCCTTCTGCCTGAGCGCCACCAGGTTGACTTTTAACTCCTGCCCTACCCGCTCAAACCTCAACTTATTTATTTTTTCCAGGCGCTGCAATATCTCGGAATCACTCAAGGCATCATCGATAATGAACCCTATTCCGCAGGGCCGGTGGAATTTTTCTTCATGGCGAAACATCACCGTTTCGTTGCCGACCTCAAACCTGGTCTCCCCTTCGCCGATGGAAATCAGTTTTATCGGCGGCAGGGCCGCCGCTTCCAGAGCGCGCCTTGAACTTTCAGTCAGATAAGGACAGGAGGTTAAGCTTACCGCTTTTTTTGCCAACTGCATTGCAAAGGCAAGACAGGTAGCAAACCCGCATTCGCGGCAATTTGTTTTAGGCAACAGCTTGTAAATATCTAATCCTGAGATGGCCATGTTGAGTCAGTAGTTAGTAGATAGTAGTCAGTAGTTAGGGGTTAGATAACTTAATACAAAATATTTCCGACGGATTACTCTTGAATATCCTCTTTGCCAGAGTTTCTGATTCTGCGTGCGTGTTTAGTTTTTCTAATTTCTGCAACAGGCCTTGCTTTAATGTAAAAACTACCTTTTTATTCCTCTTGTGGCTACGGACTTCTACCTTTACGGAGGGACTGTTTAATTTTTCTATACTGCCCTTGCCGTAAGTTGCGCCGGTGGATAACTGCAGCCCGTCTATCAAACAGGACTTCGGCTTATGGATAACGCCCCAGGCCTTGACCTGAAGGCCAAAATACTTTGCGCACCCCAGCTTATCCAGGGCGGTTTGGCCCGCCAGGATACCTAAAACCAGCCACGGCCCCAGATGCCCGTGAAAATCTATACCCGCCTTTAAGGTTATTTTTTTACTCCCCATCTCTCCTGTCTATTACCTGTTAATTAAAGCCGCAAAATACCCTGCCCCGAAACCGTTATCTATATTAACTACCACCACTCCGGGCGAACAACTGTTGAGCATGGTAAGAAGGGGGGATAATCCGGAAAAGTTAGCCCCGTAACCGCAGCTGGTCGGTACTGCGATTACCGGACAGCTCACCAAACCGCTGACTACGCTCGCTAATGCCCCCTCCATCCCCGCAACCACGATAATCACCCCGGCCTTCCTGATTGTTTCCAGGTTGCCCATAAGCCGGTGCACTCCGGCAACCCCTACATCGTAAAGCTTGAGCACCGGATTTCCCAGAATCCCGGCGGTCAGGGCTGCTTCTTCGGCTACGGGGATATCGGCCGTGCCCGCGGAAATAACCGCAACCAACCCCTTTTTATTTTTTTTCGGCGCAAATAACAGGTATCCGATTTTTGCTAAAGGATTATATTTAAGGCGGGGGAATACCTTCTTAAGATAAATAAAAGTCCCTTTATCTAATCTGGTCAGCAGCAGGTCCTGTCTATGCCTGATTAACTCCTGCGCGATTCTTTTAAGGTCTTGCCTGGTCTTACCCGGACAATAAATTACCTCTGCAAAACCTTTACGCCTTTTTCTATCCAGATCCGGCTTGGCAAAACCAAGGTCGCAAGAATCCGTTGCGCAGGCCATATTATTTAATATCCCCGAAATATAATAATCAGCAGCGAAATAATTACTATTGCGGCCAAGATATAAAAATCGTTGAAATAAAGAAAATCGCTCAGGCGGTCTTTGAACGGATATACCGGATTCCGGGAGAGCCGCGGAGAAAACACAGGAGACTTATTCTTAAACTCAAACACCTGCGCCTTCTTAAAACGTAAATACACCCCGCCGATACGGTATGCCGGCAGGCTCCCTGTTTCAACTAAATCCACAATCTCCTTTTCCGAAACGCCCAGAATCAAAGAAGCGTCCCTGACGGTCAAAAATTTTTCTTCAGCCATATTTTTCCTCTAAGATCCTTCGTCGCCTTGCTCCTCAGGATGAGCAGTCGGAAAGTCCTTTACAATGCCGACTGCTTTAGTTATTATGCTCGGTTCTTTCGGAGGCAATCCAGTTGTCAATCTCCTTACGTTCGAATCTCCAGTCGCTGCCTTCCTTACGGCCGGGCATTTTGCCTGAATTGGCCCATTCCATAATTGAATTCAGGTCTACTTCCAGATAGCGCGCCAGTTCTTCGCAGTTCAGATAATCGCTGAGCATAAAACACCTGCCTTCAAGCACCGCACCCTCAGCTACATTTAATTTCGCAGGATAAATATCCCCCTCTACTACCGCACTTGGCAGAAGAGTCAGTCTCTCCTTGGCAGTTATTCTTCCCTTTATTTTTCCGCCGATAATAATATTGTCTCCGACGATGTTGGCGCAAATCGCTGCCGTCTGGCCAATGGTCAAGTTCCCCCTTGTTTCCAGATTGCCTTCAAACTTACCGTTGATGCGCAGGTTTACGGGGTCCTTAAAACTTAGAGTTCCCTGCATAGAGGCATCCACATCCAGGATCTTCTCCTCTATCTTTTTTTTAAAGGCCATGCTCCACCCCCTTTTTTTGCTTCCCGTCAAACATAATCCACTCTAAATAACGCAGGAAATATAGGACTATTAACGTCAAAATAGCGGTAAAGACAGCGGCCTGAAAAAAACCGATGCCCACGGCTAAACCTATGCTTGCCACGACCCAGAGGCTGGCGGCAGTAGTCAACCCCCTGACCCCCTCCCGTTCCTTGATGATTGTCCCCGCCCCCAGAAAACCAATGCCCGTAATCACGCCGGCTGCGATTCTGGTGGGATCCAGATTAGCCTCCCCTTTATATATATCAAAAACATAGAGTGATGTCAACATGATAAGACAGGAGCCTAAGGCAACCAGAATATGGGTACGCAGGCCGGCATGCCTGCGATGGAACTGGCGTTCGAAGCCGATAAGCCCGCTTAAAGCTACCGCAAGTACCAGGCGCAATATAATCTGCAAATCGGAAATCATAACCCCGCCTCCTTAAATGAGCACATAACTTACGAACACGTCAGTGTGAGTAAGTTATTGTGCGAGTTGCATATCCAGATATAAATCGGACCTGTGGCCTTTTCTGAAAAGCCGGTAAGCAAAACCCGCTACCATTGCGGCGTTATCGGTACAGAGCTCCCCCGGCGGAAAGTAATAATTGATAGCGCGCTCTTTTGCCGCCGCATGAAATTTAACTCTTAACCGGTTATTTGCCGCAACGCCCCCTCCGATAACCAGCCGGTTTATCTTCTTTAGCCTGCATGCCAACAGCGATTTATCAATAAGCGCATCAACGACTGATTCCTGAAATGATGCGGCGATATCATATTTTAGCCGATGGTCGATGGTCGTCCCTCGACTCCGCTCGGGACAAGATGGCCGATGGCTCAAGTGGTTCTTTACATAATATAAGACCGCGGTTTTTATTCCGCTAAAACTGAAGTCTAACGGCTGCCTCGTCCCGGAACAATTAAATCTGATTTTTTTAGGGTTGCCCTTTTTAGCCAGGCGTTCAATAAAAGGCCCGCCGGGATAACCCAGGCTAAGGATTTTGGCCACCTTATCAAAGGCCTCGCCGCAGGCATCATCGCGGGTTGCCCCGAGCGTCTCTATCTTATCGAAATCCCTTACCCGGAATAGGCTGGTGTGGCCTCCGGATACAACCAGTGCAATAAAGGGGAGCCGCACGCCCTTGGCGTTTAAAAAATTGGCGTAGATATGGCTGTGCAGATGGTTAACCCCTATTAATGGCTTACCCGTAACCAAGCTCAAGGCCTTGGCAAAAGACACCCCGACCAATAAAGAACCTGCCAGCCCCGGGCCGCTGGTAACGCTGATTAAATCTATTTTTTTTAATTTGATCCCGGCCTCCCGGATACTGGCATCGCTAATTTCGCTTAAGGATTCAAGCTGCATGCGCGAGGCTATCTCAGGCACAACTCCGCCGTACTTTTTATGAATTTTGAGGCTGGAGCTGATTTTGTTGGAAAGCACCTGCCGGCCGTCCCTGACTACCGATACCGAAGTTTCATCGCAGGATGTCTCGATGCCTAATACGTACATTGGGCTCTATCCTATTTTTCTACTAACTCCGATACAAAAACTAGGCTGTACCCCTCTTCCTCCAGTTCAGGCATTACCTCCTTGAGGATCTCCAGGGTCATCGTGCGGTCATGCCCGATACCTACGGCAAAACCATTCTTTTTGGCGACTTTTTTTAATTTATTAAACTGCCCCCTGATGTATTCCGGGTCCGATCTATTATCCAGAAACACGTCCCTCTTGATAAAAGGTACGTTCATCCTGCGGGCTAAATCAGAAGATACCGAATCCGCGGTTACGGCGCTGTCCAGAAAATACAGGCCTTTATCGTTGAGCTCCCCGAACGCCTCCTCCATCACGCGCCGGTCCGCTGTCGCCTTGGAACCCATATGATTGTTTACCCCGCGGGCGTAAATTACATTCTCCAGGCCCTGTTCAATGATCGCCCTGATTTCGCCTTCGCTCATAGAGGTCAAAATAGTATTTTTTTCCATTCCCAGCTTTGACTGCGACTCCATCGGTAAATGCAATATAATCTCAAAGCCCCGTTTATGCAGCTGGCCTGCGGCCTCTGCGGAATACTTCAAATTAGGCAGCACTGCAGCGGTAATGGGGAATTTTATCTCATCGACAATCCGCATATTATTCAAACTATATCCCCAATCATCAAGCACAATCGCGATTTTGCCCTCTGAGCCGGCGGGGACGCTGGGTTTTTTAACCGGAATTACTGCTTTGGGTTTTAGCGCGGCTGCGGGCTTAAGTCCCGGCTCAATTTTAGGCTTGGGCCTGGAGAGGCTTTTGGCTTTGGCTATCCTGGCTTGAGGCCTGGCTGTTGCGGCTTTTGCCGGCGCCAGTTTCGGCTTAACTACCTCTATCTTGGCGGCCTTGCGCCTGGTTTCCCTGTAATGATTTATGATAAAAAAGGTTCCCTCCAGAATAGCGATGATTAAAATAATCTCCACCGCTATTCTGTAACCTTTGCCCTTTGCGAATAAAGCAGCCCTCCTTTTTCTCCTGGTCACGGTTTGCCGTTTTTCTGATAGAATTCCAGGGCCTTTAAAATATCCACCGCACGCATAAGCT
This sequence comes from Candidatus Omnitrophota bacterium, assembly GCA_016782485.1. GTDB lineage: Bacteria > Omnitrophota > Gorgyraeia > Gygaellales > Profunditerraquicolaceae > BS750m-G77. The sequence continues at coordinate 18,114 of JADHYK010000013.1, forward strand.
GATTATCGGACTTGTAGTCCAAAGGATCCTTCTTGCCCGGTATCTCTTTATTTTTATCTATCTGCCTGAATACATCCTCTTTCTGATCCTTGGGTTTTTCACTCTGGGTAATTTCTATTTTGCCTTCTTCTACGGTAATATCCGGCTCTACCCCCTTTTCGTGTATAACCTTATCGGAGGGAGTAAAATATCTGCTGGTAGTCAACCTGATCGCCGAACCGTCGTTTAAAGGGATAACTGACTGAACCGAACCTTTGCCGAATGATTTCATCCCCACCACGATAGCGCGCTTGTAGTCCTGCAGGCAGGCAGCAACTATTTCGCTTCCGGAGGCAGAACCTTCGTTGATTAACACAACCATGGGCAGTTCCAGCAGGGGGTTATCAGTATCGGCGAAAAACTCCATATTCTGCGAAGGCTGGCGTCCTTTGGTATAAACCACTTTCTTGCCCTTCTCGACAAATTTACCCGCCACCTTGACCGCCACATCCAGGAGGCCTCCGGGATTATTACGTAAATCAAATACCAGCGCCCTCATCCCGCTGTTGGCCAGGCCCTTGAGCGCCTTATCCAGATCCTTAGGGGTATTCTCCCTGAATTCGCTCAAGCGGATATAAGCAATACCCTGCTCCAGTATCCTTGCCTCTTTTATATCCTTGATCTTGATTACGTCGCGCACAACCTTAAAATCAATAATTTTATTCTCCGATTCCCGCAGGACCGAAAGGTTAACCGACGTCCCGGGCTTGCCCCTTAATTTCTTTACCGCGTCGGTAAGGGTCATATCGCGGGTCAATTCCTCGTCAATCTTGACAATCCTGTCGTTAGCCTTCATGCCTGCCCTCCAGGCCGGGGTATCTTCCAACGGAGTAACCACGGTCAATAAACCGTCCTTTAAAGTAATTTCTATGCCCAGGCCGCCGAACTTCCCTTCGGTATCGACTTTCAATTCGTTGTAGGTTTCCGGGTCCATAAACTGGCTGTGCGGGTCAAGCGAGGCAAGCATGCCTTTGAGCGCCCCGTAGATCAAATCTTTGGCATTTGTCTCATCGACATAATCCGTGCGCACGATTGCCAGTGAGTCTGAAAAAAGCTCTACCTGCCGGTAAAGGTCCTCCCCCTTTTTTCTATCTACGCCTGAAATTGCGCAGGAAACAAAAACCAGCACTCCCAGGCCGATTATAAATAAAAGCGGTATGACGACTACTCTCTTACGCATCGCGGTAACCTCCGTTTAAATATCTCCTGCATCAGTTTGGGGTTTGCCTTGCCCTTTGTCTTTTTCATCGCCTGGCCGACCAGAAACATCAACGCGTTCTCTTTACCGGCCCGGTAATCTCCGGCGGGCCCGGAGTTTTCTTTGATTACCTCTTCGGCCGTCGCCTCTAAACTTGCGCTATCGGAAACCTGGTACAGATTTTTCTCCTGAATGATCTCTGAAGCCGGCCTCCCGGTTGTAATCGATTCGTTAAAGACGGCCTTTGCCGCTAGATGAGAGACCTTGCCCTCTTCGGCCAGCTTCGCTAACTTAATTAATTCTGCATTCCCTCCGGGTATTTTTAACTCTGAAGGGGCGCAATTCTGAGTATTTGCCTCTGAAAGCACCGGGCCGATCAGCCAATTCACGATTGTTTTTTTGTCTTCTGCGGGATATTTTTTTATGCAATCCTCCGCGTAATCCGCATCTTTCCTGGAAGCGGTTAGAATCTTTGCTTCGTATTCCGCGAGATTATATTCTCTCATAAAGCGGGCGAGTTTCTCCTGCGGTAACTCGGTTATGGCGCTGCGCACCTCTTCAACCTTATCTTTGGTTATGATAAAAGGCGCCAGGTCCGGCTCGGGAAAATAACGGTAATCCTGCGCCTCCTCCTTGGTGCGCATCAATACGGTCAGAGATTTCTCTGCGTCCCACAACCGTGTCTCCTGTGCTAATTTCTGGCCTCTCTCTAATAATCCGGCCTGCCTCTGGATCTCATAGGTAAGGGCATCCCTTACCCCCTTGAAAGAATTCATATTTTTCAACTCCGTCTTTACCCCCAAGCCCTTAGCGCCGGCTGCCTTAAGCGAGATATTTGCGTCGCAGCGTAAAGACCCTTTTTCCATATCGCAATCAGAGACCTCGAGGTACTCCAGGATACTTTTTAACGCCGTCAGGTATTCGTATGCCTCCTGCGGTGAATTGATATCGGGTTTGGTTACTATCTCCAAGAGCGGCACGCCGGAGCGGTTAAAGTCCACAAGGCTCACCTGGTCCTTATGAATAAGTTTACCGGCATCCTCCTCCATATGCACACGCAGGATTCCTATGCGCTTTATTTTTCCCTCCGGATTAATATCCAGGTAACCTTCCTGCGATAATGCCAGGTCATACTGGGAGATCTGATAATTCTTAGGCAGGTCAGGATAAAAATAATTCTTACGGTCAAACTTTGTATACTCCCGCACCTTGCAATTCAGGGCCAGGGCGACTTTGATCGCCAGTTCCAGTGCGCGCTTGTTTAGAACCGGTAAAGAACCCGGAAGGCCAAGGCAGACCGGGCAGGTTTGCGAATTCGGCTGATTTCCAAATTCGGTGGAACAGCCGCAAAAAGCCTTGGTTTTGGTTTTCAGGTGTAGGTGGACTTCTAAGCCGATTACCGCTTCGTATTTCACCCCGCACCTTCTTTCTTATTCACTATTATTCCTATATTGATACCCTCAACACCTTTATTTCTTAAAAATGATGGATATTTAGAAGGTGCGGGGTTCATAACTTCGGCTTCCTCTTGTTCCAATCGGTATTCTGTTCGTAAGTATGGGCGACTCTGAAAATCATCTCTTCAGCAAAGGGCCCGGCCATAATCTGCAACCCGATAGGCATCCCCCCTTTACTAAAACCGCAAGGAACCGATATCGCCGGGATTCCGGCTAAGTTAACGGAGATCGTATAAATATCGGAAAGATACATCTTCAACGGTTCATCCTTCCTCTCGCCGATTTTAAATGCCGGCGTAGGCGATGTGGGAGTGATGATGCAATCGTATTCTTTAAAAACATGGTCAAAGTCCTGTTTTATCAGTGTGCGCACTTTTAAGGCGCGCAGGTAATAGGCATCGTAATAACCGTGCGAAAGGGCAAAGGTCCCCAGAATAATCCGGCGCTTGGCCTCTTCGCCAAAACCCTCCTGGCGCGTCTTTTTATACATATCTATCAACGACTCCTGTACACTGCGATAGCCATACTGCACCCCGTCAAACCTCGCCAGATTGGAACTGGCTTCGGCGGTGGCAATAATATAATAGACCGGAACCGCGTATTCTGTATGCGGCAGGGAAACTTCTTTTACTGTGGCGCCCAAATTTCTTAACTTCTCCAATGCCTCCCTGACTGCCTGTTTAACCTCCGCATCCAGCCCCTCGACAAAATACTCTTTGGGAATGGCGATCTTTAATCCCTTAATAGCCATCCCCAAAGACTTCGTGTAATCCGGGACCTCTTTATTTATCGAGGTGGAGTCATGCGGGTCATAGCCGGAGATAACCTTCATTAATATTGCGCTGTCGGTTACGTCTTTGGTAATCGGCCCTATCTGGTCGAGGCTGGAAGCAAAGGCAATCAGGCCGTAACGCGAGACCCTGCCGTAGGTAGGTTTTAATCCCACCACGCCGCAAAAGGAAGCGGGTTGGCGTATTGAGCCGCCGGTATCCGAGCCCAATGCCAATATTGCCTCATCTGCGGCAACTGCTGCAGCCGAACCTCCGGAAGAGCCGCCGGGTACATGCCCGCAATCCCAGGGGTTATGCGTGGGGCCAAAATATGAATTTTCAGTCGAGGAACCAAAGGCAAATTCATCCATATTCGTTTTTGCATAAAGCAGCCTGGCGCCGGCATCCTTTAATTTCCTGATTACGCTGGCATCGTAAGGGGGCTTAAACCCCCCAAGGATTTTAGAGCAGCACTCGGTGTTGTATCCCTGCGTGCAGATGTTATCTTTGATTGAAACGGGAATGCCCTTTAAAATCGACTGGCGGCTCTGGGCTGGCGGCTCCGGGCTGCTGAGCCCGGAATCATCGAGGCGAACATAAGCCTTTAGCTTCTGATCAACGGAATTAATCCTCTGGCGAAGAGATTCCATGATCTGCCCGGAATTGATCTTATCTTCGCTAATTAAGCCTATGAGTTCGTGTGCGGTTAATTTATATAAGTCCATCAGATAACCTTCGGTACCACGAAAAAGCCTTCCTGCTGCTGGGGGGCATTCATAAGTGCCTGGTCAGCAGGCAGGGATTTGTGCGGCTGGTCCTCTCTTAACACATTGCTGATAGATAAGATATGGTCAGTAGGCTTTACCTGCTCCAGGTTCAATTTACTTAATTTATCGATGTATTCCAGGATATCGTGCAGCTGGCGGGCGAATTTTTCTAACTCTTTGGAATCCAATTTGATACAGGCAAGCTTTGCCGTATGTTCAACCGTCTCCTTGCTTATCTGCATAATCCCTCCATTATAGCCAAATATGATAACATTCTTTGCATAAAAAGTCAACACATTCGTCCCCTTGTGTCAAGCCAAAATAGAAATGTCGTATTTTTACCAAAATAGAAATGTCGTATTTTATTGTTTTTAAAGAGCGCCTGCCAGGGCTTCTTCTTTTGCCTCAAACCTTAGTGAACCAGGTAACCTAAAGCGCCTCCAAGCGG
>JADHYK010000044.1 GCA_016782485.1 Candidatus Omnitrophota bacterium
CCGGTTCCTGCGCTAAGGGAGCAGCGCTATCGTCCTTTGGCATCTCGCCCTGCCGGTTTAGAGCCAAAAGGGTAAGCTGGTTTATCCTGCCGGTTACCTGCAGGCCCTTCTTGCTTTGAAAATTCGTTATCGCCTTCCTGGTCTGCGCCCCCATAAATCCGTCAGCCCTGCCCGCATAAAAACCGGCATTTTTAAGCACACCTTGAGCCTCTTTAACCCGGGGGTTATAACCCAGGACCGTCCCGATAACCTCCTCTTCCTTTAATTCACCGCGGTCCCTGAGCATAAAGATATTATTCATTTTAGTGCGCAGCGGTTCTATAAAAATTACCGAGAGGGTAAAGATGAATAATATTATACCGATGGGCCGCAATATCTGATTGTTCCTGATCATCCTGCACGCCTCAAGCGTTCTTTAAACTCCCTCCAGGGGAAATTTTTACCCGGGCAGTCGGTTCTGGCCCCCGGCACCTGAGAATGGCCGATGATGTTTCCCGGGGGGATCTTATAGTAATTCTTAAGGATATTCACCAGATAAACCAAAGAATCAAGCTGCTGACGGGAAACCTGTTCTTTGTTAAAGTTTCCCACCAGGCAGATCCCGATGCCCTTAAAATTCATCCGTGAGTCCTTGCAATGCGCGCCGTTCTGTTGTTTGATCCAGCGCGGGGAGGCTTCGATATTACCCTCCTTCTTGCCCACTGTGCCGTTATCGATTACAAAATGATAACCTAAGCTATCCCACCCCCTGAAACGGTGGGACTTATGAAAAAAGAAGGCATTGCCTTCGTCGGTTGCACTATGATGGATGATAATATAGCGCCATTTTTTTGAGGGGTACAGGCTGACCACCGGCCTTATGGATGCGGCCTGCGGTATGAGAAGCCGCTGGCCCATCTTTATTGAGCCGGGGTCGGCAATCTTATTTGCCCGCGTGATATCTTCGGTTTTAACGTCGTACATCTTGCAGATACGCCAGACCGTCTCTCCGGGAGCGACAACATGAAAAACATCCCTCCTTAAATCCGGGGCAGGCGCGGGGATTACCACTGACTGCGCAGTCAGCGGCTGCTGCACAGGGTAAGCCACAGGCCTAACCTCAGTTTTAACCGGGGCCCTGGCACAGGAAGAAAGCATCAGCACCAAAGCTATTAATATCGGGTATCGTTTCATATAATTACTCTTTCCTTGTCAAGCGCTGCCTCTTCGCTTCAGGGTATCGGACCTGTTAATCGGCTTAACCCTGAATCCGGCGCTGTCATATACGCTGACCACCTTTACCTTGCTGCCGCATTCACGGATAAAATAACCCTTAATTTTGCGCAACTCTTCTTTCGAGAGCGCTCTTGCGGCAGAAGGCCGCAAGGGGGTATTGATCTGGATTTCATCGGCACCAAGCTGCCCGGCAAGGCGGGCTATCTCTTTTGCGTAATCCCGGTTCTCCCTGATAAACATAATCTGCAAAGCCAGCCTGCCCTTAAAGGCAGCCCTGAACTCCCTTACTGCCTTGATTATCCTTGAGAACTTTATCCTGCCGCAGGCACGGTTGATCCGGGAGAATAACTCCTGCGAACTTGCATCCAGTTTTATCAGGACCAAATCCGCCGGGAGTAATGCTTTCTTTACCTGGCCTCTCTCCAGAAGAAAGGCATTGGTTATAACCGCAATCTTCTCTTTTCTTTTTTTTCTTATCGCCCTTATCGCCTGGGCGAGGTTCGCTGCCAACGTCGGCTCTCCCGAACCGGACAGGGTAATATAGTCTATTTTTAGGGGGGGCAAGGACTCCAATTCTTTTATAAACTCTTTTAGCGGGACAAAAACTTTTCTTTCCCGGGAGAACTTCTTTGTCTCCCCGAGCTGGCAGTATAAACAATCGAAGGTGCAGGTTTTTTCTTTTGCCGGGAGTAAATCTACGCCCAAAGAAACCCCCAGCCTCCAGGAGGAAACCGGGCCGTAGATATGCTTGAATTTTCTTCTTTTCATCTTAGGGAAGGGAAAATTATTCTCTTGCCTTGGTAATAGGAACCTTCCAGATTTCTTTTGCGTATTCCCTGATCGTCCGGTCGCTGGAAAACCTTCCGGATTTAGCCACATTGATAATCGATTTTCTGGTCCATTCGGTTTGATCAAGATAGAGCATGGAGACTTTCTCCTGCGCTGCGCAATAGTCGTCGAAGTCCGCACAGAGAAAATAACGGTCGCCGCCGGTCAAGGTAGCCAGAAGAGGATCGAACAGGCCCTGCTCGAGCGTAGAAAAAAAGTTTTTCCTGATCAGCCCGATTATCTCTTTTAGTACCGGGGAACGCCCTATATATTTCTGGGGGTTATAGCCTGCCTGTGTAATCCGCTGGATCTGTTCCACATTTAAACCGAAGAAAAACATATTCTCTTTTCCCACTGCCTCGCCTATCTCGATATTGGCTCCGTCAAGGGTCCCGATGGTCAGTGCGCCGTTTACCATCAGCTTCATGCACCCGGTCCCGGAGGCCTCTGTCCCGGCGGTAGAAATCTGCTCGGACAAATCAGAGGCCGGGAAGATCTTTTCGGCAAGGGAAACCCGGTAGTTCTCAAGAAAAACAACCTTGAGTCTATCCTTGAGGGTTTTGTCCTTATTAATTACCTCTGCGACATTATTGATGAACTTAATGATCAGCTTTGCCATAAAATAACCCGGGGCAGCTTTGCCGCTCAAGATAAAAGTCCGGGGCAGGAAAACCGCCTTAGGGTTATTCTTGATTCTCAGGTATTCGCTGATGATAAAAAGTGTAAATAATAGCTGGCGCTTATATTCGTGCATCCTCTTTACCTGCACGTCAAACATGGATGCGGGATCAACCCGCACAGACATGGCCTGATAAATATAGTCCGCAAGGGCCTTTTTATTATCGGATTTTACCTTCATCCACTGCTGACGGAAGGAGGCATCTTCTTTAAAGGCCAGCAGCTTCTCTAATTGCGGAAGGTCGGTTATCCATTTATCCTGTATCCTGGAGGTAATCAACGCGGAAAGCCGGGTATTGGCTTTACGCAGCCACCTGCGCTGGGTGATGCCGTTGGTCTTATTATTGAACCTCTCGGGAAAAAACTCATAAAAATCCCTGAAAAGCTGACTTCTTAGGAGTTCGCTGTGCAGCCGGGAGACGCCGTTAACCGAATGCGAGCCGATCACCGCCAGGTAGGCCATGCGTACCTTCTTGGGGTTTGCCTCCTCGATGACCGACATCCGGTTAAGCCGGGCAATGTCCCCGGGGAACCTCAGCGAGACTTGTTTTAAGAAACGCTGGTTTATCTCATAAATAATCTGCATATGCCGCGGCAGCAATGCCTGCAATAACGGGACCGGCCATTTCTCCAGCGCCTCGGGCATGACCGTATGGTTGGTATAACCAAAGGAGTTTGTGGTTATCTCCCAGGCAACATCCCACTCCAGGGCCTCTTCGTCGATTAAAAGGCGCATCAGTTCCACTATGGCGATGGAGGGATGGGTATCGTTAAGCTGGATAGCTACCTTATCGGGAAAAAGCGAGAAATTCGAGTTCTCTTCTTTAAAACGCCGGATGATATCGGCAATGGAGGCGGCGGTAAAAAAATATTCCTGCTTCAGGCGCAGCTCTCTGCCCTGGCTGACGTTATCATTGGGATAGAGCACCTTGGAGATGTTTTCGGAAAATACCTTATTATAGACCGCTCCTTCGTAATCGCCTTTATTGAAATATTTAAGGTCAAATTCCTCGGTGCTGCGGGCAGACCAGAGTTCCAGGGTATTGACGATATTGGTCTTATAACCGGCAACCGGCACATCATACGGCATCGCCAGAACATCCTCCGTATCCACCCACCTGACCCTTAGCTTGCCTTTTGCATCCTTATAAACGTCGGTGCGGCCGTAAAAATGCACCTTTACCGTGCATTCGGGCCGGGCGAACTCCCAGGGGTTGCCTTTACTCAACCAGTTATCCGGAAACTCCACCTGGTTGCCGTTGATTATCCTCTGGTTAAAAATACCATAATCGTATCTTATGCCGTAGCCGTGCGCGGCTATCCCCAGCGTGGCCATCGAATCCAGAAAACATGCTGCCAGCCTCCCCAGGCCGCCGTTACCTAAGCCGGCGTCTATTTCGCACTCGCGCAGCTCATCGATATCAAAACCCAGCCTTTCCATCGCCTCTTTTGCCTGGTCCCATACGCCGAGGTTAAGCATATTAGTACCCAACAGCCTGCCGATGAGAAACTCCAGGGAAAGATAATATACCCTTTTTATATTCTTTTTATGGTATCCCTGCTGGGTGGCAATCCAGCGCTCAATTAACCTGTCCCTCATCACTATGGCCAATGCCAGGTAATCGTCGTTAAGGGTGGCGGTATACTGGTCCTTGGCAAGGGCATACTCGCGGTTGGCCAAAAAGGAGCGTTTAATGCCCTCCGCGGACATCTCCTTATGGATGCTCAGCCAGATATCGCCGTTTTTACGCTGCGGGGTTCTGGTTGTTTTCCCTCTGGTTATCATTTTGTCTCCTTGGAAAGATAGAGCGTCTGCGTCGGATATGCGAACTCGATATTGCGCTTTTCGAATTCTTCTTTTATCGCAAAATTAATCTCCTGCTGGATATCCATATATTTATTGTAATCGCTGCCGATAACGTAATAAACCACCTCGTAGACCAGGCTGAAATCCCCGTAAGAAAAGAAATGCGCCCGGTCAAAAACAGTATCACTGACCTCCTTAATGATCTTCTCTATTATCCCCGGTATGAGCTTTGACTGTTCAAGAGAGGTCTGGTAGGTAACCCCCAGCTTAAAAGCCACCCGCCTCCTGTCCATCCTTTTATAGTTACGCACCCGTGAATTGGTCAGGTCGGTATTGGAAAAAATCAGTTGCTCTCCGCTTAAAGAACGGATGCGCGTAGTCTTTATTCCGATATGCTCAACCGTGCCCAGGTATTCTCCGGTAATGATAAAGTCTCCGACTTCAAAGGGCCGGTCGAATAATATGGCAAAGTAGCTGAAGAGATCCCCCAGGATTGCCTGCGCTGCCAGCGCCACTGCCACGCCGCCTATGCCTAAGCCGGCGATTACGGCGGAGATTTTAAATCCCAGGTTATCCAGAAAGAATATTACCGCCAAACTCCATATAATTAACATTGCTACCTTTAAAATCCCTTTAAGGCTGCGCTCCAGGAGCAAATCCTTACCGCGTTTAGTCCAGTAAACGCTAAAGGCGTGCGCTACCAGCGCTGAAATAAGGCGCGCCGTAAAAAAAGTCAAAACCGCGGTCCCGGCAATATCCAGCATCTTCTTAAACAGCGGATTAACCTTTAGCGTATTCAGGCATAAATAAAGGACCCCGAAATACGCCAGTGGCAATGCTATGCTCTGGATAATTTTGACCAGGAAATCATCGAGCGTGGTGGCAGTCCTATCCGCCCATAATTTCAGGCGCTTCAGGATTAAACGCCTGAACAGCCTGATCGCAAAATAAGCGGCCCCAAAAAACAGAATGCAGGCCAGATAAGCCCACAGGGTATTGCCGAGAAAAGAATATTCAATGATTTGCTGAAACATAACTTATCCCTCCTTTAAAAAAACTTAAGGTATATTTTTTGAAATTAAGAGGATATTTCTGCCTTCTTCCCTTTTATATTCTATCTTATCCATTAAATTCCGCACCAGGTGCACCCCCATGCCGCCCGGCTTTCTTTCGCTTGGCGGCTTTTCTAACTCCGGCGCAGAGGCCTGGAGAGGATTAAATGGTTGGGCATCATCGGTAATTTTTACGGTTATTATACTGCCCGAAAGTGCGACTTCTACGCTGATCTGATGCCCGGCGCTATCCTTATATCCGTAGTTTATGGTATTGGAAATGATCTCCTCGAGTGAAAGGTTGAGGTCGTGTATAATTTCCTTACTTAAATTATTGTCTTTGCCGAATCGGCTGACTTCTTGAGCCAGGCCAGAAAGTTCGGAGAGTTTATTTTTCAAAATAACCGTCTTTTTATTTGCCCCCAGATACTTCAGGGCCATAAGCGTGATATCGTCTGACTGCGGGGCGCCGTCAGAAAAGGTTTTGATCTTCTCAAGCAACCCGCTGATTAACTCCGCAAGCGGACCGCTCCGGGAAATAGATAACGCCTCTTCTAACCTGCCTTGCGTAAACTGCTCCTCTTTCTTATTGAAGGCCTCAGTAACCCCGTCGGTATACAGAATAAGGCAGTCTCCGGGCTGAAGCAGGATTTTTTCCTGCCGGAAGGCCGCCTCCTGCTTAAGGCCGACTGCCGTGTTTGGCGCGCCTTTTAAGGGCAACGGTTTTTCATCATCGCGCAGGACCAGCGCAGGATTATGGCCGGCATTGACATAGGAAAGCTGCCCTGTCTCTGTATTCAATATCCCCAGAAAAACGGTGATGAACATCAGGGAATCGTTCTCCTGGCTGATCTCTTTATTTACCCTATTCAAGATTTCATCGGCAGGCCGGTCCTCCCTGGCGATTGCCTTGATTAGAGCCTTGGTTAATGACATAAAAAGCGCGGCCGGCACGCCTTTATCCGAGACATCGGCAATAACAAAACAAAGGTCTTTATCGTTAATGAAGAAGAAATCGTAAAAATCCCCTCCTACCTCCCTTGCCGGTACAAGCGCGGCATAGATATCAAACTCTTTTCTGTCCGGGAAAGGCGGGAATACTCTGGGGATAATCCCCATCTGGATATCGTGGGCAATCTTTAATTCGCTCTCCATCCTCTCTTTGCTGGCTACGGTTTCGGTTAATTCCTTTATATATTTTTTCAGCGCGTCCCTCATATAGATGAAAGAATTACTCAAAACCCCTACTTCGTCTCGGGATTTAGCCTGCGGCAGTACAAAATCAAAGTTCCCATGCGCAATATCCTCGGTGGTCTTTGCCAGCGCCCTCAGAGGCCGGGTAATTTTTCCGGAGATAAGAAAGATTATTGCCAGAAGAAATAAAAATCCCGTTACCCCCAGGGCCAATACTACAATGTTCAGTTCGGTAACATCGCCCATCAATTCATCCTGCGGGAATAATACCCCCAGGGACCATCCGCTTGAGGCAACCGGGGTAAAAGCCAGCCAGCAAATTTTGCCGCTGACTATGTCCCGGACAGCTACGAATCCGCTCTTGCCCTCTGTCATCTCCCTGCTGATCTCCAGCAGCTTGCGGTCATTCCTGGCCTCTGCAAGGCCAAACACAGATTCGTGCATAATCAGCTCTTCAAGGGGATGAGTGACTATCGTGCCGTTTTTTGAAATTAAAAATGCGTATCCGGTTTTGCCTATCTTAATCGATGAGACGATCTTCTGCAGCCAGGAGAGGGAGATATCGGCAGTCACAATACCCATGAACCTCTTCTGCCCTTCCACGCCCTTATAAAAAGGGGCCGAATAGGTGGACATAATGATATTGCCGGCGCCTTCATCATAATAGGGCTCGGTCCAGACCGGCCGGCCCAGCTCCTTCGGGGCCTTATACCAGTCCCATTCAAAATAGCGGTAATTATCGCTTCCGATATAGGTGAATTTTAACCCCTCGCCGCTCTTGCAGAAATAGGGGGCAAAATAGAGGGCATCTTTCCGGAAGGCATAGGGCTCAAAGGCGATCGTGGAGCCGTAGATATCGCTGTTGCCCTCTACTACCGAACTTAAAAAAGAGAGTATCTCCTCTTTGTCATAGGCGGCATACTCCAGGAAATAAGCGATTGTCTGGGGGACCTTCTCTACGGAAGAGAGCACCGCGTCAATCCTGTTGATTGTCGCAAGGACCAGGTTTTCGGCGCTGGTTTTGATATTTTTTTCGATGATGCGGCGGGAAAAAAAGTAGTTGTAGGCAAAAATAACCGCAAAAATCAATGCACAGCTGCTCAGGATAAAAAAGACAAGCTTAAACCTTATGCCCCTGCTCTTTATCATCACGCCGGGCGGACCCCTACCCTCCGGCCCTCTTCTGCATCTGGTCAAGATACCTGTCTAATTCTTCGATGCTGGCAAAGATGCTTAAATCCGGAACGGCGTTGATGATATCGAAAACCTTTTTTATCTGCGGCTTAAGGTTGACTATAGTCAGGGAGGCGTTTTTTTCCTTAAGGGCTTTTTGCGCCTTGAATACTATGCGCACGCCCACGCTGCTCATATAAATTACCTCATGCATATCAAGCACGATTACCTTCGGAGAAAGCCCTAAAGCCTTATTTACTTCATCCTCCAGCACTCTATAGGTATTGCTGTCGATTGAGCCGGACGGCGCAATCACCAAAACTGCCGGCTCTTTTTCCGTTACGCTCACCTTAAGCGGCATAT
>JADHYK010000045.1 GCA_016782485.1 Candidatus Omnitrophota bacterium
GCCTGGTAATCTCCCTGGGATGATTAAAATGTATGCTTATCCAGATGGGCGAATATTTCTTAAGTATGGCCACCAAGTTGCCGCTGATGCGCTGCGGCAACGTCACCGGCACCCGCGTCCCTATCCTCAGAAACTCAATATGGGAGATCGAGCGTAACTTCTGGATCAGGCTTTCGATCTCCTCATCCTCTAATATGAAGGGATCTCCACCTGAGATTAATACATCCCGGATTTTTCTGTTCGATTTTATGTATTCTATCGCGGCGTCAAACCTGGAAACAGAATCGCCCTCCGTATGTTCACCAACCAGCCTTCTCCTTGTGCAATGCCGGCAATATAAAGCGCAGTGGTCAGTGGCTAACAATAAGACCCTGTCGGGATAACGGTGTACCAAATGCGGGGCGGGCGAATCCCTGTCTTCTGCGCAAGGGTCAACCATCTCATGGGGAGAGACGGCTGATTCCGCAGATACCGGCACTGCCTGGCGCCTTAAGGGGCAATCCGGGTTTTCCGGATCAATCAATGATGCCCAGTAGGGGGTGATGGCCAGAGAAAGCCTGCCGCTTGCCTTCTTTACCCCCTTTTCTTCCTCGGGAGTCAGTTTGATCACCTGGGAAAGATCCTCTTTATTGCGGATCCTGTGTTTTAGCTGCCAGTGCCAATCCTCCCAATCCAGCGGATTAACCTCTTTAAATAAACTGATCTGCTGATAATCCTGCGGCCGCTGATAAGTTTTCCTTCCTTGTGTTTCCTGCTGTAACTTTTGAACCTCGGTTACGACAAGATTGCTCAATTCATCCCCCTTCTTCTTGAGGCGCTGGCTAATATCGCTGCGATTAAATCCTCGTATTCCATGCCCGCAGCATAGGCCATAACCGGGAAATTCGAATCGCGCGGGTGAAGCCCGGGCAGCGGGTTTATCTCCAATACATACGGCGTATTATCTTCGCTCAAGCGGATATCGGTGCGGGAAATATCCGTGCATCCGACGGCGTAATGGGCCGCCAACGCCATCTCTTTAATGCGCGCTTCTGTGGCCCTATCCAGCCTTGCCGGACAGCAAAATGAGGGTGTCAGGCCCAGCTCTTTATTGCCCTGATACTCCTTCATCCTCCAGGAATAAAAATACTCTCCGCTGTCTTTACAGGTGGAAAAATCTATCTCCAGGATGGGTAGTATCACCGTCTTTATATTCTCTAAGATCCCGACGGTCAATTCCCTGCCGGTAATAAATTCTTCGGCCAGGGCCGGCTGTTGATAAAGATGTACTATCTCTTTAATTTTATTATAGAAGGCCTCCCGGTCATTTACCACGCTGGAGATGCTGATACCCTTTGCCGAACCTTCGCAATTTGGTTTTACCATCAGGGGGAATTTTAAATCAGGGTTTAATTTTTCTTCTCCGCTGATAAATAGCTGAAAATCGGGGGTAGGGATATTTTCTGCCCTCAAAATTTTCTTGGTCAGGGCTTTATCCATCGCCAGGGCCAGAGAAAAAGTGTCGGAACCGGTATACGGGATATTTAAATAATCCAGTATTGCCGGCACCTGCGATTCACGGCACCTGCCGTGCTTGCCTTCAGAGATATTAAATACCATATCTATGCGGTTTTTCTTAAAATAGGAGATCAACTGCGGATATTCCGCATCCAGTGCCTGGACTGTATGGCCCCTGGCCCGCAGTGCTGTGCTAATCGCCTCCACCGTATCTTCGGAATCGCATTCCGAAAAATAATCCGGCCGCTTGCTATCGTCTCTTCTTTTAAGATTATAGGTAAGCGTGATCTTCATTAGCCCTAATTCAGATTATGCCTCTTAAATGCGCTCTTTAATATCCTGCCGATCATTTCTTCATAACTAATGCCTGTGGCCTTTGCGACGAACATAAATACATCCTCCGTAGATAAAGACGGCAACGGGTTTATCTCCAGCACGTAAGGGGCCCCTTTATTATCTACCCTGAAATCAACCCTGCCGAAATCGCGGCAGTCTACCGCCTGATAAGTCTTTAAGGCAAGCTCAGATATCTTACTGCTTAAGGTTTTATCTATGGGAGCGGGACAGACGTATTCTAATTTATCCGAAGCGATACGGGCAAAGGTATAGAATTTTTCGTTTAACTGCAGCTCTCCGTCAATCTTAATTTGCACTATCGGCATTACTTCGGGAGGGTCATTGCCTACTATCGCCACGGTAAATTCCTGTCCGACGATAAACTCCTCTACCAGGGCAGGCTGTTTATAGGTATCCAAAACTTGCGCCACCTGCTTGCTTAATTCTTCCTTATTTTTTACGCGGGAATCCTCGCTTAAGCCCTTTGAAGAGCCTTCAAAGCGCGGTTTTACAATCATGGGGAAGCGACAATGGTCAGTAGTTATCAATTCCTCCTCCGACCTGATCTCAAAAAATTTCGGCGTGGGGATTCCCTCCGCCATAAAAACTTTTTTTGCCATAACTTTATCCAGGGTCATGCCCAGGGTCAGGGCATCCGCGCCCACAAAAGGGATCCCTTTCATCTCCAGTAAAACCGGCACCTGAGACTCCCTGTTCCTTCCGTAAAGGCCCTCGGAAAGATTAAATACAATATCCACATCAAGATTATCTAATTTCTCCAAAAGGCTGGCAGCATTGCCGATCCTGACCACCTCAACACCCTGTGCCTCCACTGCTCTGGCTATCACATCTATGGTAGTGGGATGGTCGAATTCCGCATTGGCATCCTGGGGATCGCCTTGTTTAAAGTGATAATCTGTCTTTAAATCATATGTAAGCCCGACTTTTTTCATAAAAATTAGCTGGTAATTTTATGCCGATATTAAAAAAGGGCTCTTATCTAAAAAGAGCCCTCGATTCTCGTCTGTTTTTCCAATTTCTTCTTTCTTTCCTCCGCAAATCCGCTTTGCCTGTTAAAATAAATAATTTATTTCAAAAATTCCTCTTTACAATAATATTTTTATCATAATATGCATCCATTGTCAAGAAATTATTTATTGATTATCGAATACCGCTATTTTGCCCCAGCTGAGCAGGTTATTTTTCATTATGATTACTGCTCCCAGTACGCCCTTGATGCCTTTTGCGAACTCCAGGGCGTTTTTTAAATCCTTGGTTGACTTTATCCGGTTAGCCGTAGCGGTGGCTACCGCATCGGCTAAGCTTGCGCTTTTAGAAAGAATGGATACGCTGTCGGCCGAACCAAAACTCAAAGAATGAGCCAGCGTCCCCGAAGAAGTACATACTCCCAGCGGCGTACTCTTAGGCATTATCTTTAAGGCCAGGTTATTCCATGCCCTGGACCTGCCGGCATAAAGGCCGACCCTGCGGGAGCGCGTTGTCTTAAGGTATATATCGCCGCCGTTTTCTATGATCACATCTTTATACCCTGCCCTTATCAAATCCCTGCCTAAAAATTCGGCTACTGCTCCTGCAACGGCTGCCATCGGCCCGACTCCGGCCTTCTTTGACTGCAAGCTCATCTCTTTAATAATCTCCGGGGCGTCCAATTCAACTTCCAGGGGTTTCAGGGCAACCAGGAACCTGCGGTCTCTATCTATGTAACGCTCTATCTCCCAGCGGTAGGAACGGATTCTTTCTTCTGCGAACGCCTTATCCAGTATTTTGTTGGTATATATATAAATATCCGTTTCTTTGGCGACAATACGGGCCGGATACAAATCCTTTGCTCTTACCCAATCCCTGTAAAAACGTCTCTGGTATTTAGAGTTCCTCATTGATAATCCGTTAACATATCCTCGGCAGGGGGTCACCCGTAAGCATATCCACGATGCGCCGGGTGCCTACGGCGGTGTTAAGTATTACCTGCGCCCTGGCGCTTGCTTCCATAGCGCCGATAATGCGTGCCTGGCGGCCCAAGGGGTGTTTCGCCAGCAACGATAAGATTTTAGCGGCGGATTTTTTTTCTGTTACAATTACTGCCGCTCCTTCATTGGCAACATATAACGGGTCGAGCCCGAGTAATTCACAGGCTGCCCTTACTTTTACGGATACGGGGATATTCTTTTCTTCGACGATAACGCTTAAATTTGTACCCTCTGCCAATTCGTTTAAGGTAGTAGCCAACCCCCCTCTTGTCGGGTCGCGCATAAATTTTATGGCAGTTGTTCTTTGCAGTAAAGGCAGGATTAAGCCACCTAAAGCATTGCAGTCGCTCTTAATATTAAAACCTAACTCCAGTTCCTTGCGCTTGGCCAAAACCGCCAAACCATGGCGGCCGATATCCGAGGTAAGGATAACCCTGTCCCCGGGGCGGACATTTTTTATTGAAAGCCTTCTCCTGCCGATGATCCTGCCTATGCCGCTGGTATTGATAAATATCTTATCACAGGCGCCCTTTTCAACGACCTTGGTATCGCCGGTAACAATAGAAACTCCTGCCTTTCTGGCCTGCAGTGATATAGAGCTGATAATCCGCTCAAGTGTCCTGTAATCAAACCCTTCTTCTATTATTAAAGCCAAAGAGAGGTATTCCGGGACTGCCCCCTGCATTACTAAGTCGTTTACCGTGCCGCAGACCGCAAGCCTGCCTATATCTGTGCCGCCGAAATTAAGAGGGCTGACCACAAATGAATCAGTGGTAAAGGCCAGCGGCTCTCTGTAATTTATCAGCGCGCTATCAGCAAGTTCATTTAACAGAGGATTGCCCAGTTCTTTTAAGAATAAATCCTTAATCAGCGCATGCGACAACCTGCCCCCGCTGCCATGGCTTAAGATTATTCTCTCGGGGGGCTTTAGCATTTATTAATTATCTTTGGCTTTATTCTTTTTGAATAAATCGAGGAATCTGTCTTCGTATTCACTATATACGTTCCATTTATCCAGCTCCGCCTTCAGGCCGCCTGCCTGGGCGATATCGTTTTTACTCTGTTCAAATAATTTCTCAATTCTCTCCTTTACCGAAACCGGCAACTTGGTAAGCTGGCTTAAGGTCTTTTTTATCCTCTCTACCTCCTCTTCGCCGATCGGCCCGCTTTGCGCCTGAGGCCCCAATTTTAAATAATCCAGGAGCTTGTTAATCTCCTCTTCCATGGTATGGGCCTGTTCTATCAGGCTGCTGAAATCCATTTTTATATTCAATACCCTGGCCAATGCCCTTAGTACTGCGCAGGAGGCCTTGGGGTTATCTATCTGTATGGTATAAAGCGGGATCTCGCCAAAGAGGCAAAACCCCTTTAGGCCCTCCTTCTTAGCTATGCCCAGAAACAAACCGTTCATCCCGCTGATGTTTCCTTCGGATAAAAAATTAAAGTTGTATTTTTTTAAACTGCTGTTTAGCTCTGCCGAGGTAGAGGCAAACCAGACGCCCGCCTCCTGGGTATGGTCGACAGGTTGCGGCATAGAGGCAAAACTGACCACCGTTTCTACCTTAAACATTTTTGCGATGCGGATAATCCTCTGGGAATAATCTGTAGCCCGGGCTAAATCCGGTTGGGAATTACTGATAAAAATTATAATATCCCTGCCACCAGCCAGCCCGCCTGCAGAAGGCTTCTCTCTTGGCCCAGGATTCTTCCAGTAATAAAAATTACCCTGCGGCAGCTCAGGTATGCCTAAGACCCCCTCCTGTATAATGCTCCCGGTCGGATAAAAGAAGTCCTGTGCCAGCAGCTGGGCAAGCTCCCGGGCTTTTAATTCTTCCGCCAGATATTTAGCCGCCCGGAAGGCTACATTCCCCATCCCCGGCCAGGCAACAATAAGATAAGGCTTTTTTAACTTCGGTTTTTTAATAATCTTTAACCCTTCCATAAGCTCTCCTTTAAAAATTCTTCCAATACCTGCGCGCCTTTATAGAGGCGACCGGCATCTACAAATTCATCCGACATATGAGCGCATCCGGCCCCACCAAAGCCCGTGGCTACTGCCGGAATGCCCCGCTGGTGGAAAAAAGTGATTACCGTAGCGCCCTCCGAGCCCTGAACAACCGGCTCTATCTTTAATTTTCTCATCGCCTTCTTTAAATGCAGCGCCAGGGGATGAACCGGGCTTATGCTGTAAGACTGCTGCAGGCCTTCTATTTCCAGGCGGTACTTTTTTGTATACTTACGGATTATATTTTTTACCTGCCTCAGGATACTGCCTGCCGACATCCGGGGAAGAAACCGAAAATCCAGTTCAAATTCGCACCAGTCAGCCACAATATTAACCTTGTCTCCTCCCTTAATCGTCCCCACATTGACTGTGGGGCCCTTTAGATATTTATTTCTCCGGTAAGAAAATTTATGGCTTCTGATCCGGCGGATTATATCTACCGCTTTATCTATGGCATTGACTCCTCTCCATGGATAAGCCGCGTGTGCCCTCCTGCCTTCTATCTTGACTTTAATCTGCGCCAGGCCTTTTTGCGCAACGATTATATTAAAATCATCCGCATCCAGCACTAAGGCTGCATCCGGATGTAAGATACCCTTTTTTAAAAGAGGGAGTAGACCCAGGACAGACCCGCACTCCTCATCCGCGGTTGCGGCAAGGATTAGATTATAATCTAAAACTCTTTTTTCTTCAAGCAGGGAATTCAGCGCCTCCACAGCGGCTGCTAAATTTCCTTTGCAATCTGTGGCCCCCAGCCCGTAAATCCTGCTCTTTTTTATGGTTGCCGAAAATGGATCCAGGCTCCAGTTTCTTCCCGAAGGTACCGTATCCAGATGCGGGGTGACAAGCAGGGACTTCTTTCTTCCGGCGGCTGCAAGGGTTGCCACTAGGTTAGAGCGCCCCTTCTTAAATTCATATATCTTTGCTCTTAGCCCCAAACCCTGCAGGTAACCCCGTAAGAATCGGGCAATCCTTTTTTCGTTCCCCGGAGGATTTTCGGAATTGATCCTGATCAGCTGCCGGGTAAGCTTTATCAGGCGTCTTTTATTAATCATATTTTATTAAAAAGCGCAATTAAGGCTCGCGGCCACAGCCTGGCTGTCAAATGCCTGCCCTTCAAGGTTAATCCATAATTTTTGCGTAAGCGCTATGTCGCATCCGTAAATAAAACCGAAACTCCTGTCCGGGTCCGACTTTACCCTGCTGCGTTCCCCGTCTAACCAGTGGATATAATCCGCTCTTGACCATCTTGCCCCCAGATAAGGGGTTACTTTTTTGAAGCTGTATGAGGCAAGCGCGGATAATTGCCAGTCATCCAGGACCGCCTTATTTTTTACGCCGCCTGGATGTATTATCTTGGGATGTATGCTGATGTGTTGAAAACCGAAAACTGCTTTTATCTTCTCTTTTTCATAGAGCCTTAAACGAAAACCGTACCCTCCGCCAAGAAAGGCAGAATAATTAAGCTGATTGGCCCCAAGCGGCTTTTGTTTTATGTCTCCGGCGCCGCCCTTTAAATCTATGGACAGCCAGTCAAAGACCCCGTATGAGAGCAGTATAAACTCCTGCTGGCTCCTCATCTTGCCGTTCTCGCTGTGTTCAAGGTATCTCTGGAAAATATTATAGTATTGCGCGCCGGCAAAAAACTTATTGCGCCCGGGCATTTTTGTGCCGTAGCAAGGTGCGGCCTGGCTTACAGCAACTAGCAACGAGTAACTAGTAACTAGTAATAAAAAAACTCTTATTTGTCTTCTTTTAACGGGCAGATGTCGCATTTGGGTTTCCTCTTAAGGCAAAACTCCTTGCCCAGCCGGACTAAAAGCGCATGGTATTGGTTAAACAGCTTTACCTGTTTTTTAAGATTCCGCATAAAAATCCCCTGTAACTCTTGATAATCCGCATCGGGCTTAATAAAGCCGTGCCGCAAGAAGATCCTTTTGGTATATGCGTCTACGACGAAAACGGGTTTCTCTAATGCATAGAGCAGGATCGAATCCGCCGTCTCCGGGCCTATGCCGTTTATGCTCAAAAGCTGGCGGCGTAAATTACCTGTGCGCTTACGGCGCATCTCTTTGAGGTCGCCGCGGTAAGAGGCGATTAAAAATGCCAAAAGATTTTTCAGCCGCTTTGCCTTGAGGTTATAATAACCGGCAGGGCGTATAAGCCAAGACAGCCGTTTATGTGAAAGGCCGTAAAGCCTCTCTAATCTCAATAATCTTTTTTGCTTAAGGTTTTTTATCGCCTTTTCTACGTTGGCCCAGCTGGTATTCTGGGTAAGTACCGCCCCCAGCATAACCTCCAAAGGCGTATCAGCCGGCCACC
>JADHYK010000014.1 GCA_016782485.1 Candidatus Omnitrophota bacterium
AGACGCGTATTGTCTTTACGCAGAAGACCGCGTCAAGATCAACACGTTGAGGCAAGGGCCGGTGAAGGTCGGTATCGTTAGCCGGCACAACAGCGAATCTTCTGGCATAGCGGGAGAGATAATAAGTTAAGAATCTGTTCCCTTCTTCCGGGGATTTTATGCCTTTTAAGCGCATCTCTTTTATCAAACGGTTCTGGAAGGTGTTAAATAGCCGCTCTATCCTGCCTTTGGCCTGGGGAGAATCAGCATAGATCAGATCAACGCCCAGTTCTTTTGCCGCCCTGGAAAACTGGCTCAGGGGCTCTGCATTATCCAGCTCCTCTTCTACGGTCTGCTTCTTAGTTGATTTATACGTCGGGTGTTTGTCTAAGTAGAGGATTGCAGGCACGCCGTATTTCTCTATATACCGCTTAAAGCTGTCCATTGCCGGAAGGGTGCCTTCGTAGGGATAAAACCGGGCAAAAGGCCGGCCTGTGGCATCATCGATATAACCCATAAGCACACATTCAGGGCCTCTTCCTTCAAACCAATTATGATGAGAGCCGTCCATCTGAATCATCTCCCCGAAAGAATGTTTTCGCTCACGCCATTGCCTATGCGGCCTCTTCTTGCGCTTCTTGTAAGGGATACCCGCCTTTATAAGCCAAAGGCGCAGCGTCTCATCGTTTAGTTTAATTTTATCTATTTCAAAGAGCTTCTCGCTGCCCAGGGTAGGGCCAAAATCGTGATATTTTTCCTTGTAAAGTTTTAATGCCTTATCTTTTATCTTATCCGGCAGGGCGCTGTTTGATAACCGACCCCGGGATTTATGTATTACACCCTTATCTCCTTCAACCTTTACTGCTTTTAATATCCTCTGGGCCTGCCTTAGGCATACCCCGATAATACCCGCCGCTTCAACCTGTGTTATTGATTTGTCCAGCGCCTTGCGGATTATGTGCAGCCTTTTTAATTCTTCCTGAGTCATTGCGATAATGTCCTTTCCTGCCATAATGCCCTCCTTCCAGAGGAAGCATTATAGCATCCTTGGAATACGACATTTTTAAATTGGCAGAATACGACATTATCATATTGGGATTACACACATTCGTCCCCCTGATGGCAAACAATCGGGGGTATACTCAGTGTTGATACTGAGCGAAGTCGAAGTATCAAATATAATAAAACCTCCCGCTGCGCTTTTCCTACTCTTAAACTCAATCCCGGCTCTTCTCTCGCTGCGGTGCTCGTCCCGTTAGAAATACCATTTACTATCAAAATTTCTAACGGGACTCGTCGCATTCGGCTCGACTTTTTGGGTGGGTCCCCCCATCCCCACAGGGGGCTTCAAAGAAGAGAAGCCCTAAAAAGTCTCGCCTCATATACGTGCTCCTACGCGCCTTATGCTCGTTCAGAGCCGGGGATTGAGTTTTTATACGTAAGAGTCATATTGAAGGGAAATGCACCTGGCACTTTTCGAGCGAATGGAGCTTTTAGGCAAAGCATGCTTGAGTCCGCCAAAGTACTGTGGCGGACGAGAGACCTTTGCCGGCCTTGAGCAAAACGAAAGGCAAAAGCGAACTGAGCGAGAAGAGTAACAGGGACAGTTTCCTTCAATGCGAGAAATACGCCTCGACAGGCGCTAGCTGCGAAACAACACCTTTTTTGTGGACAAATACCGTAAAGCGTGTAAAATAAGTGAGGCCTAAATTTATGGAGACGTAAGCCGACATAAGTTTATGGCCGAACTCACCCAGCACTTATTTTTGTATTCAGACCGGAATGTATAACAAAGGTATTTATTGGGAGCAACCGTTAATTTTAGCTCAAGCGCTGTTTCAAAAAATAAGTGCTGGGTTAAATTCGCGCATTGAGTTACTCACACTATCGTGTTCGTAACTCAGGCGCTCATTTAAAATGGCCTCTAAAAGTAAAATAAAGAAACCAAAATATTACCTGGCTGATAACGGCGAGTTTGTAATCCAAAACTACAACTTCGCAAAGCCCTTTGCCAACTTCTTCCCCGGCATAGCCGGAAAATACGGCATACCGATGTGGGTCTTCTATGTCAACCGCGGCCAGGCAATTTCCAGCTTCGGCATAAAGAATAAAGACCACGCCATACTGGAATTTTACCCGGCAAATAAAGCCTGGCAGCTGGTCTCATCACAGGGTTTCCGTACCTTTATTAAAGTAAATAACACCTCCTTTTACGAACCCTTCCATAACGGCTTTACCAGCCTCGGATTTAATATCGCAAACAAAATGTCCATCAGCCCCTGGGGGCTTAGATTAGAAGAAGATAACCTCTCTCTCGGCCTGCGGGTAAACATAGAGTATTTCAATGTTCCCGGGGATTCCTATGCCGGATTGAGCAGAATAGTAACCCTGCAGAACCTGACTTCTCAGCCCAAGACAATACAGCTGGTTGACGGCCTGCCGCAGATAGTCCCCTACGGGACAAACGATGCCTTTCTCAAATTAATGAGCCGTACGATAGAGGCGTGGATGAACGCCGAAACCCTCGGCAGCGGCGCAGCCTTTTATAAACTTGATGTTGACCCTACGGACAGGCCTGAAGTAGTGCACATCAGAGAAGGAAATTTCTACCTTGGCTTCCACTATAACAAAGATAAGCTTAAGATCATAAAACCGACGCTTGACCCGGAGGTTATATTCGGCCCGGCAACCGACTTCTCCTGCCCGCGTAATTTTCTCTCTTCGCAAAAGCCTGCTACAGGCAAAAAAGAAACAACCCGGAATAAAACCCCTTCTGCTTTTATGAACCTGGAATTTAAATTAGGCGCCTCGGGGCAGAAAACAATCTATTGCGTCATCGGCCATGCGCGCAGCCGCGATATACTTGAATCGTCGATAAAAAAGATAACTTCCCCCGGATATCTTGCGCAAAAAAAAGTTCAGAATAAAGAAACTATCGAACAGCTGCAGGCGGATATCTCTACCTCCTCCGGCAGCGTAAAGTTTGACCTTTATGCCAAACAGACCTATCTGGATAATATCATGCGCGGCGGCTATCCCCTGACCCTGGATAGCGCTAAAGACAAAGACCCCGCGGTATTTTACCTGTATTCAAGAAAACACGGTGACCTGGAAAGAGATTACAATAAATTCAAGCTGCAGCCCTCTTATTTTTCACAGGGTAACGGCAATTACCGCGATATAAACCAGAACCGCAGGTGTGATATATGGTTTAACCCGGATACGAAAGAAGAAAACCTGCTCTATTTCTTCAGTCTCCTGCAGGCCGACGGTTTTAACCCTCTGGTAACCAAAGGCACAAGCCTCCTGCTCAAAGATGGCGTTGAACCCGAGTCAATCCTAAAGGGCCTTGTTGAAGAGGGGAAAATCGCCAGAATCTCCTCTATCCTGCACAAACCCTTTACCCCCGCGGATGTAATCTTTTTTATCGAGGAAAATAAAGTTAAATTGAATACATCTTACGACGAACTGCTGGCAACCTTGATCTCTTCTTCGCTAAAGGTTCAGGAGGCCGAACACGCAGAGGGCTTCTGGACTGACCACTGGACATACACCATTGACCTGCTGGAAAATTACCTGGCGGTTTACCCGGAGAAATTAAAACAAATTTTGTTCGAGAAAAAGGCCTTCACCTTTTTCGATAATAGCGAAATTGTCAGGCCGCGTAACGAAAAATACCTCTTGCACGGGGGTTACCCCCGGCAGCTGCATGCGGTCGCCGCAGATACCGCTAAAAAAGAGCTGATCAGAAAAAGGCACCATCAGCCGCACTGGGTACGGACTCAATACGGCCAGGGAGAAATCTACCAGACTTCACTTATAAACAAACTCCTCTGCCTTCTTGCCAATAAATTGGCTTCGCTTGACCCCTTTGGTACCGGCATTGAAATGGAGGCGGATAAGCCCAACTGGTTTGATTCGCTTAACGGGCTGCCTGCGCTTTTCGGCTCCTCTTTATGCGAAACCTTTGAACTCAAAAGGCTGATCTTGTTGATAAATCGGCTTCTTGATGATGCTGGAGTAGAGAAAATATGCGTGACTGAGGAAATTCACGCCTTTTTGTGCGGGTTAGACAGCCTGCTTAAAGAAGGCCTGAATAATAGCTCGCCGGACAAAGAATTCCTCTACTGGGACAGAAGCTATTTCCTCAAAGAAGGCTACCGGCAGAAAACAAAACTCGGGTTTAGCGGCAAGGAACTGGAAATGGAGGCAACCGCCCTGAAAGGCATCCTGGAAAATGCACTTAAGAAAATTGAGGCGGGGATAGAAAAGGCAAAAGATAAAAAAAATAATCTTTATTACGCCTACTTCATAAATGAAGTGGTTAAATATGAAAAATTAAAGCCTCCGCATATCAAACCGCTAAAGTTTTTACAGAAAAAACTCCCCCTCTTTCTGGAAGGACAGGTGCATGCCCTCAGGTTATGCCATGACTTTAGAGAGGCAAAGCTAATCCATAAGGCAACCAAGGCCAGCCCGCTTTATGATAAAAAGTTAAAGATGTATAAAGTCACCGCGCCCCTTCTATCTATGCCTGAAGAAATCGGCCGCTGCCGCGTATTTACGCCGGGGTGGCTGGAAAACGAATCTATCTGGCTGCATATGGAGTATAAGTACCTGCTGGAACTCCTAAAGCGCGGCCTTTATGAGGAGTTCTACGCTGAATTTAAAAACGTGCTTATCCCCTTCCAGAATCCTCAAAGGTACGGCCGCAGTATCCTGGAAAACTCCTCATTTTTAGTCAGCAGCGCCTTTGCTGATAAGGGCCTGCACGGCAACGGCTTTGTGGCGCGGCTTTCCGGCTCAACCGCTGAGTTCCTGAATATCTGGCTGGTGATGAATACCGGGGCTAAGCCGTTTTTCCTGAACGAGAAAAAAGAACTTAATCTGCGTTTTGAGCCGGCCCTTGCCGGGTGGCTCTTCGATAAAAAGAATAAAGCCTACGCCTTCAATTTCCTAAGTCAAGTCGCGGTTACCTACCACAACCCCCAAAGAAAGAATACCTTCGGTAAAAGTGGAACGAAGATAAAAAAGATTGTTTTTAACGATAAGGACGGAAAGTTAGTCCGGCTGCTTCAGGATACAATCCCTGCGCCTTATGCCGAAGAGGTACGCTCACGCCTGATTAAACAAATAAATATATATCTGGAATAGTCAAAGATCCCGACTCAGATACTGTGCAAAAATTTTAAAATAAAATTTTTGCACATTCGTCGGGATTAGTTCGCGCATATAAGTTATGTCGCTCTTACAGAGCTCCATAACTTATGCGCTCATTAAAACTTGCGGCGGTAATAGAGGCGGAAAATGTGCTGCGTATCGATGGTAGAGAGGCTTCCTCCGTAGGGATCCCAGGTTACATCGAGAATCCCGCCCATATAAGGGTTTCTGCTTGACTCGCCGTATTGAAAACTAATATCCTCATCTTCGGACTTGCGGAATATCGCCTCGGCGAAGAAATTATGATGGCCATAGAGCCCGGTGTCTCCCAGTATAAGCTTATTTATATCCTGCCAGCGCGAATATGTGTACCTAAAGAATAAACCGAGTTTAGGCATAGGCAGGTAAGATACTTCAAAACCCACGTGGTTCATATTATCGTCGATGGGGCCGGCCTTCTCGTAAGGATTACGGGTGTAATCCAGGTAAATCTGCAGGTTCTCTATCGGAGTAAGCCGCAATCCTGCCTTAAAAACATTGTAATACGGATAAGGGGGGCGGGGGAAATACTGCTGACTGTAAAGATAATTAAGCATATCCCGGTATTTCCTGTCCTCCTCGTAACTATAATCTGTACGGTTCTTCTCATTGAGCAGCCGGCGCGGAAAATTATCCAGCCCAAAGGCAATATCATTGGTATATTCCCATACCCCGTTTAAAGCCAGCCAGTCTAAGAACTGATATTCCAGCCCCAGGGAACCCGTAGCCACAGATGGATCTTTGCCGTCTTCTATATAATCATTGGTATAGTATTCCCGCGTCTGGGAGTTAAAAATATAGGGGTCGATGCCGCCATAAGTTTTATGCAGGCGGTGGTAAATACCGAGAAACTTTCCGGTTAATTTTTCATTTGCCTTAATGGTAAGCTCATCGCGCAAAACATTCTCCAGGAATTTGCCGTTGTTGGCGTGGACATTGCGTGCATCAAAAAGGTTATCCACCATATTATCCCAGAGCAGGCTTTCTACGCGTAAGCCAAAGGTGCTGCGGTCAATATCAATGCCGTTTCCTATCCTGTAGGTTTTGATATCATCCCAAGTCAGCATCTGGCCTTCGCCCTGGTAATAATGCCCGAAGGGCTTTCGGAAGTGTATGTGCCTTGACCAGAATTCATCATCGCGGGTCTCGGCATAATTAGATAAAGACGCATCAAATGATTCATCCATCCGGGCAGCGTAAATTTTAAATTTAGTAAAAAAAGTGTCGTATTTTTCCGGCCGGATGCCGTCGTAACCGAACTCGGTATGCATAATGCTCTCCTCAAAGGGATAGCGGCCGATAAGAGAGGCATAATATGCAAAACCCCTGCTCCTGGTCCTGTATTCAGAATTAGCGATATCATATCTTGACTGGGAATAGGCAACTTCCAGGCTGGTCTTTATACCGTCTATGATTTCGTAACCGAAATCCGTGGCCGCGGCATAATTCCAGGCATCGAATTTAGCGGCATCATCGAGATTAAAACCGATGCGTGTGGTCAGAGATAACCCCAAATCAATACTATCGGTAAGCGAATGTTTTGCGCGCGTAGCTGAAAGCAGGTTATCCACATCCGTATAATCCTGCCAGGGGTTCATCGGCGTTGCGATACTGGTTACCAGTGAAGTATTTTCTCCGGGCTGGAATTCAAATTTGCCGCCGCGCAATGCGGTCAGGCGCCTTCCTTCGCTGTCCCTTGCAGAAAACGAAAAGCTGTTATCCCAATATCCTTTTGTGAAATCCACGGGGCTGGCCCCCGCATTATATCTTCCCGGCTTCCAGGAATGCAGCCAGGGGCTGTCCTCCCACCAGATACGGTTATTGGATAACCTTAAGGGGTCATCAAAGGTAACCGCCTGGTTTTCATAAGCGACGGGAAACACCCGGATTTTTAAATCATCCTGGAGATAATCAAACCAGAATTCCCTTACCGGCTGGAACCTGCGATAAATTTTTACTTCGGGAATGGTAAATGTATTACCCGCCACAGTCGTTATAGAAACCGGCGATGCAGTATGGCCGTTTACGACTTTAATCTCCGGAAGATTGATGATATCGCCGTTATCTATAGTATTAACGGCATGGTCTATCGTGTATCCGGTATTTGACCAATAGTCCAATTCAAATTGCGCCACGTCACCTGCTGAGCCATGCAAATTAACAATATTGCTTCTGCCGGTAAAACTCCAGGGGTCAACCGTAATGTTGCTGTGGAAATTGAAACCTTCTTCATTACCGGTATCAAAATCAATCCTTAATCTATCGTAAATCCTTGGGTCATAAGTATTTTCCTTCCTGTCAAGAGCGGCACCGGAAAGCATCCGCCAGTCTCTTTCGTTTAGGTTGAAGTTTGCCCGTTTCCAGTATGCACTCTGGGGGGTAAAGCCTGCGCGCAGCTGAACCTCGCCGCTTATCTCCACGGGGCCGGCTTTTATTTTTGGCTTCTCATCCCCGAACTGCCTCCCTGTTTCTTCAAACCCCTGCACCTGAGTAGTAAAACTGGATAGCGCCCTATCCATTATCTGATCCCGGGTCAATTCCTGAGCAGGTTCTTTAGCCAGCCTGACAGGCGAAGATAAACCCAGGCTTTCCTGGAAGATCAGGTTCATATACTCCTGGGCAATTATATTATCCGGCTGCGCAAGCAAGGCTTTCTTGAACTCGCTAAGAGCCTCATCGAACTTGCCCTCACGGTATAACGCTATACCGAAATCACAGAGATATACCGATGACGCAGATTGGCCCAAAGCCGGAAGGGACAAAATCGGGGTTAAAAATAAGGCGTAAGTTATTAAAATTGAGGTTATAAGAGGCTTCTTAAACATTTTTAAAAATTAACGTATGTTGCTATACATTATATATTACAGCTTTTCTTTGTCAACAAAAAACCGGACAAATTTACTTTGTCCGGTCAGGAGATTCTGGTTATTTTAAAGGCCTGCTTTTATTATGCCTCTTGGCTATATTTTGATAAATGCGCCGGGATGGCCGCAAGCCCGATCTTTAAGGAATGCGCATAAAGCACCAGGAATTGCCGCTGGTCCTTTACAATTATTATACCTGCCTTTACCCGGCAGAAGAAGTTTTCCTTTCTTTCTTTGGTATCGCGTCTTTTAACTACATAAACAGAAGGTACGGGTTTCTGCGCATAGGCCTCGGTAATATCTTTTACTATATAAACAAAGTACCGGCGGATAATGCTGCGTACGCCCTCTTTATCCATAATTTCAGAGCTGCAGATTATTCTCCTTTTCCTATCGCTTGAAGTAAGGTCCTTAAATAATAGGTCGCGCATCTATAGTTCTCCTTGCGGCAATAATTTTTTAGCCGGGTTGCCTTAAGAAGATTGTCCTCCTATTTTATTATCGGCAACCCGGCTATCCCCTCCTCCATTTTTGGCTGGTGGGGCGTAAAATTAACTTCGTTAATCACGCCCCTATCCCGTGGCGCTGCAAAGCAACGCTTTACGGGATGGGGGCGTAAAATTAACTTCGTTAATCACGCCCCTATCCCGTGGCGCTGCAAAGCAACGCTTTACGGGATGGGGAAAAATTCTAATTCCATAACAAGTATGCACGCAAAGAAAAGGCCTTTCAAGCCAATAATCGCCCTAAAAGAAAACGCTTCCTTTTTACTTATCTTTTGAAGGTGGTCTGCGGCTCTTTGCCCTGAATCAGCCGCTTGAGGTTGGATTTGTGACGCAGAATAACAAACAGGGAAAGAAAAACGCCCAATGATACTGACGCCAGGGGCTGTCTAAAAAATACCATCAATAGCGGTAAAGTCAGTGCGGTAGCCAGGGAGGCTGCGGAGATAATCTTTGTGGTAAGATATACTAAAAGCCAGATAGCGATTGAGGCCGCGACTACGAATTTCAATCCGGGGATACTCAATGACAAACCAATTAATACTCCGAGAGTAGTAGCAACGCCCTTGCCGCCTCTGAATTTCAAAAATACCGTCCAGTTGTGGCCGCAGATGCAGGCCAACCCCAGGATAATACGCAATGCCTCGGCGGATATACCGCTTACATGCACGGTCAGCAAGCCCGCCAAAACGGTCACTGCCAGCAGGCCCTTAAGCGTATCGACGGCCAGGACGGCTATCCCCGGCCCCCTCCCCAGCACGCGCAGGGCATTAGTCGCCCCGACGTTCCCTGAGCCGAATTTACGGATATCTATGCCTTTAAATATGCGGCCGAAGATATAAGCGGTAGGGATGGAACCGACAAGATAACTAACGATTATGCCTGTGATTGTCCACTGCATATAATACTTTAAACCCCCGCATTATATAGTCTATGCCCGATATAACCGTAAAGAAGACCGCCGGCCACCAGAAAAGAGGCGCGGCCGGCAACTTAATCAACAGGGCGATAACCGCCGACATCTGAAAAGTGGTGGTAAGTTTTCCCCACCTGGTAGGCAGGACATTGATCGTGCCTTTAACCATATAGACTACGGTAACCCCCAGAAGGATGATAAAATCCCGGCTGACTACGGTTAAAGTAACCCAGAGAGGAAACCTGACGGGAAACTTGGCGATAAGATGCAGGCAGATAAATGCACTCATCAGAAGCAGCTTGTCTCCGAGGGGGTCAAGGATAAGGCCTGCCTTGGAAACCTGTTTAGACCTCCTGGCAATATAGCCGTCTACGGCATCAGAAATAACCCCCACGATGAATATCGCCAGCGCCACAAACCTCAAAATTTCCCTTTCGGGAGAATAGTACATTAAACTGCCGACAAAAAACGGAACGCTTAAAATCCTGAAGGTGGAAATTTTATTTGCAAAGTTCATCGGATAATCCTTATCCTGTTAGGCGGCCAGTAGATTAATATCGCCCTGCCAAGAATATTTTTTTCCGGCACATAACCCCAGTAACGGCTATCCTGGGAAGAGGCGGAGTTATCGCCTAGCACGAAGTAAGAATCCTGCGTAACGGTTATTTTCTGGTTCTCCTGCCCCCATTGGCCACGGTTATAATAATAGCGCTGGTTAAAGACCGGGTCCAATACGGGGTTATCATTAATATAAACGGTACCGTCTTTAATTTCTACCGTATCCCCCGGCAGCCCGATGAGCCGCTTGATAAAGTCCTTCTTGGGGTCTTCCGGATAAATAAAAACTATCACATCCCCCCTCTTAAGTTGAGCTAGCCCGGGGAGCCTTAAATCCGTAAAGGGCACCCTTGCCCCGTAAATGAATTTGTTGACCAGTATTAAATCCCCTTCCTGTAACGTCGGGCGCATGGAGCCGGTGGGGATTTTAAATGCCTGTACCACGAAGGTGCGGATAATCATAGCCAGAATCAGCGCTACGATTATCGACTCTATCCACTCGCGGATCACCGATTTCCTGCCGGCGCTCATATCTTCAGGACCTCCAGAAATACCTCCTGCGGAATCTCTACCCTTCCGAACTGTTTCATCCGTTTCTTGCCCTTCTTCTGCTCTTCCCAGAGTTTGCGTTTACGGGTGATGTCTCCGCCGTAACATTTGGCGGTAACGTGTTTGCCGACAGAGCGCACCTTCTCCGACGCCAGAATCTGGCTGCCGATAGCCGCCTGAATAACCACCTCAAATAACTGCCGGGGGATTAATTCTTTGAGTTTAGTTACCATGGCACGGCCCTTCGCAATAGCTTTTTCCTTGGTGATCAGGAAGGAAAATGCGTCACAGATCACTCCGTTAAGCATTATATCAAGTTTAATGAGTTTTGTGGGAAAATAATCTTTGAATTCATAGTCTATGGAACCATATCCTTTGGTGAGTGATTTTATCCGGTCGTAAAAATCCACGATAATCTCAGAAAGGGGAATATCAAAAACAATCTTCACCCTATCCTCCCCAAGATAATCGCTGGATTCAAATACGCCGCGGCGGGATTTCGTGAATTCACAAACAGGGTCTATGGAATCAATCGGTATGATCATCAACAAATTGACATAGGGTTCAAAGGCCTCTTGTATCTGCTGCGGCTGCGGAAATTTTGCCGGCGTATCCACCTCCAGAAGCTGGCCGTCTTTGTCTTTTAACCTGTATACGACATTGGGGACGGTTAAGATTAAATTCAGGCCGTATTCCCTTTCCAGCCGCTCCTGGACAATCTCCATATGCAGCAGCCCCAGGAACCCGCAGCGGAAACCCGAACCGAAGGACTGCGAATTCTCCGGCTCAAAAACAAAAGAGGCGTCCGAAAGTTTCAATTTATCGATAGCGTCGCGCAGGTCCGGAAAATCCCCGGCATTGACCGGGTAGATGCCGCAGAAGACCAGGGGCTTTATCGTGCGGTATCCGGGCAGGACCGCAGAACACGGGTTCTTAAGGTCGGCAATCGTGTCTCCGATAACAATTTCACGGGCATCGCGGATATTGGCGGTAAGATAACCTACCTCTCCGCAGGAAAGCGAATCCGCCTCTGCATATTTGAGGTTTTTAAAGACCCCCAATTCTTCGATCTTATAGGTCTTTCCGGAATGCATCATCTTCAGCTGGGTCTTGAGGCTAATCCTGCCGTCGACCACCCTGACAAAGACTACTACCCCCTTAAAAGTATCAAAACGGCAGTCAAAAACAAGCGCCTTCAGGGGATTAGTTGCTTCGCCGCTCGGACAGGGAATACACTCCACAATCCTCTCTAATATCTCTTCGATGCCGATGCCCTCTTTAGCGGAAGCAAGGATGATCTCCTCATCCTTAAATCCCAATATATTGACAATCTGATGCCTCGCCCGCGCCACATCTGCCGAACTTAAATCAATCTTATTTATGACCGGTATAATCGTTAGCTGGCTTTGGCGGGCTAAATAATAATTGGCAACCGTCTGAGCCTCTATGCCCTGGCCGGCATCCACCACTAAAACCGCACCCTCGCAGGCAGCCAGGGATTTTGAAACCTCGTAAGTAAAATCCACGTGCCCCGGGGTATCAATAAGGTTCAAGATATACTCCCGGTTGTCTCTGGCGCGATAAGAGAGCCTGACCATCGATGCCTTAATGGTAATACCGCGCTCCCTCTCCAGGTCCATATCGTCCAAGAGCTGATTCTGCTTATGCTTTCTGTCCACCGCTCCGGTTACCTCCAGTATCCTGTCGGCAAGCGTGGACTTTCCGTGGTCAATATGGGCAATGATTGAAAAATTCCGGATGAGTGATTTATCCATTACTTTGGATTCTTAATATGCAATAGAATACGCTGCACAACCTCTTCTATCGTCATATCGGTGGTATCGATATAAAGTGCATCCTGCGCTTTTTTCAGCGGGGCGAATTCCCGGGTGGAATCAATCTTGTCACGGTTGCTTAAGTCTGCCTCCACTTCAACGGCAGTTATTTTGCTATCCGTAGCAAGTAATTCCTTATGCCGGCGCTTCACCCTTTCTTTAAAATCCGCATCAATATAAAATTTTTTATCCGCGCCGGGAAAAACTACCGTCCCTATATCACGGCCGTCCAGAACGGCATTGCCGTTCTGGCCTAACTCTCTCTGCAGCCCAAGCATGACCTCTCTTACCTCTTTTACCCTGGCGACATCAGAGACAAACCTGGTAATCTGTGGCTGGCGGATCTTTGCACTGACATCCCTTCCGTCGAGAAATACCTCCAGTGAGCCGTCAGGGCTATTACGCAAGCTGATTTGCGTGCGCCTGGATATTTCTATAAGGCGCGCCGTATCATTAATATCAATCTTATCCTCCAGGGCCTTGAGGGTTAAGGCGCGGTACATCGCCCCGGTATCAATATAAAGCAAACCTAATTTTTTAGCTATTATTTTTGCAACGCTGCTTTTACCGGCTCCGGCAGGGCCATCGATGGCGATAATCATAGTGACTCTAGAGGGTATCTCTCTTGCTTTTTGCCTGTGTTAAAAATCTGGTTACGGCCTTTCTGTCCTTCCTCTGTACGGCTCTTTTTATCCTTGATAAACTGCTCTCAAAGGCGCTGATCGAATTTATGATCTGCTCCCGGTTGCTAAATATGATCTTCTCCCAGATTTCGTCATCCGAGGCGGCGATACGCGTGGTATCCCTCAGTCCAGTCGAAGACAAAGGCAGGTATTTATCAGGGATAGCGCTGATTAAGGAAAAGGCGATTATGTGCGGCAGGTGGCTGGTAAAAGCCAAAATCCGGTCATGCATCGCAGGCGTAAGAAACACTACCTTTGCACCAACACGTTTCCATAAGAGGTTTATTTTTGTAAGTGCCGCGGAGGCGGTCTTTGCTGTCGGAGTTAATATACATAAAGAGCCTTTGAATATACCGGGTGAGGCATTTAAGATGCCTCTTTTTTCTGAACCGGCTAACGGATGCGCCCCTACATAATTTGGGAAAATCTTATTCAGGCTGGATACAATTCTCTCTTTCGTGCTGCCGACATCGGTCACCAGGCAATTCCTGTCGATAAACCTGCGAATACGCGGCGCCAGATCTATTATCGTGTCTACAGGGATAGCCAACACAACCAAATCCGCCCCCTTAATTATGCTCAAGTTCCGGGAACCCCTGTCTATAGCTCCCGCTTTCCTGGCTGATAACAGCGTTGCCTTTTTTCTGCTCACGCCGACAACTTCACCGGCCAGGCCTTTTTTCTTTATGGCAAGTGCCAAAGAACCGCCGATAAGGCCGGTGCCGATAATCGCAATTTTATTGAATAGCCGCATCAGATTATTCTCCCGGCTGCCCTGGCAAAGCCTTTTAGTTGGAGCATTAACTTTGAGAAATTAGCGGGTAACAGAGACTGGGCACCGTCGGATTTTGCCTCTTCCGGATGGCTGTGCACCTCAATAATCAGGCCGTCTGCGCCGCAGGCAACTGCTGCTTTTACCAGCGGCGGAACCAGCCCCCATTTACCGGCAGCATGCGAGGGATCGACAATAACCGGCAGGTGCGATAACTGCTTTATAACCGGAACCGCACTCAGGTCCAGGGTATTGCGCGTGGCATCCTCAAAAGTCCTTATGCCGCGTTCACAAAGGACGACGTTGAAGTTGCCTCCTGCTAAAATGTACTCCGCCGACATCAGCAACTCCTTGACTGTAGAGGATAGGCCGCGTTTCAATACCACCGGCTTTCTGATCATTCCTACTTCCTTTAACAGGTTAAAATTCTGCATATTACGCGCCCCTATCTGAAGCACGTCCACATAACCGGCAACCAGCGCCACGTCGCGGGCATCCATTACCTCGCTTACAGTCACCAGCCCCAGCTCCTCCCCTACCTCTTTCATAATCTGCAGGCCCTCTTCGCCTAGCCCCTGAAAACTGTAAGGCGAGGTACGCGGCTTGAATGCGCCTCCGCGCAGGACCGTTGCCCCCGCTTTTTTAACTTTTGTTGCGATCTCCTTTAAGGTCTTTTTACTCTCAATGGCGCAAGGGCCGGCCATAACCACAATCCTGTTGCCGCCGATCTTCAAACCCTTGCCCAGATTAAACACCGAATCTTCCCGCCTGAACTCCCGGGAGACCAGTTTGTAGGGAGCCAAAACCGGCATCACGCTTTCTACGCCTGGGAATACCTCTAAAGGAGTAACGCGCAATACGTCCTCCGGCCCGATAACCCCGATAATCGTGCGTTGCGTACCCCTGGAAAGATGCGGGGTAAGGCCCATCTTCTTCACCTTATCGGTAATATGCTTAATCTGCTGCTCTGTTACATTGGGTCTTAAGACGATAATCATAATGCCTCCCTATAATACCTTCTTTAAAATCTTGATGAATTTTTCGTTTTCTTTTTTTGTGCCGATGGTCACCCTGATAAAATTCTTGAGGCCGTATTGCTTCATATCCCGCACGATGATACCGTAGCTTAACATACGGCGGAAAAATGCCCGCGAATCCCGGCCTATATCAATCAGGATAAAATTAGCTACGCTGGAAACATACGCCAGGCCCATTTTTGTCAGCTGTGCATAGAGAAAACCCTTGCCCTCCAGGACCACTTCCCTTGTCCTGGCCAGGAACTTCCTGTCCTCCAAAGCTGCTGCTGCCGCCGCCTGCGCAAGAGAATTTACGTTAAAAGGCTGCCTGACTCTTTCCATGTAGGATACCAATTCTGCGTCCGCTATAGCGTAACCTGCCCTTAATCCGGCAAGGCCGTAGGCCTTGGAAAAGGTCTTGAGGATAATTACATTTCCGCCGCGTATATGGCCTAAGCTGTTCGGGAAATCATCCACATCAATAAAGGCATCGTATGCCTCGTCTAAAACCAGCAAAATGTCTTTCGGCAAACCTTCCATGAACTCCTTTATCTCGTAATTGGTAACGTATGTGCCGGTCGGATTATTAGGGTTTGAAATAAAGATTAACTTTGTCTTTTTATCCAGCTTTTTGCGGATCGCATCCAGGTCGTACTTGTAATACTTTAAAGGCACCTCGATAATCCTGCGGCCGTTACTTTCCGATATGATCTTATATTCCAGAAAGGTGATATCGGCGGTAATTATGGATTCGTCCGTTTCTACAAAGGTCTTTATAATCACGTCGATGAGTTCGTCGGAACCGTTGCCGAGGACAAAATTCGAGGGGTAAAGGTTAAAGTGTCTGGCAAGCTTTCTCTTTAGATAAAAACCCTGCGAATCAGGATAACGATTAATCCCCAAAAGGGCATGCTTAACCGCTTTCAAAGCCAGCGGCGATGCCCCAAGGGGGTTTTCGTTGGAGGCCAGTTTTACAACATCTTTCAAGCCTAATTGCCTCTTTGTCTCTTCTATTGGCTTTCCGGCGATATAAGGTTTCAGACTAAGTATGTTTCTTCTGACCAATTTCATTTTTTTATTCTCCGATAGGATAGGACCCAAGCACCTTTAGGAACGTACATCTGTTTTCAAGTTCAGAAAGCGCTTTTTTAATCCGGGGGTTATCCTTATGGCCTTGGAGGTCCACAAAGAAATAATAATCCCAGGCCTTCTTTTTTGAAGGGCGGGACTCAATCCTGGTAAGGTTAATCCTGTATTTCTTAAACGGCATGAGCATCTCATACAGGCCCCCCACCTTGTCTTTAATCGAAAAAAGGATGGAAGTCTTATCTGCTCCGGTGGGGCCGATATTCTCTTTTCCGATTACAAAGAAGCGCGTGATATTATGCGGCGAATCTTCGATATCGCGGGCAATAACTTTTAGTTTATATGCCTTGGCTGCCAATAAGGAGGCGATACAGGCGCTGTATTTTTCTCCGGCAGCTACCTGTGCCGCGCGCGTAGTGCTGGAAACTTCAATTTGTTCGGCCCCGGGGAGATTCTCCTGCAGCCAGATCCTGCACTGGCCGAAGACCTGGGGGTTGGAATATACGCGCTTAATCTTCTCTTTACGGCAATTCGCCAGAAGGTTATGAGAAATATCCAGGATTATCTGCGCGCAGATTTTTAAATCCGAGTCCATAAACATATCCAGGGTATGGGTAACCGCCCCCTCGATGGAATTCTCTATCGGGACCACGCCGTAATCCGCCGACCCCCTTTCAACCTCAAGGAAGACATCTCCGATACTGTCGCAGGCGATATACTCCAGTTGCGAACCGAACCTCTTTAAAGCCGCCAGATGCGTAAAAGTTGCCTGCGGCCCCAGGTAGGCAATCCCCAGAGGCTTCTCCAGCGAAAGGCTGGCGGACATAATCTCGCGGTAAATTGCCTCGATTGCCCGCGGCTTAAGCGGCCCCTTATTCATCAGCGCAACTTTCCTTAAAACTTCTCTTTCCCGGTCAGGGGAATAAATCCCCGCTCCATTTTTTTGTTTTTGCCTGGCAATCCGTAAGGTAACCCGGGAACGCACATTAAGCATGGCGGTAATCTTTTTGTCAATACCGTCTATTTGCCTACGCAGGTTTTTCAAGTTCATTTAACTCCTCCGTTATCTTAGAAAACTCCTCCATCTTAGGCAGCTCCTCCAGGGAGTTTAGCCCGAAATACTCCAGAAATTGCCTGGTGGTGCCGAAAACAAATGGCCTGCCGGGAACCTTCTTTCTGCCTGCGATGCGGACAAGATTTTTATCCAGCAGGCTATTCATCACCCCGTCAACGTTTACGTTTCTTAAAAGTTCGATCTCGTTTCTGGTTACCGGCTGTTTATAGGCGATAATCGCCAGGGTTTCCAACGCCGGCTTTGATAATTTTTCGTTATTACGGTCTTTGAATAATTTCTTTAAAAAGGGGGAGAATCCGGATGAGGCTACCATTTGAAAGCCACCGGCTATTTCGATAATGCGCATGCCGCGATTGTGCTCTTCGTATTCGGATTTCAACTCTTCCAATACCCCGCGGATAACACTACCCTCCATATTGTCCAGAACCTTTCTTATCTGTTCGATAGCTAAAGGTTTCTCACAGGCAAAAAGCAATGCCTCGATTACCGCTTTTATATTATCTTCTGCCATCACTAACCCGCCTTTTTCTGTTTATAAACCTTGTTCAGCAACTCTTCGGTTGTCTGGATATCGCCTGACTCCTGGAGGGCCTTCTTTATCATCTTTAAGGCCTCCTGCTTTTTGTATTCCAGCTGCGTCAATACCGCCAGCGCTTCCTCCGCGATATCTTTGGACTTTGCCGATTCCTCTTTGAATCTATCGTCCTGTATGAGTCCAAACCTACCCACCTTGTTCTGAAGCTTGGCGATAATTTCCCGGGCTCTCTGCTCTCCGATGCCGGGAAGGCCTTTTAAAAAAACTACATCCCCTTCGTCTATGGCGCGGGCGATTAGGGACATCGGCTTATTTAATGCCTTCAATGCCGCGCGCGGCCCTATACCGGAAACAGTGATAAAAGTTTCGAAAAAATCTTTTTCGATTTCATTCAGGAAGCCGATTAATACCGGTATGCTCCTTGAGGACTCGATATGGTGATAATGAAAAGTTATCAGGCTGATTGTGCCGTCCTGGTTTATATTTTCATCCAGCCGCTGCATTACTGCCGCCGGCATTAAAACCTTGTAAGAGATGCCCGCGATCTCTATCGCCAGGCAATTCGCCCCTCTCTCGATAATTTTGCCGCAAATCCTCGTTATCATGCCCGCCTCAAGTCCTTAGCTGCTATTTTAGCCGCTTTAATGATGTTGCTGTGGGCCAGTGCCAAAGCCAGGGCATCGGTCACATCAGTATATTTAGGCACAACGTCAACTTTAAGGAAATTCAATACCATCCTCTGTACCTGCTCCTTGGAGGCCTGCCCCCTGCCCACTACCGCCTTCTTCACCCTGGTGGCCGCATATTCAACCATGGCTACACTCTGCCTTGAACAGGCAAGGCAGATTACACCCCGCGCATGGCCGAGTAGGTATGCGGTCGTAGGATGCCGGTAATGCGCATATAATTTCTCCAGCACCAATACCGCGGGTTTGGTGTCGGAAATTAATTTCGTTACCCCGCGGAAAATTTTATCCAGCCGCTGCGGCAAGGCCTCCTGAGGGGGAGTCGTGATAACCCCTGCCTCTAATAAAAAAATGTTGTTTCTTCCGGCGTCAATTACGCCGTAACCGGTAACGCTTAACGCGGGATCAACTCCCAGGATTACCATGGGTTATTGACTTTAGGTATTGCTTTCTTCCAATATTTCATCGGGTATATCGAAATTCGCGTATACCTGCTGGACGTCGTCGTGCTCCTCCAGCGCCTCAATCAGGCCCAATAACTGCTTGGCAGTGCCTCCGGTGAGCTTAATGCTGGATGAGGGAATCATGGTTATTTCAGCATCCTGCCAATCGATGCCCTTGTCCTGAACAGCCTGTTTTATCTTTTCAAGATCCTGAGGCGAGCTGAATATTTCATAATTTTTTTCATCTACTTTAAAATCCTCCGCTCCGGCATCCAGGGCTATTGCCATCAACTCATCCTCTTTGGCCTTGCTCTTTTCTATGAGTATGTAACCCTTTGCGCTGAACATCCAGTTCACCGCGCCTGAACCTGCCATATTGCCGCCCTTTTTGGACATGATGTTGCGCAACTCCGCGGTGGTGCGGTTTTTGTTATCGGTTGTCGCCTCGATTAAAATCGCGACTCCCCCCGGGCCGTAGGCCTCGTATTTGACGGTCTCATAGACCACACCCGGCAATTCCCCCGTACCGCGCAGGATTGCCGTCTTGACATTATCCGAAGGCATATTCGCTTCTTTTGCCTTGGCGATAGCCGTGCGCAATCTGACATTGGTATCGGAATTACCCCCGCCTTCGCGCGCAGCCACGGTAATTTCTTTTATAATTTTGGTATACGCGGCCCCCTTCCTGGCGTCAGCCGCGGTTTTCCTCGATTTATTCGTCTTCCATTTAGAATGACCGGACATCTTTTATCCTCCTTAAATTAACCTTGAGCGTTTAGCGTATAGCGTTTAGCGTATAGTAAAAAAGATTTAACTATACCCTATCCGCTATCCGCTAATTAAAGGCAGGCAGAATAAGCCGGGTTTTGTGTCGATACGAATATCCGTATCCTTAGCGGCCATTCCTCTAAATTCCGGCGTTGCCGCCGGAATCAAGCAGTCTACCCGAGATTTATAACGCGCCGGACCAGCGCGTGCCCGCCCAACGATTTGTGGCGGGACTCATCTCTTATTGAACCTTGCTCCGCGCAGAGATTGCCTCGTTTCATCTCGCAGCCGAAGGCTGCGAGATGATCCTGAGTCCGCCATAGGCGGACGAAGGATCTTCTTGATCACAACCCTCGGCTGTTACTCGTCTCTGTGGCTCTCCCGCCAAAAATATTGGCGGGTCCGCCATGGTTTATGGCGGATATCCTCTTCAAGATTTCTCTCGAAGGGCGGGCATTACCCCGCTGGCGCTATCCTCCGGAGCCCGGACTTTCCTCCCGCCACCAAAACGGCGGCGGGCAGCCGCATTCTACCTGCCTCGTAAAATAAATTTTGTCTCACAAAATTTATCACGAGGCTATCCCGTGATGATTCGCCAAAGGCGAATCATTTTACGGGATGCCCCTTATTATCAAAGACCTCGTTCTTTAATCTGCCTCTTAATTGCCTGCGTCGC
This sequence comes from Candidatus Omnitrophota bacterium, assembly GCA_016782485.1. Classification (GTDB taxonomy): domain Bacteria; phylum Omnitrophota; class Gorgyraeia; order Gygaellales; family Profunditerraquicolaceae; genus BS750m-G77. The sequence goes on from JADHYK010000014.1 coordinate 20,144, forward strand.
TAATTTATCGGCGCCCTTATTATCCTCCCTGGGGATATTGTTTATGGAAACTTTCTTAAAGGCCGAGACAAGATGCAATGCCTGATTATACAAACCAACGATATTGGGGCTTTTCACCCGGTATTCTTTCTTAAGCTGTTTGCATAAAAGCTCGCTGTCTGTATTTATAGTTAATACTTGTGCCTTTAATATCAGGGCCTCCTGCAACGCATAAATTAAGGCGGTGTATTCCGCGATATTATTCGTGGCATTGCCGATATAAGCCGATAGATTCTTAACCGTTTCCCCATGAAGACAGATAACCACTCCTATACCGCTGGGCCCGGGATTACCCTTTGATGCACCGTCGATGTATACTTCGAGCATCTTCATTCCTTAATGCATAACATCCTGTTGCAGACTTCGCAGGTAACTATGCGCTGATACATCTTGATCAGGTTTATCACCTGCGCAGGCACAAGCATATTGCAGCCCTTACAGGAATTATCCCTTACTTCTACTATCGCCAGGCCGTCGCGGCTCTTTAATATCCTTTCGTATTGCAAGAGAATCTTTTTCTCAATACCCTCGAGCGCCTGTTTTCTCTGCACCGCAAGCTGGATCATGCGGTCATCTATCTCTTTTGTCCTGCTCTCAACACTCTTTTTTTGTTCATTAAACGCCTTTTCTTCCTCCTTTAGCCCTGCCTTCTCCTGCTCTACCTCAGCCCTGGCCTTATCGGTTTGGGTAAGGACCTCCAGTATTTTATCCTCTATCATCGAAGCGTCGGCCTTGGCGCCGTCAATCTCGGTAAGCATCGCCTGATATTCTTTATTGGTCTTTAGCAAGTAAAGCTGGGTCTGCAGTTTTCTAATCCCTTCTTCTTTAGAGGCTAATTCCAGCTCACTATCCTTCCTCTGTTTCTGTAAATCAAGCAGGGCCTTCTCCAGTTCGCCCAGATGTTTCTTTTTCTCTTCAAAGGCCGCCTCAAGGACCTTAATCTCTGCGGGCTTGACCTCCTTCTCATGCTTTAAGCTATAAATCTCGGTATCAATCTCCTGGAGTTGGAGCAGCTTGAGTATCTGGTCTTTAAGGTTGCCTGCCGTCAATTTTTGTCTCCTGATAGATGCTTATTTAATATGGGCATTAGAGGATTTGAACCTCTGACCTCGTGCATGTGAGGCACGCGCTCTAACCAGGCTAAGCTAAATGCCCGTCCTTCACAAATCTTTACGCTGGGCCCACAGGGATTTGAACTTAAAATTTCCCTCGTTTTACCTGGTTGAGATTTTAATCCTGAAGGCCTAGCAGGCCGAAGGACCTGCGTTAATTAATAATAATTTCCTTTTCTTTGTAAGACCCTTAATCTCTGCCTCGCGCCCCAAAGCCTTAATTTTATTTGGCAATTCTTCATTATAAAGCAATTTTACTGGCCTACGATATTTTGTAAACCTACATCCGTTGCCACTGTTATGTTCTCTTATTCTCCTCTCTAGGTCATTAGTAATTCCTGTATAAAGTTTTCTATCCTTACACTCAAGAATATACACCTGCCAAGACATTTTTATCATAAGGTCCTTCGTCGCTTGCTTCCGCGCGCTCCTCAGGACCATGCTTTTGCTCTAAAGAGCAAAAGCATGGGCCCACAGGGATTTGAACCCCGGACCAAGTGATTATGAGTCACCTGCTCTGACCGCTGAGCTATGGGCCCCGATTATAACATTATATAATACTATCAGATACGGGGTTTGGCAAGAAAAAAGACGGGAAATAAGCGAGATTTTCAGCGGGCCCTGCTCTCTAGCTCTACTCTTTTGCGGGTCCTGCCTGCCGATCCACCTCGCCGTGCTCAAGCTTCGCTTTCCGCGCGGCAAGGGCTTCGTCTCGGCAGTCACCCGCAAAAGA
>JADHYK010000015.1 GCA_016782485.1 Candidatus Omnitrophota bacterium
AGGCCCTGCATCAAGGCAATTATGACCCCGGCGGATACAGCGAGTTTGTCCGGGTGCCGCAGGAAAACGTTGAGCGCGGGACTTATTTACTTGCGGACGATATCTCTTACGGGGAGGCGACGATGATTGAGCCCCTGGCCTGCGCGGTAAGAGGCATCCGTATCATCGGAGTAAAAAGAGCTCATACGGTTTTGATTTTAGGCAGCGGTATCTCCGGCCTGCTGAATATAATACTCTGCAAATTAATCGGCGCTAAAGTAATTGCTACGGATATAGATGAATACCGGATGAAAAAGGCGCAAGAGTTTGGTGCCGACCAGGTAGTAAACGCCAGGGAGCAGTTGAACTTTAAGGCGGAGAGGGCGATAGTCTGCACCGGGGCGCTGGCTGCCATCCGGCAGGCTTTTGACTGTATAGACCGAAAAGGAATAATTTTATTATTTGCCATCCCCGATAAAAATATAGAAATCCCGAATGCGGATTTCTGGAGGAATGAATTGACTATCACCTCTTCTTACGGTGCTGCCCCGCAGGATCTGCGGCAGGCCGTAGAGTTGATTAAAAATAAAAAGGTTAAAGTAAAAGGGATGATTACTCATCAGTTCCCGCTGGAGGAGATTCAGGAGGGCTTTAAAGTCGTTGCCAACGCCAGGGATTCCCTGAAGGTGGTTTTGGTCCCATAAAAAAAGAAAAGGAGTAGTATAAGATGAAAAAGAAATCTAAGTGTCGCGAAAAAAAGGAGACAATTGCGTTAGAGAGGGATATGTACAAGGAGCTTCTGGACAACATCCCGGACGCCATCTATTTTAAGGATAGAAAAAACAGGATTATGAATGCCAATAAATTCTATGTCCGGGGCTTCGGCCTGCCCCTGGAAAAGATTATCGGCAAGACCGATTTTGATTTTTTCCCGCGGGAACAGGCAGAGCAGATGTTTGCCGACGATAATTACGTCTTAAGGACCGCCAGGCCGATTGTGGGAAAAATCGAAAAGACACTCCTGCATAACGGCGAATGGAACCAGGTGATTACCACCAAAATGCCCCTCTATGACGATAAAAAAGGCGCGGTGGTGGGGACGATGGGCATCACCAGGGATATGACCGCATATGCCAATTCAGAGGCCCAGCGTTTTAAGATGTTGATGAATACCATTCTGGTTTTAGGCAGGGCGGTAGAATTGCGCGACCCCTATACCTTCAAGCACATCAGGAATGTCGCAATAATCTGCGAACAGATAGCAAAGACAATCGGCTGGGATGAAGACCGGGTCCTGGGATTGAGGCTGGCCGCAGAGATGCATGACCTGGGAAAGATAAGCATACCTCTGGATATTCTGAATAAGCCGGGCAAATTAAATGACCCGGAGTTTCAGCTTATAAAAGGCCATGTAGAGAATTGCTGCAATTTAATCAAGGGGATAGATTTTCCTTTTCCGTTTATTGATATAATCAGCCAGCACCACGAACGCCTGGACGGTTCAGGTTATCCCAAGGGCCTCAAAGGCGATGAAATCAGCACAGAGGCGCGCATCCTGGCGGTAAGCGACGTCCTGGAATCAATGATTAGCCACCGGCCTTACCGGGCAGCCTTAGGTACAAACAAGGCCTTGGACGAATTAAAGGAGGGCTGCGGCATAAAATATGACAAAGAGATAGTATCTGTCGCCATTGACCTTATAGGCCACAACATAGAAGAGATGCTCCATGAATTGAATTAAATAATATAGAAAATCATGCGTTTAGGAGTCCATGTTTCCGCAGCCGGCAGGGTTTATGAGGCGGTTGAGCGCAGCCATAGCCTGGGGTGTAACACCATGCAGTTTTTCTCGCGTAACCCCCAGCAATGGCGGGGCGAATACTATTTGGAAGCCGGCGACATAAATGAATTCATCCGCAGGAGCCGGAATTACAGAATAAAGCCGGTTTTTATCCATATACCGTATTTGATTAACCTGGCCTCTCCCAACCCCCGCTTATACGAAGCCTCAATCGAGGCCTATATAGAGGATATCTTAGAGGCGCATCTTTTGAAGGCGGATTACATCGTCACCCATATGGGCAGCCATAAAGAGACCTCTGAAGAGGCGGGTTTAAAAAGATTAAGCGAGGCCTTAAACAGGATTATCAAAAAGACCGGCAATACCAAAGTAGGGATATTACTGGAGAATACCGCCGGCTCCGGCTCCTGGCTGGGGTATAAATTTATGCACCAGAAGGTAGTCTTTGACGCTTTAGCCGAAAAAAAGCGGCTGGGATTGTGTTTTGACACCGCGCATGCGTATCTGGCAGGATATGACATCAGCACTAAAGACGGACTGGAAGAGACGCTGGAGGAGATAGATAGGACAGTAGGGTTAAAATACATAAAGCTCATTCATTTAAATGACGCAAAAGGGCCCCTGGGCTCTAAACATGACCGGCATGAGCACATCGGTAAGGGCGGTATCGGTTTAGCGGGGATGAGGAGGATTATTAATCATCCTCGCCTGAGAGGGCTCCCCTTTATTTTAGAGACACCCAGGGAAGATGAAGAGGCTAACAAAATAGACCTGGCTACGGTAAAAAGATTAAGGCCTAAAGGTTAACACCAAAGGAGTGATCATGAGTCATAAGCTGTTGGTCGTAGACGATGAAAGAGATATCGCCGATACCCTGGCGAAGACGCTGACGAGAGAAGGCTATGAAACCGTTGTAGCTTACGACGGAGAAGAGGCATTGCAGAAGTTAAAAGCGGAAAATCCCGACATAATCATCCTGGACCTGATTATGCCTAAACTCAACGGCTTTGATGTCTTAAAAGAGGTGCGGGAAAAATATAAAGATAAGTGGCGTCCGGTGATTATTGTCAGCGCCAAGAGCGATCTGGAATCGGTAAAAAAAGGCTACGGCCTTGAAGCGGACCATTATTTAACCAAGCCCTGCAGCGTGGAAAATATACTGCGCGGGATCAGGATCATGATCTCCCTTATGTCGGCGCGCATAAAAGAAGAATAGGCGATGTACCCTTTTAAGAAGATCGAAGAAAAGTGGCAGCGGTACTGGGAGAAAAAAGGCACTTTTGTTGCCCGGTGCGACCCCAAAAGGAAAAAGTATTATCTTCTGGAGATGTTTCCCTACCCGTCGGGGAAAATCCATATGGGCCATGTGCGCAATTACACTATCGGGGACGTAGCCAGCCGCTACCGGAGAACGAAAGGTTTTAATGTCCTGCATCCGATGGGGTTTGATGCCTTTGGCCAGCCGGCGGAAAACGCCGCCATCAAAAATAAGACTAAGCCCGATGCCTGGACGCACAAATGCATTGATTGGATGAGGTTGGAATTAAAAAAGATGGGCTTTTCCTATGATTGGAAGAGGGAGGTTTCCACCTGCGATAGCATTTACTATAAATGGAACCAGTGGATATTTTTAAAAATGTTTGAGCAGGGCTTAGCCTATAAAAAGGCCTCTTCGGTAAACTGGTGCCCTGCCTGTGAAACTACCCTTGCCAACGAAGAGGTTATTGATGGCGGCTGCTGGAGGTGCCATACAAAAACAGAAGAGAAGCAGCTCGAACAGTGGTATTTAAAGATTAGCGAATATAAAGAGCGTTTGCTTGCGGATTTAGCTACGCTTAAAGAGTGGCCGGAGAGAGTGCTTGCGATGCAGGCCAACTGGATAGGCAGGAGTGAGGGTGTCAGGGTATATTTCAGGTTTAAAGAAAATAATAAGATCATACCTGTTTTTACAACCAGGGCAGATACGATTTTCGGTGCAACTTATATTGTTTTAGCCCCGGAGCACCCCCTGGTAAGGGAGATGATTAGGGGGAAGCCGGAGGAAACAGAGGCCTTGAAGTTTATCGACAAGGTTACCAGGGAGAGTAAAAATGTACGTTGCGCCTCTGAGGTTAAAAAAGAAGGGGTTTTTACCGGTTGCTATGCTATAAATCCGGTGAATAACGCAGAGGTGCCGGTCTGGATTGCAGATTATGTGTTGATGGAGTACGGCACGGGTGCGATTATGGCTGTGCCTACGCATGACCAGCGCGATTTCCTGTTTGCCAGAGAGCATAATTTACCGATGAGGGTGGTAATCCAGTCCACAGTGTCCAGTAGCCCACAATCCACAGAGAAAATAACTGAAGCATATGAGGGAGACGGCATTCAGGTTAATTCCGGGCAATTCAATGGCCTGCCTAATCAGGAGGCCAAGATAAAAATTGCCGAATGGATGCAGAAGCAAGGCATCGGAAAGATAGAGACGCAATGGCGGCTGCGCGATTGGCTGATTTCGCGCCAGCGATATTGGGGCACGCCCATACCGATAATCTATTGTGCAAAATGCGGGGTTGTCCCGGTGCCTTATGATGACTTACCGGTAGAGTTGCCGAAAGATGCGCCCTTCACCGGAGAGGGGGGCAGCCCCCTGGCAAAGGTTAAGAAATTCGTGGAGGTTAAATGCCCTAAATGCCATTTCCCTGCCCGGCGCGAAACCGATACCATGGCGACTTTTTTTGACTCCTCATGGTATTTCTTAAGGTTTTGTTCGCCCGGCTTTAATCAGGGGCCCTTTAATAAAGAGGAGGCCGCCTACTGGATGCCGGTTGACCAGTATATCGGCGGGATAGAACACGCCATACTGCATTTATTATATTCGCGATTCTTTACCAAATTTTTTAAAGATATAGGAATGATTGAATTTAATGAACCGTTTAGCCGCCTGCTCACCCAGGGCATGGTTTTAAAAGACGGGCAGGTTATGTCAAAGTCCGTGGGGAATATTGTAGACCCGGATTCGATCATAAAAAAATACGGCGCGGATACCCTGAGGCTATTTATTTTATTTGCCGCCCCCCCTGAGACGGAACTGGAGTGGGATGAACGCGGGATAGAAGGGAGTTTTAAGTTCCTCAACCGCGTCTGGCGCATTCAGGAGGATCTAAAAAGACAAGCAGCCCCTGATTTAATTCGGACTATGCATCGTACGATAAAGAAGGTAACCGAGGACATCGAGAATTTTAAATTCAATACCGCAATAGCGGCATTAATGGAGTTTGTAAATGCGATATATAAATGGGGGGCGGATAAGGAGATTTTTTCAAAATTAGTGGTTATGCTTAGCCCCATTGCCCCGCATTTTGCCGAAGAGCTCTGGGGGAGATTAGGCAATAAGGAGGGTATCTTTGAAACTGAATGGCCGCAATATGATCCTGCTATGCTGATCGAAGATGCCATTACCGTCGTAGTACAGGTTAACGGCAAGCTGCGTTCGAGGATAACTGTTCCCGTTGATATCAGCGAAGAAAAATTAAGGGAACTTGTCCTTGCTGACCAAAAATTAAACTCCTGGCTTGAAGGTAAGCCCGTCAGAAAATTCATCTACGTCCCCCAAAGACTCATCAACCTCGTAGTATAGGGACACCGGGCCATCCTATTTTTGTTGACATTTGCGGAAATTATTTTAAAATAGAGCCTAACGGTAAATGGTTATACATTCGCCGCTTAAAAACCCCGCCCTTCGGGACGGGGATGAAGGCGGCTCAGTATCAACCAATAACATACCCCGGACTAACGTTCTGGGTAGCCGTAGGTTGATTACTATTGAAGGAGGCATGATGAAGAGAGCGATCGTACTGGTCACTGCCGCAATCCTTTTAAGCGCAGCGAGCGTATTCGCAGATACTATTATTTTAAAATCCGGCGAGCAGTTCGAAGGTATAATCCTGGAAAGAACAGGGGATTCAATGGAGGTTGATGTTGATGGCATTCAATCGGCTTATTCTCTGTATGAGGTAGATTCGATTAATGGAGAAGAACCGGTTGTCTTTTCGCCGCAGCTTGCCCCCGATATCAACATAGAGGTAGAACCGCCCGCAGCAGAGCCCGCAGGGGTAGAAGAACTGGCCGCTGTCGTCCCAGAAGAGGTTCAGGCGCCACGGCCACAGCCGGAACCGGCAAAAAAATCCATTGTTCCTGCCGTATCTATCGGGGTGGCATTGATGATATTGCTTCTTATCCTTTCGCTTTATATCTATTCTTCTTTATGCTTATATTTTATTGCTAAAAAAACGGATAATAGTTTTGCCTGGCTGGCATGGATCCCTATTGTCAATGTCTTCTTAATGTGTAAAATTGCCTCCTTGAGCTATTGGTGGGTTTTAATATTACTGCTTTCTTTACTGCGTTATGTAGGCGCGTTTGTAAGCGTAGGTTTTTTCGGATTCCTCTGGTATAGAATCGCTTTAGCCAGGAATAAACCGGGCTGGGTAGGCATACTTGCCGTTGTGCCGGTATTGAACCTTTTTATATACGGCTATCTGGCCTTTAGTGATAGCGGGGCCCCATCCCTTAGAAGTGTTTCTTTGCCCCCTGACCAATCTAAGACGACCACGCCTCCACAACCTCCTTCTCCGCCGCCGGCATAATATCTGCAAGGGCCTTTTCCCCGGCCTTTTGGGGTGAGATTTGACCTCCTTTTACGTCTATTAGAGTAAAAGGAGGTTTTTTATGTATCAGCTTACCCCTCAGGAGCGCAGGGCAGTCCTGTTTTTAATCTGCCTGATTTTAATCGGTTTGGCCGTAAATTACGCTGCCAAATTAAACTCACCTATCGCAACCTTCCTCGATCCGGAAAGCGGATTCAATAAGATAAATATTAACCGCGCCGGTTATCAGGAGCTGCTGGATTTAAAAGGCCTTACCCCTTCTCTGGCGGGAAAGATAATCGAATACAGGCAGGAAAACGGGCCCTTTGAGGATCTCAGGCAGCTAAAAAAGGTAAAGGGCATAGGGGAACGCAGGCTTGAGAGAATAAAGGACTGCCTTACCCTGGACTAATGGCCCATCCTTTATTCTGCATAACTATCGCCTTATGCCTGGGGATAATTATCGCAAGCCAGATACGCCTGATTTTTTTCTGGTTATACATCGTTGCGGTTATCCTGTTCCTCTTATGTATTTTTCTTGCCGCACAGGGAAAAAAGTTCCGCATCCTGTTATTGCTTCTTTGTTTTTTATTAGGCGCTTTATTATCGGTAAACTCCCGCAGTTTAGCCAGGAACCATCTGCTGAGGCTTATGCCTTACGCAGGTAAGGAGGTATTTTTAGAGGGGGTGGTTATAAATAGCCCGCAGGCAAGCTTTCAGAGAGTTTCATTTTTGCTAAACGCCGAGAGATTAAAAGCCGATAATTGCTGGCACAGGGTCAGCGGCAGGGTATTGGTAAGATTATCCGGCAGCAAAAAGATATCTTACGCAGACAGGTTAATGCTGCGGGGGAGGTTGCGCAGGCCTTTTTATTTCCCTAAGCCCGGCAGAAGAAACCCTGGCGCCTATCTGGAAAACAAGGGCATTTATTTTATTCTCAATGTAAAAATAAACAACCCGGTCAAAAAAATAGATTCCCGTTCTAAGGGCAATCCGTTGATTTATTGCGCATATAAGATAAGGCAGCGCCTGAAAGAGGTGAGTGCTAAAAACTTATCCTCTCTATCCGGATCAGTCTTAAATGCGCTCCTCTTAGGGTTAAGGCAGGAGTTGCCCAAGGACACCGCCCAGGCCCTTATCAATACCGGCACCGTGCATATCATTGCCATCTCGGGGCTGCACCTCGGGATATTCGTATTCATCGTATTAATCTTCTTAAAGGCGCTGAGGCTGCCCAGACTTGCGCGTTATTTTATCGCCATAATAACGCTATGGGGCTACTGCCTCATGACCGGCTCCAACCTGCCTGCCGTACGCGCAGCGATTATGGCCACGGTCTTTCTGGCGGGCCTGATGATCAGGCGCCAGCCGGATACGCTGGGCTCTCTTTCGCTGGCGGCATTGCTTATATTAAGTATAAATCCCGGCCAGCTCTTTGAGGTAAGTTTCCAGCTCTCCTTCCTGAGCATAATCTCCCTGCTCTTTATTACCCCCAGGATAAATGCCTTCTTATTAAAGTACCTTAAGAAGGGGGGAAGGGTTAAGCCCCTGGTTAATATTTTTTCTGCCTCGCTTGGGGCCTGGCTCGGGCTCTCCCCTTTAATCCTGTATTATTTCCGGATTATCTCTCCGGTGGCCATCCTGGGCAACATGGTGATAGTCCCTTATCTGGCATTAGTGATTGCCTGCGGGGTTACTCTTCTTCTGGCAGGGCTGTTTGTCCCGGCGCTCGTTCCTATTTTTTCCCCTGCGGCAGAACTCTCCATTTTATTCCTGTTGAAATTTATCAATCTGCTGGCCGGTATGCCATTGGGGCATTTTTGCCTTTCTTAAAGCAGATTGGCCCATTCGCGGCGCTTAAGTTTTTAGGTTTTACTATAGAGATCAAAAACGCCGCTCAGGGTCAACTTTGAGCGGAGTACGCGAAGAGTTGACAAAGGTAAAAAATTGTGTTACATTTAACCTATTATGAAGCGTAAAACCCTAGTATTTGCAGTAATTTTGCTGGCCTTGTCCCTGAAGCCGGCATATTCTTACTGGATCTGGACACCCAAGACAGGAAAATGGATCAACCCGAAGAATGCCCCCAAGCCAACCCCCAAGGAGCAATTTGAGTATGCCTTAACTCTTTTTGATGCCAAGGACTATGAAGAGGCAAGGCGGCAGTTTATCATCCTGCTCAGGTCCTACCCCAAATCTCTCGAGGCCTCGGAGGGGCAATATTATCTGGGCCGCATATTGGAGGAGGAGGGTAATTTATACGAAGCCTACCTGGCATACCAGAAGGTGATTGAAAAATACCCTTTTTCCGAAAGGATCCAGGAGATTATCGAACGGGAGTGTAAGATCGGCGAGGCCTTTCTGGCAGGCGAAAAGCGCAAGGTATTCGGAGTACCCCTGCCTGTTGATAACCCTGCCATAGAAATATTTACCCAGGTAATAGAAAATTCCACCTACGGTCCGGAGGCCCCCAAGGCCCAATATAAACTCGGCCTGGTCCTTAAGGGGCTGATGCGGTATTACGAGGCCGAGGAGGCCTTTAATAAGGTAATCTCTAATTATCCGAGCAGCGAATGGGTAGAGGCGGCAAAATATCAGATTGCCGTCTGCCGGGCAGCCATCTCGCGCGGCCCTGCTTATGACCAGGGGGCGGCAAAGGAGGCGCAGGATAAGTTCGAGGAGTTCGTACGCGAACATCCGGATGCGGTTTTATCCGAGAAGGCAGAAAAGAATATTGAAGAGCTGAAAGAAAAAGAAGCGGAAGGCAACTTTAATATTGCGCGTTTCTACGAAAAACAGAAGCAATACGAAGCGGCCAGGGTCTATTACCATGAAATATTGAATAAGTACTCGGATAGCCCCTGGGCGGAAAAGGCCCGGGAGAGGCTGGAGGTTTTAAAAAGAATGGAGAAGAAAAGATGACTCGGAACAGCAGCAAACTGCTCAAATTCATAATTATGCCGGTACCGGCAGTTCTTTTCATTGCTTTAATAGCAGGCTGTGGTTACACTACCCGTTCAATGATCTCCGATAAATACAAGACAATTTACATTACGCCCTTTATCAACAAGATAGATATTACCAGCGAAGCCGATACGGGGAACAGATACAGGCTTTATTATCCCCGGCTTGAGACGGATGTCACCAGGAGCGTTATAAACAAGTTCCTTTTTGACGGGAATTTAAAGCCGGCAAAAGAACAAACGGCGGATCTGGTCCTCAAGGGCGAAGTGACTGCCTTCCGTAAAGACCCCGTAAGTTACAATGCTGATGACAACGTGACGGAATACCGGGTCAGCATACAGGTCAACATCAGCCTCTGGGACGTAAAGGAAAAGAAGCTGCTCTGGCAGGAAAATAATTTTACCGGAGAAAAATCTTATTTTACCACCGGCCCCCTGGCAATATCCGAAGGCACAGCCGTAAACAATACGATGGCGGACCTATCGCGCAGGATTGTAGAGCGGGCAGTGGAACAATGGTAAGTTAGAATGGTCTATCTCTTCATCGGAGAGGACAGCCTTTCCAAGGATGCCCAATTAAAAAAGATTAAGGAGCAATTTCTCGCCAAAGGCCTGGAACAGTTCAATCTGGACATATTATACGCCAAAGAAACCACTCTTAAGGGGTTACAGGAAAGCTTCTTATGCCTGCCCTCCCGCGGCTCCAAGAGGATAATTGTTATAAAGCAGATAGAGGATTTAGCAAAAGACACCAGGGGGTTCATACTGGACTATATAAAAAAGCCCAATCCGCAGATCGTCCTGGTCCTTGATGCCTTCCGGCAGGATAAGAGGGACGGTTTCCTGAATACTTTAATCAGGTTTGCGAAGGTGTTTCGTTTTAGAGAGGGGATTCTCGCGGATACATTTACCCTCAGCCGCCAGATCGGCCTGGGGAGGCCGGATTTTGCCCTGCGGGTATTAAATCAGCTTTTAAAAAACGGGGAAAGGCCGGAGCGGATTTTAGGGGGCTTAAGGTATGCCTGGGAAAGAGATGTTGGCCCTGCTGCCCAGATGCAAAAAAAACTTAAACTCCTGGTTAATTGCGATATGGAGATAAAAACCGGCAGGCTGAAAGCCTCTTTTGCCTTAGAAAAGCTGGTAATCTGCCTATGCGGCCCTCTTAAGCCTTCTGGATAGGCGGGATTTCTTACGGTCGGCTGTATTGAGGTGAATGATTTTTTTCTTTGCGGCTTTATCAAGCCGAGAGAAGACCTCTTTTATGGCTATCTTGGCCTCATCGACTTTCTTTGCCGACAATAATGCCTGAAATTTCTTGATTGTTTTTTTAAGTTGCTGCTTGATTTTTAAATTGTGCAGGCGTTTTTTCCTGTCTGCACGGTTTCTTTTTAATGAAGTTTTGCGTCTGGGCATTTTTTTCTCCTTAATGTAGGGATTGGCCTTGAGTCCTTAAATTTATACCATAACCACTCGCCTATGTCAACAGACAAATCTTACTCTTCCCAGGCTGACCAGAGTGTTGCCCGCTCAGCCGGCGTAATCAGCTTAGGTATCCTCTGTTCCCGCCTTTTGGGTTTTTTACGCGATATAGTCATCGCCAGGCTATTCGGCGTATATATGTACGCCGAGGCATTTGTCGTAGCCTTTAGGATTCCCAATCTCCTGCGCGATTTTGTGGGAGAGGGGGCTAGCAATGCCGCATTTGTCCCGGTATTCAGCGAGTATAAGCTGCAACATACGAAAGAGGAGTTTTGGGAGCTGGCAAATGTGGTTTTGAACCTGCTCCTGGTTATACTTATGGTAATAACCGTGCTGGGAATAATCTCGGCCCCGCTTATCGTGCGTGTTATTGCGCCTGGCTTTACTGCCTCTGCGGAAAAATTAGCTATTACTATAAGATTAACGCGGATAATTTTTCCTTATATTCTATTGATTAGCCTGGTCGCTTATTGCACGGGGATCCTTAATTCCCTGAGGCATTTTGCCGTCCCGGCATTTTCCCCCTGCCTTTTAAACATTTCCATAATCATCTTTACCCTGATCTTCAGGCAGGGCACAAAGGGGTTGGCGTTGGGGGTCTTGATAGGCGGGTTATTACAACTGGCAGTACAGATACCGGTGTTGTACAAAAAGGGCTTCCGGTTAAAACTACCCCGCAGTTACAGGCAGCCGGCGGCAAAGGCTATCGGCCGGCTGATGCTGCCGCGGCTGTTTAGCTCATGTATCTACCAGTTAAATAATCTGGTGGATTCGATATTCGGCTCCCTGGCCTGGATTGTGGGCGAGGGGGGAGTGGCAATACTCTATTTTTCCTATAGGGTAATACTTTTCCCTTTGGGGATATTCAGCAACGCCCTCTCGCAGGCGATGCTGCCTACATTGTCCACCCACGCGCTCCTGGACCGGGATAAATTAAGGCAGGCCTTATCCTGGAGCCTGCGCGCTACATTTTTTGTAATCCTGCCGGCTTCGGCCGCGCTTATTGTCCTGGCCGACCCGATCGTCTCGGCCCTTTTCGGCGGCGGAAAATTTGATTTATATTCGGTACACTTTACCGCCAGGGCCCTGTTATTTTACAGTATCGGCCTATCCGCCTATGGTGCCAACCGGATGCTGCAGTCCTGTTTTTTTGCGCTGAAGGATACGCGTACCCCTGCAAAGGTAGCGTTTTTGGCCCTGATATTGAATGTTATTTTTAATTCCATACTGATCTTCCCGCTGAAAGTCAGCGGGGTGGCCCTGGCTACTTCGATATCCGGTATAATAACTTTTCTTATCCTGTTTTCTCTGTTAAAGAAAAAGATCGGAGATTTCCAAGAGAAAAAGATTCTTATCTCCTTCCTGCGGATTCTGGCGGCGAGCATCTGCATGGGGGCGGTCTGCTACTTTTTCTCCCAGAGGAATATGATTCTTGCCGGCAGCAGGTTAATCAAATTTTACAAGCTGGGCGCCGTAATGTTAGCAGGGCTGGTTTCTTATGCCGGGTTTTGTTTTATTTTCAGGGTGGGGGAGTTGAGGGAGCTGTTGAGCTGGCTGGCGCGGCGTCACAAATGATTTTGCCATCTTTCTCACTTTATGAGGCTTTGCGTCTGTCAAGGCTCGTGTTTCTCGGGAGCGCTCGCATTTCCCCAGCGTGGAAATGCTTCGCTCGGGTCGGCTGCGTCGCTCTCCCGCAGCCGGGCGGTGGATAAATCCGTTTTTTTAATTTTGGAGCCGGCTGCGGGAACCATGCCCGCTCCTTGCCTCTACGTCCCTCGAAATCAAGAGCCTTGCCAGCCGCAAAAATATATTCGCTCGAAAAGTGCCAGGTGCATTTCCCTTTGTAGACGAAAACTCAATCCCGGCTCTAAAACGAGCATAAGGCGCGCAGGAGCACTCTTATGAGGCGAGACTTTTTAGGGCTTCTCTTCTTTGAAGCCCCCTGTGGGGGATGGGGGGACCTACCCAAAAAGTCGAGACGAATGCGACGAGCACCGCAGCGAGAGAAGAGACGGGGTTGAGGTTGAGAAGGCGAGAAAGCTGACAGGGGCAGTTAAAGGTATGATTGACAGATTAAAAAATAAAATTAAGAATTTACCCGAGTTCCCCGGCGTTTATCTGTTCAGGGACGGCGCGGGCAGGGTTATCTATATCGGCAAGGCAAAACTGCTCAAGAAACGCGTGCAATCGTATTTTACGCGGCAGTTAGATTCCAAGACGCAGGCGATGCTCTCCAAAGTCGCCGATTTAGATTACTTAATCACGCCTACGGAGGCCCAGGCGCAGATCTTGGAGGCCAGCCTGATTAAAGAGAGGCAACCTCAATATAACATTGACCTCAAGGACGACAAGTCTTTCCCCTGGATCAGGATAACTTGCGAAGAGTTCCCTGCCGTCTCAATCTGCAGGAGGAAAAAACAGGACAAAGACAGCGCCGCTTTATACTTCGGCCCTTATACCAATGCCAAACTCTTACGCCAGGCGATAAAAATCATCCGTCGGATTTTCGGTTTCCGTTCCTGTAAAAAAATTCCCGCCAAGGGCGCCTGCCTTTATTACCGGGTTAACTTATGCCCCGCCCCCTGCATCAAAAAAATAGACAGAGGCTCCTACCGTGAAATTATTGAGCAGATAAAGATGTTTTTAGAATCAAGGCATGCCAGGCTTCTGGAGGAGCTTGCGCGCAAGATGAAAAGGGCCGCGCAGGCAAAGGAATTCGAGGGAGCGGCTAGAATCCGCGACCAGATTAATGCCTTGAGCGCTATCCGCCTCTCCCCGGGCATTAATGAGCTGGAGGAGTTGAAAAATGCGCTGAAATTGAAAAAACTCCCCCTTAGGATCGAAGCCTTTGATATTTCAAACATCTCGGGTAAAGAGGCATGCGGTTCAATGGTGAGTTTCTGTGCCGGCCTTGCGGATAAGGACAACTACCGGCGTTTCCGCATTAAGACGGTGCAGGGGATAGATGATTATAAGATGCTCGCGGAGGTGGTAGGCAGGCGTTATTCCCGGCTTATCCGCGAAAAAGCGGCTCTGCCGGATTTAATCCTTATTGACGGCGGCAGGGGGCATTTATTGACCGCGAAAAGAGTGCTCGATGAGTTAGGCATACGTTTGCCTTTAATAAGTATTGCCAAAGAAGAGGAAAACATATATATTAATGGTAGATTAAAGGCCCTGAAGTTGAATCGGGAATACGCTGCATTGAATCTAATCCGCAGAATACGCGATGAGGCCCACAGGTTTGCCGTATCTTATCACCACATACTCAGGAGGAAGCACATTTTAGGCAAATGACTTCTTTTGCCAAAAAAGTCTATAAAGTTGTTTTAGCTATTTCGATGGGCCAGGTACGTACCTATAAATGGGTTGCCAGAAAGGCCGGCCGGCCCAAGGCCTATCGCGCAGTGGGCCAGATACTTAAAAATAATCCTTACCCGCTGATTATTCCCTGCCATAGGGTGGTAAAGAGTGATAATAGCTGCGGCGGTTACATCTTTGGGGTCAAGGCCAAGAAAGAACTTTTAGCTTTGGAGAGATATATTAAAGAATGCATTATAAAGAGCAAAAAATAAGGTTTGTCCTGTATTGGTTAAGCGTCCTGGTATTTCTTATGGGGCTGCCTTCCATATTGAGCTATGCCCTGGGGTATAAATTCAATACGCGCACCTTAAGATTCACCAAGACTGGGTTGATTGCCTTGAAGAGCCAGCCTGCGGGGGCGAACATATATTTTGAAAAAAAGTTGTTTAAGGATAAAACTCCCGCCACCATCAACGAGCTCCTTCCCGGGGCTTATCATATAAAGGTAGCCTTAGAGGATTATTATCCCTGGGTTATGCAGGTTGCGGTGGAGGCGGGCAAGGTAGCGCGTTTCGAGAAGATTATCCTTTTTCCCATCCGGCCCAATATCGAAAAGCTTAGCAATGAGAGTTCGCTTTCTTTCTGGATCGATGATAAAAGGGACAGCATTTATTACGTCAGCCAGGAGAACAATTCCATATATAAATCGGAACTGGATACGCAGGATTACCGCAAGGTTTCCGATTTTCCGCACGGGGTCTCTGCGCCGATAAAATGGAGGCTTTCTCCCGACGGAGAAAAACTACTGTGTTTTGATTTACACCAGCTGCTGCTGGTACCTTTACGCCCGCAAAGCACGGCTGCCTCCGGAGAAACAAAAGTCTTGCCTCTGGATGTTATGCAGGGGACAATAGTGGATGTTTTTTGGCACTCCGACAGTTACCATATTATTGTGGTCACGGATAAGAATATAGAGGCCCTGGAGGCAATGCGTTCGTCAAAGCCGGTTACCCTGGTAAGCCTTAATAAGAATAGCACCTGCGCTTTTTATGATGTCAGGGCCGATATATTATATTTTCTTGATTCACAGCTGGCCGGCGACGGCAAAATTTACGATAATATTTACCGCTTAGACCTGAATAGCAGGTTTGACCCTTTCAGGGAATTAATGAAATTGAGGACAAATGGACAGGGACAGAAGGTTAAGAAGAATCCTTGAGGTTATCCCCGGTTCAATATCCTGGGGGATAATACTCTCTCTGGTTATACTGGCGGTTTTAAAGCCGGTGGCCTGTGCTGTAATTATCATTATTTTTGATTTTTACTGGATCATCCGCACCGCCTATCTAACTACCCTGCTAGTCATGGCTTATCATAAACTATTCGGCCAGCGGGACAGGGATTGGCTGGCGCAATGCCGGGCTTTGCCCCCGGAAAGAAATTGGCAGAGGCTGTATCATCTGGTTATTTTTCCCGCCTACCAGGAAAAACCCCAGACGTTAAGGCCCTCTCTTGAAGCATTAAAGCAATCGACTTATCCAAAAGAGAAGATGATTGTGGTATTGGCGTTTGAAGAGCGCGATCCGCAGGCCAGGGCCAACGCCGGAATTCTGGAAGCAGAGTTCAAGAGAGATTTCTTCGGATTCCTGACCACCTTTCATCCCGACGGCCTTGCGGGGGAGGGCCGCACTAAGGGCGCCAACGCCACTTGGGCGGCAAAGAAGGCAAAGGAGTTTATCGGTTCCAAAGGCATTCGTTACGAAGAGGTTATCATTTCCTGCTTTGATGCCGATACCTGTGCGGAAAATAATTATTTTGCCTGCCTGTCGTACCATTTCCTGACTTCGCCCAAACCTCACCAGGCAAGCTACCAGCCGATTCCCGTCTATAACAATAATATCTGGCAGGCTCCATCTTTTGCGCGCATAGTCGAGATCAGCGCCTCCTTCTGCCAGATGATTGAGAGCATGCGCCTGGAGAAATTCGTTACCTTCTCAAGCCACAGCATGAGTTTTAAAACCCTGGTGGATATAGGTTACTGGCCGGTAAATATGGTTTCCGACGATTCGGTTATATACTGGAAGGCCTATCTTTTTTACAAGGGCGAATACCGCGTGGTTCCCCTGTATGTTACTGTCTCCATGGACGTGGCTTATTCCAGCAGTTTCTTTAAGACGATTATTAAGCAATACCGGCAAAAAAGAAGATGGGCCTGGGGGGTGGAGAACTTTCCTTTTCTAGTCACCGGATTCCTGTGCGATAGAGAGATAGCGGTAGTAAAGAAAATAAGAAGAGGATTCCATCTTTTAGAGAGCCATGTTACCTGGGCAGTCTGGGCGATAATTGTAGTTTTTATCGGTCCCCTGCCGATTTTAGTGGGCGGGGCTTTTTTCAATCAGATGACCATAGGCTACAATCTTCCCAAGATAACCGGGCTGCTTTTTCATTTTACCTTATTTACCAGTTTAACCTGGATCATCCTGAGCAGGACGATTTTACCCTCCAGGCCCAGGGAGATCGGATGGACAAAGAATATTTTAATGATCGCGGAATGGGCGATCGTCCCCTTTATTATCCTAGTTCTTGGTTCGACCCCGGCGCTGGATGCCCAGACACGGCTGATGCTGGGTAAATATATGCCCTTTAATCCTACCGCGAAAAAGGAATAAAGTGTTATAATAAGTGAAGCCTACCCGCCACAGTTCTTTGGCGGGTATGGCTGAACTTATCCTGAGCCCGCCGAAGGCGGGCGAAGGATCTCAAATGATGGAGGTATGCATGGAGATAAAAAAATATTTAAAGATAATGATAGACAAAGGCGCCTCGGATATGTTTTACCGCGCCGGCACAAGCGTCCATATGCGTATCAACGGAGAAGTTACTTGTGTCGATGAGAAAGTCGTAAGCCTTGACGAAGTAAACGATGCAGTAAAGGAGCTGACCTCGGAGGGCTTAAGGGACTTTTTTAAGAAAAACCTGGATGTTGACTTCGGGCTGTACCTGCCGGAGATAGACCATCGTTTCCGCATCAGCATATTCATACAGCGCAACTGGCCGGCATTAATCATCAGGAACGTGCGTTCCGATATCCAGACCTTTGAAGAACTCAACCTTCCCAGCGAAACCCTCAAGAAACTATCTATGGAAACCAGGGGGTTGATATTGCTTACCGGCACCATGGGCAGCGGTAAATCCACCACCATTGCCAGCATGATCGAATATATCAATAACAATAAACAAAAGCATATTCTTACGGTGGAAGAGCCGATTGAGTTCACCTTTAAGGACAAAAAGTGCATTATCAACCAGAGGGAGTTGGGTTGCGATGTCTCTTCCTATGCAGTTGCCCTGCGCGCCTTTACCTTACAGAGCCCCGATGTTATCTTTATAGGCAATATCAGAGATTACGAAACAATGTCCGCTGCGATAACCGCCGCAGAAACAGGGGTTCTGGTTTTAAGCACCCTGCATACCGTAAACGCAAGCCAGAGCGTTGAAAGAATTATAAACTTTTTCCCTCCTTATCAGCATCAGGAGGTGAGAAATCAGCTATCCGTTATATTGAAGGGCGTAATTTCGCAGAGGCTGATACCCCGCAGCGATAGCAATGGGCGCATACCGGCGCACGAGATGATGTTGTTGACGCCCACCATAAGCCGCCTGATCAGGGAGAATAAAATTTACGAAATTCCGCAGTTCATTGAAGAGGGAAGCGTATTCGGTATGATCTCCTTCAATCAATCGCTGATTAAACTGGTCAAGGAGGGCAAGATTTCCCGGGAAGAGGCAGAGATATTCTCGGATAATAAAGAGGAGTTTGTTTTATTATTAAAAGGGATTAAGAGGTGTTAAAGGAGGCCATATGCCGCAGGAACTAAAATCAAAGCTTTCGTCAATACGCAATATCCTCGATAATTTAAGAGGTTACCTTTGACGTAGATAAAAAAAATAAAAACATCGAGGAGCTTTCGCTGCAGATGTCGCAGCCGGGCTTCTGGGGCAACTCGGAAAATTCCGCCAGGCTTCTCAAAACATTGAAAGGGTTAAAGTCCGCCGTCGAACCCTGGCAGGCAGCCTTTAAGAAGTATAACGAATTGGCGGAATTAGCCGACCTGCTTAAATCCTCTGACGAACAGCTGTTAGCGAATTTCAGCCGCGATATAGAGCTTCTTTCAAAGGAGTTGGAGAAACTGGAATTTAAGACTCTTCTGGGAGGAGAGGTCGATAAAAACAGTGCTATCTTAAGCATCAATGCCGGCGCAGGCGGCACGGAAAGCTGTGATTGGGTGGGGATGCTGTTACGGATGTATCTGCGTTTTTGCGAAAGCCGCGGCTACGAAACCAGAACAATAGACATCCTGCCCGGGGAAGAGGCGGGGATAAAGAACGTTACCGTTCTGGTCGAGGGGGAATACGCCTATGGGTACCTGAAGGCGGAGCGCGGAGTACACCGGCTGGTACGCATCTCTCCCTTTGATGCAAATAAACGCAGGCACACCTCCTTTGCCTCGCTGGATGTAATCCCGGAGATAGAGAGCGCTGATACGGATATAAAGTTAGAAGAGAAGGACCTGCGCGTTGACGTATACCGTTCAAAGGGCGCGGGCGGCCAGAGCGTCAATACCACTGATTCTGCGGTAAGGATTACCCATCTGCCGACGGGATTGGTGGCACAGTGCCAGAACGAGCGTTCACAGCACCAGAACAAACAGACCGCCTTAAAGATTCTGCGGGCGCGCATTTACGAATTAGAGAGGCAAAAGAAAGAACAGCAATTGCTCAAACACGGTAAAGAAAAGAAAAAAATAGAATGGGGCAGCCAGATCCGTTCTTATGTTATGCACCCTTATAATATGGTAAAGGACCACCGTACAGGTTACGAAACAGGAGACGTCGCCAAAGTAATGGACGGGGGCCTGGATGAGTTTATTGAGGCCTATCTGAAAAAGCAGGTTAAATAAGGTTGAATGAGGTTGCTTAAATAAAATGTTTAAGTTTATTAAAAATTCAATTTTAGAGGGCAAACAGAAAGCTATCCGCAGGAAATATCCAGGCGTAAATATCACCCTGCATCCGGAGATGCCCAGCCCCTCCATTAATAAGATGGCGCAGTTAAGCCGTGTAGTCAGTGCCGTTAATTCTCTGGAGCCGCAAATAAACAGCCTCTCGGATGAGGGCTTACGCCGTAAGACAGAGGAATTTAAAAAGCGTATCCGGGAAAAAGCTAAAAGCTACGAAAGCCAGCTGCGGGCCCAGGAGCAGGCGTTGGCATCAGTAGCCATCCCGGAGGAGAAAGCAAGGGCAAAGGAGAAATTAAAGCTGGCCAGGAATAAAATTTTTGAAGAGGTACTTCCGGAGGCATTTGCAGTGGTCAGGGAGGCATCGAAACGCACTATATCTTTAAGGCCTTTTGATGTGCAGATAGCCGGCGGGGTCGTACTGCACGAAGGCAGGATTGCCGAAATGGCTACCGGTGAAGGCAAAACTTTAGTTGCCACATTACCGGCCTACCTCAACGCCTTATTAGGTAAAGGCGTACACATCGTTACCGTGAATGATTACCTTGCACGGCGCGACCGCGAATGGATGGGGCCGGTTTATGAATTCCTGGGCCTGAGCGTCGGGGTCATACAGCACGATATGTCCGACGAGGAAAGAAGGGCTGCATATTCCTGCGATATCACCTACGGCACCAATAACGAATTCGGCTTTGATTACCTGCGCGATAATATGAAATACAGCCTACAGGACCTTATACAGAGGCCCTTTTATTATGCTATAGTCGACGAAGTGGATTCCATATTGATTGATGAGGCGCGCACCCCGTTGATTATCTCCGGGCCCGCGGAGGAATCAACCGAGAAGTATTATACCGCCAAGCAACTAGCGGACCAGCTAAGGGGGAGGCGCATCACCGAAAGGGAGGAGATAGACGCTAAATATAAAGGCGAGGATCCGACTAAAGGTTACGATTATGTCGCCGATGAGAAAGCCCAGACAGTCGCGCTGACCGATGAAGGGGAGACGAAGGCCACAAAGCTCTGGGGCGTGGAGAGTCTGCACGATATTGAGACTATTGAATACCGTCACCATACCATTCAGGCGCTGCGGGCAAAGGAATTTTTCGAGCGCGACGTTGATTATGTAGTAAAGGACGGCCAGGTTATTATTGTTGATGAGTTTACCGGCAGGATGATGCCCGGCAGGCGCTGGTCAGACGGGCTGCACCAGGCGGTGGAATCCAAGGAGGGCTTGAAGATCGAGCGGGAGAATCAGACCCTGGCTACGGTTACCTTCCAGAATTATTTCAGGATGTATGAGAAGTTATCCGGGATGACCGGCACCGCTTTTACCGAGGCAAATGAATTTAAAGGCATATACCAGCTGGATGTGGTGGTTATGCCTACCAACAGGCCGTTAATCCGCAACAATTATTCCGACCGGATTTATAAGACCGAGAAAGAGAAGTTTAACGCGGTGACCGAAGAGATCTCTGAACTCCATAATGCCGGACAGCCGGTCTTAGTGGGAACTATTTCCATAAACAAATCAGAGCGGCTCTCAGAGATGTTAAAGAGGCGGGGCATTCCGCATCAGGTGCTTAACGCTAAATACCACGAGATGGAGGCCCAGATTGTCGCCCAGGCAGGGAGGTTCGAGGGGGTAACTATCGCTACCAACATGGCAGGCAGGGGGACGGATATCTTATTAGGGGGCAACCCGGAATTTATGGCTAAAAATCTGGCAAAAGAAAGATTAGATGCGCAGGATCCCGCCTACATTCAGGAATACAAAAAGATATTTAATAAATATAAACAGGAAACGCAGGCAGAGCATGATAAAGTAGTGGAGCGTGGCGGCCTGCATGTCCTGGGTACTGAACGCCACGATGCCCGCCGCATCGACAATCAGTTGCGCGGCCGCTCCGGCCGGCAGGGGGACCCCGGTTCCTCGAGATTTTACGTTTCGCTGGGGGATGAATTGATGCGCTTATTCGGCTCCGACAGGCTGGTGGGGCTGATGGATAAACTGGGTTTAGAGGAGGGGCAGGTTATAGAACACCCCTGGGTGAGCCGCTCGATTGAGATTGCGCAGAGGCGCGTGGAGCAGCACAATTTTGAAATCAGAAAACAGCTCCTGGAATACGACAACGTAATGAATAAACAAAGGGAGATAATTTATAGCCGGCGTAAAGAGGTCCTTGATGGCGTTTCATTAAAGGGGGATGTTTTGGATATTGCCACAAAAATTATGCTGGAGATGCTCAAGCTCCACACCGGCGATGCCATGAAAGGACAGGAGCCGGATATCGCCGGATTGAACAGCGCCATAAAGTTAAAATTCGGCATAGAAATGAATGATGCCCAACTAGAAGGCCTTTTAAATGCCGCAGATAAGGAGGGGGCCTGCGCAGGAATCATTGGGGAGTATTATGAGAGGAAGGAAAGCCAGATCGGCACGGACCTCTCGCGGCATATGGAATGCATGGTCTTTTTGCAGATAATCGACAGCAAATGGAAGGACCACCTTTATGCAATGGATAATTTAAGGGAGGGGATAGGCCTGCGTGCTTACGGACAACGCGATCCCCTGATAGAATATAAACGCGAAGGTTTTGATATGTTTACCCAGATGATTGCCGCCATCGAAGAGGAAGCAGTGGAGGCTTTATTTAAACTCCGGCCGGCAAGACATGAAAGATTTAAGGGTGTTTTTAGTTCGGCCTCCCAGCAGTTCATACATCCGCAGGCCTCCAAGTTTGACGCTCCCAGTGAAGATAATGCCCCTGCCCCTGGAGTCAGCCAGCCCCCTAAACCCAACCAGCCCAAAGTCGGGCGTAATGACCCCTGTCCGTGCGGGAAAATAGACCC
>JADHYK010000046.1 GCA_016782485.1 Candidatus Omnitrophota bacterium
CCGGCATTAAGGATGTGGCAAAGGGTTCGGCGATGAGCAAGATGTATGCCTCTGATGTTGCGATGAAGGTTACCGTGGATGCGCTCCAGGTATTCGGCGGTTACGGATACATGAAGGATTACCCGATTGAAAAATACGTCCGCGATGCCAAGATTACCCAGATTTACGAAGGGACAAACCAGATTCAGCGCAATATCATCGCGCTGCAGTTGATTAAGGAGATGGCAAAGTAAGTGAGCACATAAGTTATGGAGCAAGCTATAAGTTAGTTTTAGCGACATAACTTATGTGTGCGAACTTATCCTGAGGAGCAAAGCGACGAAGGATCTTTCATTTTACAGAGATTGCTTCGTCATCCGCCTACGGCGGACTCCTCGCAATGACAAGTTAATATGAATATAATCGTCTGCGTAAAGCAGGTCCCGGAAACCACCGAGGTCAGGATAAACCCCGAGACCAATACCCTGATCCGCGAGGGGGTAAAGTCTATTATCAATCCCTTTGACATGTACGCCATAGAAGAGGGGATCCGGCTCAAGGAAAAATTCGGCGGTAAGGTAACGGTTGTGAGCATGGGCCCGCCGCAGGCAGAGGCCGCTTTAAAGGAAGCAATATCTATGGGCGTTGACGAGGGAATCCTGCTTTGCGACCGCGCCTTTGCCGGAAGCGATACCTGGGCGACCAGCTATACCTTATCCGGGGCGATAAAGAAAATGGGTGCCTTTGACTTAATCTTATGCGGCAAACAGGCCTCAGACGGGGATACTGCGCAGGTAGGGCCGGGGATTTCCATGCACCTGGATATCCCGCAGGTAACTTACGTTAAAAAAATAGAAGAGGTTAAGGATGCGGGTGGGATTAAGGTTATGCGCGTGGAAAGGATGATGGAGGAGGGGTACGAAATTATAGAACTTCCTTTACCGGCATTGCTTACGGTGGTAAAGGAGATAAACGAGCCCCGGCTCCCCTCGTTAAAGGGGATGATGCGCGCCAAATCCGCCAGGATTACGCTTTTGACCCAGAAGGAGCTTGATTTAGACCCTCAAGCCATCGGCCTCTGCGGCTCGCCGACGCAGGTAGTGAAAATCTTCACCCCCCCGCAAAGAACCGGCAGCCAGATGCTTACCGGCGAAACGAATGAAATAGCAGAGAAATTAGTGGGATTGATTAAAGATGAGGTCAACTGAATTATGCCCATCCAGATCATCATAGAAAAATGCACCGGCTGCACCCTTTGCATTAAGGCCTGCCCTTTTGATGCTATCCGCGTTTTGGACAGGCTAGCGGTAATCGATTTAAATAAATGTAATCTCTGCGGCGCCTGTGTTGATGCCTGTAAGTTTAAGGCGATAATAGTGCAGAAGCCGCAATTTAGCTGCACTACCCCGGATATCAAAGATTATAAGGGGATTTGGGTTTTCATAGAGCAGAAGAACGGCAAGGTCCAGTCGGTCTCCTACGAGCTTCTGGGTAAGGCTCAGGAGTTAGCTAAAAAGCTCCACTGCGACGTAAGCGGCGTATTAATCGGAAATAATCTGGAGGGTCAGTTAGAGGGATTAATCTGGCAGGGTGCGGATAAAGTTTATCTGGTAGAGGCACCGGAAATCGCCAATTTCCAGGACGAACCCTATACAAATATCCTGGTTGAGCTTATCCGGAAATATAAGCCGGAGATAGTGCTTTGCGGGGCAACCGCAATCGGCAGGTCTTTAATTTCCCGGGTAGCGATCAGGATAAAGACCGGGCTTACCGCCGACTGTACCGGCCTGGATATCGATGCGCATAAGAAAATTCTCCTGCAGACCCGTCCGGCATTCGGCGGCAATATCATGGCTACGATTATCTCCCCCAATTACCGGCCGCAGATGGCAACCGTGCGGCATAAGGTAATGCAGCCGATGGAGCCTGATAAAAAAAGAAAAGGAGAAATTATCCGGGAGGCGTTTGACGCTGCGCTTTATTCGTCCCGGGCAAAACTTCTGGATATCGTAGAAGAGGTAGAGAGTTTGGTCAACCTGGCAGAGGCGGATATTATCGTATCAGGCGGGCGCGGGATGGGGGGGGCGGAGAACTTCAAAATTTTAGAAGAGCTGGCGCACGTATTAGGCGCTGCGGTAGGCGCTTCGCGCGCGGCCGTTGATTCGGGCTGGATGCCCTATTCGCACCAGGTGGGCCAGACCGGAAGGACCGTCGCCCCAAAAATTTATTTTGCCTGCGGAATCTCCGGGCAGATTCAGCATTTAGTAGGCATGCAGTCCTCAAAAATAATCGTCGCCATTAATAAAGACCCGGAGGCGCCGATATTTAAAGTAGCGACTTACGGCATCGTCGCAGACCTCTTCCAGTTAGTCCCCGCCCTTACCAGACAATTCAAAGAAACCCTTAGAAGATAGTTCGTAAGTTCGTTGGTTCGTTAGTTCGCTGGTTCATTCGTATTATTGAACTAGCGAACCATAGAACTAACGAACTAAGAAAGAAAGCCCTTTCTTAATAAGCTGAATTACTATTGAAAACGCTACAATTATAATATAAAGTTTGATTAGAGATATACTGGGCCTGGGCAGGCCTATAAAGACGGAGGTTAAACCTCATGTTTAACGGCGGGTTTAGGGAAAAAAGGATTTTTCCGAGGTTCCCGATTTCTATCGAGGCGACCTTAATGGACCCCAGCCTGTGCGGGCAGACAATAGAGGCAACCACCAATGACATCAGCGTCTCCGGTATTGGAATAATAACGCAACAGCAACTGACCCCCGGCACTGAACTCAGGATTTGCCTTCGTATGAATGATAACGGCGAAGAGATCTACCTTAAAGGCAGGGCCGTCTGGATAACTGTAGTCAACTCCCAAAAATACAGGGTCGGCATTAAGTTAGAAGATTCCGACCTAAAGCCCATTCCTTTAGTTTTACGCTTCCTTAATTCCCACCAATCCTAATTCATAATTTATTGGATTGCTTCGTCGCTCGCTACGCTCACTCCTCGCAATGACAATACTCGCGTCATTTTGACATCGTTTGTCACAATTAGCATACCCATGTAAAAGAATGTAAAGATTTTCCTTGACAGGGGAGGGTCTTTTTTTTATAATATGCGCATGATGATAAAAGGAGGTTTAATGACCATAGAGGATGTAGCCGCATACCTGCAGGTAACCCGCAGGACCATATACGAATGGCTCAAGCACAATAAAATTCCCGCGGTTAAACTGATAGGCCAGTGGCGTTTTAAAAGAGAGCGCATCGATGCCTGGATTGACAGCCGGAAGGAGACTCATGTATTTTAAAAAACTGGAACTGATTGGCTTCAAGTCTTTTTTAGATAAAACAACCCTGCAGTTTGAACCCGGCATTTCGGCAATAGTCGGCCCGAATGGCTGCGGGAAATCTAATGTCGTAGATAGTATCCGCTGGGTGCTGGGCGAGCAATCCGCAAAATCACTGCGCGGATCTGAGATGCAGGATGTGATTTTTAACGGCACGGATTTAAAGGAGCCGCTGGGCATGGCCGAAGTATCCCTGACCTTTGATAACCAGCAAAGGTTTTTTAATTTTGACCACAACGAAGTCTGCATTACCCGGCGGATCTTCCGCTCCGGTGAAAGCGAATACCTGCTGAATAAAAACCTCATCCGGCTGCGGGATATCCAGGACCTCCTGATGGGCACCGGCGTGGGCGCAGAAAGTTATTCCATAGTCGCGCAGGGTAAAATCGACCTGGTCTTAAGCTCCCGGCCCGAAGAAAGGCGGCTGGTTTTTGACGAGGCCTCCGGGATTACAAAATATAAAGCACAGAAAAGAGAAACCCTGAGAAAAATGGAGGAGACCGAACAGAACCTCCTGAGAATCAATGATATCATAACCGAAGTAAGGCGGCAGATCGGCAGTTTAGAGCGCCAGGCAAACAAGGCCCGCAAATATAAAGAGGTATTCGAAGAGTTAAAATCCCAAGAGCTGAATCAGGCGCTCCTGCAAAAAAGAGGCCTGTTGAAGGAAAAGGACGAAAATATCAGCCAGTTCAGGGGGCTGGAGGCGCGGGAAGAGGAATTTTTAAAATTAATTACGGAGCAGGAGGCAAAAATCGCCAACCGCCAGAGCGAGCTCAAAATCCAGGAAGACCGGATAATGGCGATAAAAAACCAGATCCTTAACCTGGAGAGCCAGATTGTCAGGACCAACGAGCATAGCAGCTTTAATAAAGAAAAAATAATAGAATTATCCGCAAATAAAGAATACCTCCGGGAGCAGATAATTCAGTTGAAGGCGAGGGTGGCGGCGGATGAAGGGAAATTAAACGCGCTAAAGCAGGAATACGCCGGATTAAGGGAGGCCATCAACCAGAAGTCGCTCGAGCTTGCGCAGAAACAGGCCCGGCTGGATTCGCTGGCTGCTTCCATAAAAAAATCACTGGATGCAATTGCCGCAGCCAAGAAGTTAATCCTGGCCCTGGCCACAAAAATAGCCAATACCAGGAACGAGGCCTCTGATTTCGGCGCGAAAAGCCAGATTTATATCGCCCGCAAAAAAAGGCTGGAACTGGAAAAACTCAAGGTGGCCGAGGAAAAGGCCGCGCAAGAAGAGAGCCTCAACTGCATTAACGCCGAAGTAGAATGCCTGATGAAAACAGCGCAGGAGATTAATTCAAGGATTGCAGGGGTAAATTTGAGCCTCGGGCAGGAAAACCTTTCCCTGGCCGAGTCTCAAGTCCGCATTGCAGAGCTGGAAAAACAAATCCTCACCCTGCAGTCCCACAGGGAGTTCCTGGAAAAATTAAGGACGAAATACCAGGACTTAGGCGAGTCAATGAACGCGGTTATCTATCTGGATAAGATGCCTGCGCAAAAACCAAGCGGCCTGGTAGTCAAGATTAAGGACGACCAGGAGGGCGAAACGGAGAAATTACGCTTAAGCGGAGAGGCAAAGCCGATCGAACTGGATACACATAAGATAGAAGAGCAGATTAAGAAACTGGAAGAGCAGCTGGGCGGGTTAAAAAATACAATGGAATCAAAGAAGGCGCATATAAAGGAGCTGGAGCAGGCAGTTTCCAGCTCGCAGGAGGAGCTGCATGCCCAACAGATAGCACTCTCGAATAAAGAAACCTCCCGCGCCTCGGTCCTGGAGCAGTTTAATAAAATAAAGGATGAAGAGGAGTTGATACTTTTGGAGTTGCAGGAGGCCCAAAATGAAATATCGGTCCTGGAAAAAAAGATAACCAGCTGCCAGGGTTATTTATCGCAGTTGAATAATGAAGAGCTGCGGGTAAAGGATGGTATTGTGCGGGAAGAAGAAAACATTTCGTTAAACAGCGGGGCAAGGGAAGAGGCATTGATGGCAATTACCCAATTAAAAACAGAGCTGGAGGCCCTGAATAAACGCATTGATTCCGACCAGGGCACGCTTAAAATACTGGAAGAGACGTTTTTGCAGGACCGGGAATCCCTGATGAACAACGAAAAGCAGACAAAAGAAAACGAGTTAAAAATCGAGGCCCTGGAATCGGAAATTTCAGAGGGCGAGGTCAGGCTCAAAGAATTCAGCAGTGTCATAGAGACAGAGAATTCCCTGCTTGCGGGGTCTGAGGATAAATACCGCCTGGTATCAGAGGGGGCAAACGATTACGTCAAAAAAGCGGAGTCGGACAGGAAGGAGCTTGACAATATAAAAAAGAACCTGCACCAGCTGCAGATGCGCGACAAGGAAATAGAGTATAAATATGCGGCGATCAAAGACAGGATGCTTGCCGCCTATAAAATTGACCTTGAGGCCTGCGGCGATACGCAGGAAGAGGCTCCTGCGGAGCTGCTTTCGCAGGAGATAGCGGCATTAAAGCGGCGCCTTGATTCCTGCGGCACGGTCAACCTGGTGGCAATCGAGGAGTATGACGAATTAAAGAAACGTTATGATTTTCTGATACAGCAGCAGAACGATTTGAGCACTGCCAAGGAGTCCCTGCACCAGGCAATCCAAAAAATTAACCGCACCACAAAACAGATGTTCCTTGCGACCTTTGAAAAGGTAAAGGCGGAATTCCGCAATTATTTCAGGCTGCTCTTTAACGGCGGGGATGCCCAGCTCTTTTTAATCGACGAACAGGACCCGCTGGAATCGGGAATCGAAATTATCTGCCGGCCGCCCGGAAAAAAACTTCAAAACGTGCTTCTATTGTCTGGGGGCGAGAAATCGATGTCGGCGATAGCGCTGATCTTCGCTATCTTTAAGGTCAAACCTTCGCCTTTCTGTATACTTGATGAAATAGACGCCGCACTTGATGAGGCCAATATAGAGCGCTTCAGCGTCATCCTGCAGGAATTCGCCAGGAGCTCGCAATTTATCGTGATCACCCATAACAAAAGGACCATCGTCAACGCCAATGTCATGTACGGCATTACCATGGAGCAGTCCGGCGTATCCAAGATAGTTTCGGTAAAATTTGCCGAAGATAAGAAGAAGGATAAGGATTTGGATGCCGATATGGTGGCGGTATAGAAAACTAGATGCAGGTATTATTCTTGCCCCGGCGTTTGGCCTCGTAGAGTTTTTTGTCGGAAGAGGTAATTAAAGCGGAGGGCAGCTCGCCGTCTTCGGGAAAAGAAGCAATTCCCGTACTGACGGTCATCTTTTTATTGGGCATGATCTCCTCGTGGATAAAAACGTGTTTTTCTATCTCTTTCCTTAAATGTTCCGCGATTAAAAAGGCCTCTTTTTTTTCGGTCTCAGGCAAAATAACCGTAAATTCCTCCCCTCCGTAACGGCAGACATGGTCCATCTGCCGCGACTGGTTTTTAAGCAGAAGGCTTAATTTCTTGAGCATCCGGTCGCCAAACTGATGGCCGAGCACGTCGTTATAAATCTTAAAGTCGTCAATATCCATCATCATCAGGCTTAAAGGGGTTTTTGTCGCCCTGGCCTTTTCTAATTCCTTCTGCAGCAGGTATTGAAAATAGCCGTGGTTCCATAACTCGGTCAGGTAATCGGAATTAGCATGGGTAACCGTCTTTTCATATAGCCGGGAGTTTTCTATTGCCAGCCCGGCCTGGTTAGAAAGCATAATCAGCATGCGTATCTCGTCTTTGCTGATGGGCTTTTTGGTGATAAAGTTATCCGCCAATATCAGCCCGCTTACCTTCTCTTTTGACCGCAACGGCACAACTACCAGCTCCTCGCTTTTTAAAAATTGAATCGCGCCGTCCTGCCGGTAGGCGCAGATATTTTCCTTGTTTAAATAAAGGGGCATGCCGTCTAATACCGCCATTGCCAGGAGGCTTGCGTTGTTTTCGCGCAGGGGAAACTTCAGGTGCCTTACCTGCCTGTTGAAAGCCGAATCTACCGAATTGTTGCTGATTTTATGGGCATCAATCAGGTCATCCAGTCCCATTTTTTCCTGTTTAATCTGCGACCAGATACGGTTGGCCTCTTCTCCGCTCTCAGGTCCTATGCCCATCCTGCCTTCGATCAGCCCGTCCTTTTCGTTAACCAGGAATAATAATGCCCGGTTAAAGCCAAGGCCGGTATGCGCAGTTACCCCGGTAAGGATGATGTATAGAATCTCATCCAGTTTAAGGGTGGTACGCATGGCATTGGAGACCTCATACAATATCCCCAGCTCAACCTTGGTGCGCTCCAGCTCCTGTTTTGTCTTCCTGATATCGTCCATAGACATAAAATGTAACATATTTTCCGACTGGTGTCAATCTGGATTTTGGCGAATTGGTCAACCTCAATCCCGGCTCTTCTCTCGCTGCGGTGCTCGTCGCATTCGGCTCAACTTTTTGGGTGGGTCCCCCCATCCCCCACAGGGGGCTTCAAAGAAGAAAAGCCCTAAAAAGTTTCGTCTCATATGCATGCTCCTGCGCGCCTTATGCTCGTTTTAGAGCCGGGGATTGAGTTTAACCAACGTATCGGATTTTGCGGGCG
>JADHYK010000016.1 GCA_016782485.1 Candidatus Omnitrophota bacterium
CCCCAGGGTCATGGCAATGTTGATAAACAGCTGTATCCCCAGCATCAGCGAGATCCCGTAGGCCAAGAGCCTCCCGAAATGGTCGCTTGTCCTCTGCGCGATTATAAAACCCTGACGGATCAAAAGGTAATAGAGGAATAGTAAAATCATCCCTCCTAAAAAACCCCAAAGTTCTACGAAGGTCGCAAAAATAAAATCGGTATGGGATTCAGGCAGAAAATGCAGTTGGCTCTGAGTGCCGGCAAGCCAACCCTTGCCGAAAAACCCGCCCGAACCGATGGCGATCCTGGACTGTATTATCGTATATCCTACGCCCAGCGGGTCTATATTGGGATTTAAAAATACCATCAACCTTTCTTTCTGATAGTCCCTTAAAGCCCCCCAGGAGAAAGGGAAAGACAGCGCCATCATCAGGAAAAAAATAACTATGTATTTTATTTTTACATTGGTCAGATAGAGCATGGCCAGGAATAGAAAAAGTATCATTACACCACTCCCCAGATCAGGCTGCTGGATGATTAAGAACATCGGTACCGCGACGAATAAAAAAGGCCAGATCAAGCCGCGGAATATCCCGAATTTTCCGGATAATAGCGAAGTATCGCTGACTGACTTCCTACTGAAATACCTAGAAAGGAATATCACCATTATTAATTTTGTCAGTTCCGAGGGCTGGAAATTAAACCAGGCAACCCTGAGCCAGCGCTGCGCCCCTGAGCGCACTATTCCCGAGATAAAAACCAGGAGTAAAAATATTATTGCCGCCAGATACAGCAAATACGTCCAGTCCCAGAGCCAGCGATAGTTCAGGTTACAGATCAGCAAAAATAAAAATAGCCCCAAAATAAGCCAGAGTACCTGGCGCTTATAAATCACCTCCCAGAAATCCCCCTCTTTCTGATAGGTACTGCTGTATATGGAAGAGATGCCCATAACGGCAATAAGCAGTACTATGGTTAATATGATAAAAAAAGAATTCCTCATTTTTTAAAGGTCAGATCAGGCCCTGTTCGGCCATTGTTTGGATTATGCGTTTTGCCAGAACGCAGGATGTTAAACCCGATCCTCCGTGTTCCAAAAATACGCAAATCACGAACTTGGGTTTTTCGTAGGGGAAAAATCCCGCAAACCAGGCATGCGAGCGTCTGCCGGCAACCTGGGCAGTGCCGGTTTTACCCGCCACGGGAACCGAAAGGCCCGATAAGACGTGGACAGTGCCTCCTTCGTCCGATACAGCGCTTCTTAACCCTTTTCTGATATGTTCGATAGTGTTTGCTTTGATATTAATTTTTTTCGGCCTCCTGCGGTAAACGGAAATATCCCTGTCTCCTATCTCTTTGGCCAGGTAAGGCGAAACTAAAGAACCGCCGTTGGCGAATACCGCCATCATGCGCGTTATCTGTAACGGCGTAACCAGAAGCTCGCCCTGGCCGATGCTGAAATTTGCCGTGTCGCCGTCATACCAGTTCCTGAATTTATTTATCTTTCTCCTTAACGGCGAAGGCACAAAGCCGCTGGCCTCGTAAGGAATTTCTATCGAAGTAGGCCTGTTCATCCCGAACCTCAAAGCATAATCGTGGATAACTCCGGCCCCGCAGAGCAGGCCTGTCTTGTAGAAAAAAATATTGCAGGAGTGCGCAATTGCCGCCGTTAAATCCTGCAGGCCGTGCCTGCCCCAGCAGGCAAATTCCTTCCCCCCGATCACAAGGCTGCCTTCGCAGAAAAAAGCCGTAGAATCGGTAACTTTACCCGTTTCCATTCCTGCGCAGGCTACTACTGCTTTGAATACCGAACCGGCTGGATACAGGCCGCTGATAGCGCGGTTAACAAAAGGCGCATCGGGATTATTAAAGAGGGCAGAAATTTCGGTTCCGGCATTATCTACAAAGAGCGAAGGAGAAAAACCCGGCGAGCTGACCATGGCGCTGACTTCACCGCTATAGGGGTCCATAATTATGACGCAGCCTTTTCTGCCGCTCAGTTTATCCTCGGCAATTTTCTGTAAATTTATGTCCAGGGTCAGGCGGATATCCTTACCGTTACGCGGCGGCCTGAAGCCCAATAACCGCACAAGCCTCCCCCTGTGGTCTACCTCAAACGAAACTCCGCCTTCTTCCTGGCGCAGGTAATAATCATATGCCTCCTCGACCCCCCCAAAACCAACGATATCTTTTGTCTTGTAACCGTAATTCGCTAATTTTGTAAGGCGCCAGCGGTCGATTTCGCCAAGATACCCCAATATATGGCAGGCAAGGCTGCCGTAAGGATAATACCTTGTGGGCTTAAGCTGGATGATAATCCCCGGGGTATCAAATTTCAACTCCTCCAGAGCTATCGCATCTTTTATGCCTATATTTTTTGCGATTAATACCGGAACCGAACTGGCGACATAATTATTCCTGAACGCCTTTTTTATGGCCTGGGGATCAGACCTCAATACCCGTGCCACGCCGTTTATGGCCCGCTCCAGAAGAACTGGTTCCTGCGGTAAGAGCATCAAATCATAGGAAAGTTTATTACCGGCTATCGGCCTGCCGTTACGGTCCAGAATCTCTCCGCGCGCACCGGACTGCGGCAACAATCTTATGCAATTCTTATCGCTTAACCCTTTAAATTTTCTCCCCCTGATAACCTGAAGGTTAAAAAGCCCTAAAATTAAAATTACAAATAATAAGACTACCGATATCCTGACGAATCTTATCCTATTCATCTTTAACGAAGGCGCTAATTTTTAAAAATAACCCGCTTTATTATTCCAAAAACCAGGGGCATGGTGAGGGCAGTGTATATGGAGCCGATTAAAACCATGCGTAGGAAAATCCCCACGGGGATAGCTCTGCCTAAATAAAGCAGTATTATACCGCTAGCCGTATTATGCAAAAGGGCAACGGCAAATACCAGGCCCAGGCGCAAAAAATTATTCTCTAAGGAAATTTTTCGGTTTAATTTCAGGATGAGAAAACTCCATAAAACAAACAAAACTGTGTTTATGCCGAATAGATTGCTGCTGAAGCAGTCTTTAATCAGGCCGGCGGACAGGCTTAAGGCAATAGCCGGTTGCGCCTCCAAAAGCAGGCTTGCCAATACCACCGAAACAAGAAGGAGGTCCGGTTTGATATTAAATATTTTAAAATAATCCAGGCAGGTCAGCTCTAAAACCCCCAGGAAGAGAATAACCAAAAAAAATAACCAGTTTTTCATAGGATAACTACAAGGACCTCTTCTATGCTGGAAAGGTTAACCGCGGGTTTTATGATGGCGTAACGGCTCAAACCGGAATACTCCCTGCCTATCTCAATAACGCTGCCGATAAGCAATCCTTTAGGGCAGGCCTTGCTTAATCCGGAAGTAACCACTGTATCGCCGATTCTGATATCGGAATCTTCGGGAAGGTAGCGCATAATCAGATTCGCCCCCAGCGTACCGGAGACTATCCCCTCCTGGCGGCTGCGCTGAACTATACCCGAAATACTTAAATCCGGGTCGCTGATAAGCATTATCTTGCTTGCGGAACCCGTTGTTTCTACGACGCGGCCGGCCAACCCCAGATAAGTAATCACCGCCATTCCGCGTTTTATGCCGCTGGAACTGCCCTTGTCTATAATTATGCTTGAGGACCAGCTGTCCGCAGAGCCTGCGATTACCCTCGCCAGAATCACCTTGAAAGAGGACCTTTGTTTTATGGAAAACAGCTTTTTGAGGCGTTCGTTTTCCAACGCGACCTCTTCTGAATCGTTAAGCCTCTGTTTTAATAAATCAATTTCGTTCCTAAACCTTCGGTTCTGGGTGAAATTACGATGGTAAAATATAAGCCCGTGCGCTTCGCGGCCGATTACGCTAAATAAACTTAACGGATACTTCAGGGTGTTTATAAGAGGGGTTCTTAAGGCGGGAGATAAACTAAAAAGAAGAATGAAACAAAGCGAAACAAAAAGGCAAAAAATCAGAGGTTTCTTTTTAAGGTTAAACACATCTTATTACTACAATTGTTAAGTATGCATATCGGCCTTTATAGAGACCGTGACTTTTTTCAGATATCGGATTTCATTCAGCACCATGCCGGTGCCCTGGGCCACGGCAGTAATGGCATCCTCGGCAATATGCACGGGAAGGCCGGTTTCTTCGGCAATCAACTTATCCAGGTCTCTTAATAAAGAACCTCCTCCGGCCAGAACAATACCGTGCTCTATGAGGTCCGCTGCCAGTTCCGGCGGAGTCCTCTCTAAGGATATTTTGGCTGCCTCCAGTATGGAGTGTAAAGGCGCCTGCAGCGATTCGCGTATCTCCTCGGAAGTTATACTGATGGCCTTGGGAAGCCCGGAAACCAGGTCCCTTCCCTTTACCTCCATAGTCATCTCCTCTTCCAGAGGGTATGCGGAGCCGATTTTTATTTTTATCTGTTCGGCAGTGCGTTCGCCGACCATAAGATTATAGATCTTCTTCAGGTACTCGATAATCGCCTCATCCATTTCGTCTCCGCCGATACGAATGGATTTGGAAAAGACCGTTCCTGCCAGGGAGATCACCGCGATTTCGGTTGTGCCGCCTCCGATATCGATAATCATATTGCCTACCGGCTCCTGAATCGGCAACCCCACCCCGATTGCCGCGGCAATCGGCTCTTCAATCAGAAATACCTCCCTTGCACCGGCACGTTCGGCAGAGTCTTTGACTGCGCGTTTTTCAACCTCTGTAATACCCGAAGGTATTGCAATAACGATTCTAGGCCTGACCAGGACGCGGCGGTGATGGACTTTCTTTATAAAATAACGCAGCATCGCTTCGGTTATTTCAAAATCAGCGATCACCCCGTCCTTCATCGGCCTGATAGCAACAATATTGCCGGGTGTACGGCCGAGCATCCGCTTAGCCTCTTCACCCACTGCCAGGACATGCGAGGTTCCTCTCTCAATAGCGACGACTGACGGTTCACAGAGGACAACCCCCTCCCCCT
The DNA here is from genome assembly GCA_016782485.1 of Candidatus Omnitrophota bacterium. GTDB lineage: Bacteria > Omnitrophota > Gorgyraeia > Gygaellales > Profunditerraquicolaceae > BS750m-G77. The sequence continues at coordinate 4,955 of JADHYK010000016.1, forward strand.
TAACATAGACAAGGGTTGTAGCAGTGCCTAAATCAATACCCATATCATTAGAAAATAAGCCGAGCAGATAATTAAAACTTTTTTTGAGTATATCTCTCAATTTAGCCATCCTGTTCTCCTTTTAAGAGTAGTATGTGGGATTTTAACAGAGTTTAAACCCTATGTCAATTAAAAAGTTAGTGAGCAGATAACTTATGGCGCATTTCATGCGCCATAAGTTATAGCGAAGCGTCTGCGAACTAATCCTGAGCCCTGAACAAGTCCTGAACATGGCGAAGGACGAAGTGAAGGGCGAAGGATCTTTAGTGAGCCCGCCAAGAATTATGGCGGGCGAACTAATCCTGAGCCCTGAACAAGTCCTGAACATGGCGAAGGACGAAGTGAAGGGCGAAGGATCTTTAGTGAGCCCGCCAAGAATTATGGCGGGCGAACTAATCCTGAGGCTGCGCAAGCAGCCGAAGGATCTTTATTTAGTGAGGCCGGATAGTCTCTAAGGCTGAAATAAAACCGGGAAAGGATTTATCTATACACGAAACATCATCTATTGAAGAGCTGCCTTTGGCGCTGGCAGCCGCCACAATCATACTCATAGCCGTGCGATGATCAGCAAAGCTCATTAAGTGCGCGCCTTTTAACCTGGGCACCCCGCAAACTATAATCTTTTCTGAAGGGCCCGCTCCGTAAACAGTTATATCTACCCCCATCTTTCTTAGGTTGAATAAGATGGATTTTATGCGGTCGGTCTCTTTCACCCGCAGTTCACCGATGCCCTGAAATTCGCTTGTACCTTCGGCAAGGCTGGCAGCTACCACCAGAACGGGTAATTCATCTATCAACGACGGAATCTCCTCTCTGGTAACCGTTACCCCCTTTAACTTACTGCCCTTTACGAAGACATCGCCCATGGGTTCTGCAACAACAGCCCTTAAATTGCCTGCCTTAATCCGGATATCCGCACCCATCCTTTTTAGGACTTTGATTATCCCGCAGCGGGATGGATTAAGGCCTATCTTTTTTAATCTTAGTGCAGAATGCGGTGTGATCGCTGCCAGGACCATAAAAAAAGCAGCCGAAGAAATATCTCCCGGGATAAAGATTGTCTTAGGAGAAACCAGCTCCCTGCCGCTTTCTATAACTATAGTATTTCCTTTGGTTTTTATCCCTACCTTAAACAACTTCATAAGGCGTTCGGTATGGTCGCGGGTGCGGACAGGCTCTTTGACCCGGGTTTTACCTGCGGCATAAAGACCGGCAAGCAGGATTGCTGATTTTACCTGCGCAGAGGCAACCGGGAGATTGTAGGTAATGCCCTTAAGTCTTGCGCCCTTGATTGTAATCGGAGGATACTCTTCAGGCTGCCCCTGCCCGGATGCTCTGCGCCGTGCACAAATTGTAGCCCCCATCATTCGTAACGGCGAGTTTACGCGTAACATCGGTCTTTTGGCAAGCAAACCACCGGCAATAAGCCTTGTTTTAAACTCCTGGCCGGCAAGAACCCCCAAAAGCAGCCTTAATGTTGTACCGGAATCACCCACAAAAAGAGGGCTTACGGGTTTATTCAAACCAGCAAGCCCTTTTCCGGAAACGCTGAAAGTATAACTCTCTTTTTTTTTAATTTTTAGGGTTATCTTTACCCCTAATTTCTTAAGGGCTTCGATAGTAGCCAGGCAATCTTTATTTTTTGGGAAATTTTTAATTATGGTTGTGTCTTTTGCGAGGGAACTTAATATCGCGGCGCGGTGGGTTATGGATTTATCTCCGGGGAAAAGGAGTTCGCCCCGGAAATGAGGAGCTGGCCGGACTACAAAAGGCTTCACCCCGCACCTTCTCCTTCATTCACGCATCTATCTTTTTCTACAAACCAGCACCATTTTAATAACGTCACCTTTGAATATAAAGAAGGCGCGGGGTTCATCTGCCCTTTTGCATCACTTTATCGCCTTCTCTAACCCTGTCTTTGGTATCTGCTGATGCAAAACCTGCGGCAGCCATGGAATCGTGGAGTTTCTCCACCTTAACGTCGCCTATGTATTTATCCTCATGAAAAACCGAAAAAGTATCGCCGATCTCCAGGCCGTCTTTACTGCCCATGTTGATTACCGCAAAATTATAATCCTTATTCACCACTAATATCGTACCTTCGAGCCCGCTGGCAACAGCTGTAGTCTCTATTACCGTAACTTCCGCGGGCCCCTCTGCAGTTACAGCAGAAGCCCCTGTGCCTGCTTCCGGGCTGACTATGATTTTGCCCAGTTCTACTCCGGGAAAAGGCACTCCCAATTCCCTCATCCTGCCCTCCAGGGCCTCTTTTTCTGACTGCAATTTCTTAAGCTCGGTCTTTATTTTCTCCAAGTCTCCCTGACTCTGTTTAAGTACGGCCTCTAAATCCGACTTCAACCTTTTCTGTGCCTGAAGTTCTTCTGTCAGGCGCGTTATCGCCTCCATTGCCCCTTCCCTGCCAGAGCGCTCTTCCTCTAACGCCACGCTCAACTTCTCTGCCTGATCTCTGGTATCTGTCAGTTTTGACTCCAGTTCAGTGATAGTCCTCTTTGACTCTTCGAGTTTTGATTCGGCTATCCTCTGTTGTACCCTGAGGTTATCCAGCTCTGCCTGTAAATTTGAACTCTTGACCTGCTCTTTCGCAAAAAAATAGAATCCGCTGCCTGCCAGAGATAAAGAAACTATTATTAATACCGTTAAAATAATTATGGATTTACTGGCTTTCAATTGTCCCCTCCCCCCTGTATGCTGATTATTGACTTAACCCTATTTTAACCTTTACTATAACATCGGTTACATAAAAATCAAGAATTATTTTTAATGAGCGCTTGACTTACGAACATGATAATGCAAGTAAGTCAATGTGCGAACTTAAACTCCTCGGGCAGTTCGCAACTAAACTCCATAAACCTTTTTGTGCGGGGATGGATAAAACCTAAAGACTTTGCATGCAGGGCCATGCGGCTAAAACCGTGGTTGAATTTTGCGTACTTATCATCGCCCAGAATAGGATGGCCGATAAACGCAAGATGCACGCGCAGCTGGTGCGTCCTGCCTGTAAACGGCTCCAGCTCCAGCAGGCTGAACCCTGAATCACGCCTTAAGGTGCGGTATTTTGTCAGCGCAGGCTTTGTTTTCTTGCCGAAACCCACGGCCATATCTTTGCGTTTAACCGGATGCCGGCCGATAGGCAATTCAATAACGTTTTCATCAAACTCAACCCTCCCCTTGACCAGGGCGATGTATTTACGTTTTATGGAATGTGCGGCGAATTGCCTGGCCAAGGCAAGGTGCGTAAAGTTGTTCTTGGCGATGACCAGAAGCCCGGAGGTCTCCTTATCCAGCCTGTGCACTATGCCGGGCCTTTTCGGGTTTACATCGGATAATTCCGTAAACCTGTGCAACAGGGCATTGACCAGCGTATGCTCAGGGTTCCCCGGTGCAGGATGGACTACCAATCCCGTAGGCTTGTTTATTACCGCTAAATCCTGGTCTTCGTAAACTATCTCCAGGGGGATATCTTCAGCGCTTAAGCTATCCGCTTTTTTCTCTTCCACCAGCACAATAAGATTATCCCCGGCCTTTACTTTATAGTGTTGTTTAGGAAGCCCTGCGTTCTCCAGCCTCACCTTGCCGCTGGAGATTAATTTCTGAATAAAGGTGCGGGAAAAACCCAGCAGCCGGCTGTTAAAAAACTCCGAGAGATATAAATCCAGCCGCTTTCCCGCCTCGGATGAGCTTACTTTAACCTTGTATTCCTGCATATTAATAACATAACAACGGACAGGCAGAATATTGCCAGGCTTATAAACTGGAACAGGGTAAGCCCCACAAAAAGCGTTTGGTGGTCGCCGCGCAAGAACTCAATAAAAAATCTGGCAAAGGAATAAAGCAACAGATAGGCATAAAAAATCTGCCCGTCTTTATGCGGCCTGTCTTGCAACTGCCTCAAAAACAAAAAGATTAGAACCAGTATCAAAGAAGCATATATCTGTACCGGTATCAGGGTACGGCCTTCTGCTGGAAAATATATACCTAAGGCCCAAGGCTTACCGAAACAACACCCGTTTAACAGGCAACCCACCCTGCCTATTGAATGCCCGAGGGCGATAAAAGGCGAGAGTAAATCCAGTATTTTATAGAAGGATAATTTTTTATTTTTCAGATAAACAGCTGCTAAGATGGTACCGAATGCCATCCCCCCGAACCAGGAAAGCCCCCCGTGCTGCAGCATAATTATCTCCGCCGGATTGTCCAGATAATAGCCGAGGTTTTCGATTACGTAAAAAATGCGCGCCCCTAAAATTCCGGATATCACGGCGATAAAACAAAGATTGAAAATTATATCCGGATTAATGCCTTCACCCCTGGCGCGCCGGGCAGCCAGTGAGGAGGCCACAATAACCGCCAGGGCCAGCATCAGGCCGTAGGAGTAGACGGTGAAGGGACCGATTTTGCAGATTACTGGATACATATTTACGTTTTTCGCTTTACGCTTTGCGTTTCTTTAGAAGTTAATATCGCCCACCCCAGCATCACCGCTCCGATGGTGATGGCGCTATCGGCAAGATTAAAGACCGGCCAGATGCGAAAATCAAGAAAATCAATCACGTAACCGAAGAATACCCTGTCGATGAGGTTGCCTATCGCCCCTGCCAATATAAAAGCCAGGGACAGGACATAAACAGAGATCTTCTGCCTGCCGTGCTCTTTAAGGCTATAACAAATTAAAACTATGGCGAATACGGAGGTTAATATAAATAAATGAGTCTGGTTCTTTAAAATCCCGAAGGCGCCGCCGCGGTTGTGCACAAGCGTAAGGTAAAAGATATTTTTTATTACCGGCAGCGACTCTCCCGGAGCAAAATTTATGTTGAGGACGTGCTTGGTAAGCTGGTCTAAGGAAAGGATGATTAATACGATGATAAAAATCATCGGTAAGACTTCCTTATTTCTTCTCTAAATTTTTTTGGCACTTGATGCAGAGGCGCGCCTGAGGGACAGCCTTGAGCCTGTTTTTTGCAATCAGGCCTTTACAGTCTTCGCAGATGCCGAAGGTGCCCTCCTCTATTTTCTTCAGGGCATCGTCCAGTTCGTAAATAACCTTCCTCTCGTTGGAGGCCAGCCCCATGGAAAACTCCCTGTCGTAGGTATCGGTGGCAACGTCGGCCATATGGTAGGTATACCCGGAGATGTCGCCTGAGGCATCCTTTGGCGATTTCTTCAGGGTATCCTCGGATATATGCTTTATCTCATCAAGGACCTCTTCTTTCTTTTTGAAAACTATCTTTTTGAAATCGGATAATTCCTTTTTGTTCAGTTTCTTTTTCACTCTTTTCCTCCGATCGCTTTTAGGCACCTCTCACAGAGAACAGGATGATCCTTATTCCTCCCTACCGAATGAGAAAAATTCCAGCAACGCTGGCACTTCTCTCCTTCCGCCTTGAAAACTTCGAATTTCACTTCAGCGCCTAAATTATCATCTTTGATTATCTCTACCTGCGAAACCTTGAATACCTCGCAAAGATCGCCTTGCAGGCTTCGTAAAAATCTATAACGTTCTTGGTTGTTTGTCAACAGATTTATTCTCGCGTCAAAGGAACTTCCGATTTCTTGGTTGTTGCGCCTTTCTTCCAAAATCTTATTCATATCGGGAAGTAAGGCGGTTATCTTCTCGTAAAAATCAGCCGCCTCTTTATCTTCAGGTAATTCTTGCGGCCAGTCCGCAAGATGGACGCTCGCAGCAGGGACAATCTGGGAGTCCTTAGGCATGTGCTGCCATATCTCTTCACAGGTAAATACCAGCACCGGAGCCATCGCCTTAACTAAAAGGCCAAGGATTTCATAAATAGCCGTCTGCGCTGCCCTCCTCTGCGGGGACCCTGCGGCATAGGTATACAACCTGCCCTTAATCATATCAAGGTAGAACATCGAAAGATCCTCATTGCAAAAATCATAGATACTTTTATAGGCCTTATAGAATTCGAAATTATCGTAAGAGGATTCTACGCTCTTCAACAATAAAGAGGCTGACTGCAAGATTGCCCGGTCGATTATTTTCATTTCTTTGTAATTTACTTTATCCGTATCAGGATTAAAATCGTATAAGTTGTTTAAGATGAATCTAGCGGTATTTCTGATTTTACGGTATGCCTCAGACAGGCGTGCAAGTATCTCTTTGGAGATACGTATATCCTCGTTATAATCGCTTGCGGCAACCCACATCCTCAAAATATCTACGCCATAATTCTTAATAATATCAAAGGGTGAAATGACGTTACCCAGCGACTTGGACATCTTCCGCCCCTCTGCGTCCACCACAAAGCCGTGCGTCAATACCTCCTTAAACGGAGGCTTACCATCAATGCACATCGCCGGTATCAGAGAAGACTGAAACCACCCCCGGTGCTGATCAGAGCCTTCCAGATACAGGGCGCAGGGAAACTCCAGGTCGCTACGCCTCTTTAATACCGCCTGGCTGCTCACCCCGGAATCAAACCAGACATCAAGTATATCGCTGCCCTTAGAAAAACTATCTCTTTTGCAATGCGGACACTTAAGCCCCGCAGGCAGAAAATCCTTTATATCGCGTTTAAGCCAGCTGTCGCTGCCTTCCTTGGCGGCTATGCCCGCAAACTTTCTTATAACCTGCGGCTCGAGAAATTCCTCATTGCAACTTACGCAGGTTAATGCAGGTATGGGGACGCCCCAGTAGCGCTGGCGCGAAAGGCACCAGTCAGGCCTTAATTCGACCATCGCGGCAATCCTGTCTCTGCCTGATTCGGGGACCCATTTAATATCATTATTGATCGAATCAATGATTTTTTTTCTTAAATCCCGATGGTCTATTTTTAAGAACCACTGTTTGGTGGCGCGAAAGATTATTGGTTTTTTACAGCGCCAGCAGTGCGGATAAGAGTGGCCGATTGTACCCGAATAAAGCAACAAATTCAATTTTTGCAGTTTTTCAATTATGAGTTTATTTGCCTCAAAGACATTTAAACCTTTAAATTCCTGCGCCGTAGCATCAAAATTACCCTTGGAGTCAACCGGCATGACGATATCAAGTTTATATTTTAAGGCCGTAAAATAATCTTCATTTCCGTGGCCGGGAGCGGTATGCACCAGGCCCGTGCCCTCCTCTTTCGAAACATACTCCGCAAGGACAATTTTGCCTTCTCTTAAGCCGAAAGGATGCTGATAAGTCATCCCTTCCAAATCCTTACCTTTAAATGTTCCTATCTTCTTGATACTTTTAATCCCCAGTAAAGAAAGTTCCTGCTCTCGGCACTCAGCAATAATCAAATCTCCTTGCTCCGTAATATAATGGCTGTAAAAGAACTCGGGATGAACAACCACAGCTACATTAGCAATTAATGTCCAAGGAGTAGTAGTCCAAATAACTAAGTAACTATCTTTTTTGAAAACCTTATTTTTATCCAATTTAAACTTAACAAATACCGACGGGGAAGTATGCTCTTGGTATTCCACTTCCGCCTCTGCCAGCGCGGTTTCGCATTTACAGCACCAATTGACGGGCTTTAACCCTCTGTATATATAACCCTCTTCGCAGAGTTTGGCTAATGAATTAAGTATGCTCTCCTCGTAATCAGGGGCCAAGGTCAGATAAGGATTATCCCAGTCGCCGAAAACCCCCAGCCGTTTAAATTCCTCCTTCTGTATAGAGACATATTTTAAGGCATAATCATAGGCCTTTTTTCTAAACTCTGGCTGCCCGATCTGGTATTTATTTATCCCCAGCTCCCTGAACAGCTGGTGCTCAACGGGCAGGCCGTGACAGTCCCATCCCGGCACATATGCGCAATTATAACCCCTCATGGTTTTATATTTTACGATGATATCTTTGAGGGTCTTATTCAGGACGTGGCCGATATGTATATCGCCGTTGGCATAAGGCGGGCCGTCATGAAGAATGTACTTGTTCTTGCCCTTTGATTTTTCACAGATAAGCTTATAAATATCCTCCGCGGCCCAATTCTTTAAAAATCCGGGCTCCCTTTTCGGCAGGTCCGCCTTCATCGGAAAATCGGTCCTGGGAAGATTGAGTGTTTTTTTGTAGTCCATCTTTTATTTGATATATTTGCCGATAATAATCTCCAGGTCCTTCTTTACTTTTTCCGGTATAAGTTTTCTGTCCGTAACAAGCGCGGATTTGAGCGCTTCGCCGCACCCGCAGCCTCTGCCTCCAGGCAAGTTCCGGATTGCCTGCGATAATATCTTCTTGGCGTTTTCGATATTCTTAGTCAGGTTTTGAATCACCATATCTATAGTCACCGATTCATGCTGCGGGTGCCAGCAGTCATAATCGGTTACTGCCGCCAGCGTGGAATAGCAGATCTCTGCCTCCCTGGCCAGTTTTGCCTCGGGCATATTGGTCATACCGATAACATCCATCCCCCAGCTGCGATAAAGCTCCGACTCCGCCAGCGTGGAGAATGCCGGGCCCTCCATATTAATATAGGTACCGCCTTTGTGGGCAGTTATATTCAGGCCCTTGGCGCTCTCGTAGATTACCTTACTTAACTCTTTACACACCGGATGCGCAAATACGATATGGGCGACTATGCCGTTATCAAAAAATGTCATATTCCTGGCATGGTTGGTGCGGTCAACGAACTGGTCAACCACTACAAAATCCAAAGGCTTTAACTCTTCCTTTAAACTGCCGCAGGCGGTGACCGAAATGATCCTCTCCACGCCAAGCTTCTTCATCGCATAGATATTGGCACGGTAATTTATCTCACTCGGAGAAATGCGGTGGCCCGCTGCGTGGCGCGGTAAGAACACGACCTCCTTCCCCTCCAGGGTACCGGTGACGAACTTATCGGAGGGCTTACCGAAAGGCGTATCCACGCTAATCTCCTTTATCTCCCTGATGCCTTCGATTTTGTATAACCCGCTGCCTCCGATAATCCCGATCTTTGCCATCTTTTTACTCCTTTTTTGACAACTCTTGTGCGCGCCTAAAGGCTGCCCTAACCGCCTCTTCTAAAGAACCTCCGTTGTGCAAAACAACTAACGCTGCCTCAGTAGTGCCGCCTCTAGATGTTACCCGCTCACGTAGCTGAGAAGGCGCGACATTCATTTCATTTAAAAAACGGATGGTACCTTCGTAGGTCTGCTTGACCAACAGTGTTGCCTGCTCAAAACTAAAGCCAACCCCCTGTGCAGCCTCGATAAATTCGTTAAGGAATTTATTCTTTTTTTCCGTTGCCGGGTTAATGCTTTCTTTTTCAAGAAAATAACAAACGTATGCCGGCCCACTGCCAGAAACAGCAGTAACAGCATTAAGCATGTTTTCTTTGACTACAAGCGTTTTCCCGAGACAACCAAAGATCTCTTTTTCAGTAAACTGCAGGTCACTATCCGTGGCATATGCCCCCTTACTTAAAGCGATCATCCCCTCGCCGATCTCTACGGGAGTATTCGGCATGGTGCGGATGACCCGCACATTACCGAGGGCTCTCTCAAGATAACCTGTAGTTATTCCAGCAGCGATAGAAATAAAAAGCTTATCTTTCCCTTCAGCTGGCTTTCTAATGGAATCCAAAAGCGATACAAAATCTTGCGGTTTAACAGCGAGAATAATAATGTCTGATTCCTGCACCACTAAAGCAGCGCTCAACACAACCCTTATAGTATCCCTGAGGTTACTGGTTTTTAGCGTATCTACATCGAATACGCAGAGGGGTATATTAAGCCGCTTAGCAATCGCCGAACCCATATTCCCAAAGCCGATTATACCGATTGTTTTCATGTTTTTGGCTTATCTCTCAATTCAAGCTTATCTCGCTTAGTAGGGTCAGGCCCCTTAAGGGGCCTGACCCTACTGCTTAAGCTTATTTCCCTAATCGAAGATGGCCCTGCCGAGCCGAACCATAGTAGAGCCCTCTTCAATGGCGACTTCGAAGTCGTCGGTCATGCCCATTGACAGGGTCTGTAGCCCGTAGTTTATAATCCCTAGTTTATTAATTTTACTTTGTAGTTCCCGCAGCATTCTAAAATAAGGCCTGGCATCTTCAGGGGCAGCTACGATAGGTGCGATGGTCATCAGGCCCTTCAAATTTAGATTCTTAAGCTGCGAGATTTTTTTTATAACTTCAATTGCTTCATCGGCTTTTAAGCCGAATTTAGGCTCTTCGGGATAGGTCTTTACTTCAACCAATATATCCTGAATTTTATTAATTACTGTTGCCTGCCTGTCAATCTCTAAAGCCAGGCGGGCACTGTCAACGGAATGGATTAAATCAAAAATTCTCACCGCTTCTTTTACCTTATTCCTCTGCAGATGGCCAACCATGTGCCATTTTGGAGTTATCCGTTCGTAAGTTCGCAGGTTCGCTAGTTCCTTATATTTTAGAGCCGCTTCCTGGACTCTGTTTTCTCCGATATCCCTTATGCCGGAAGCAACTGCCTCTTTAATCTTAGTGATCGTTCTATTTTTGCTTACGGCGACGATAATTACCGAGGCGGGGTCACGCTTAAGCTTCGAGCAGACCGAAGAAATTTGCCCTTTGAGTCTAAGGATATTATCGCTGAGCATATCAACCGTAGATCCTTCACTCACTAAAGTTCGTTCAGGATGAGCCCTGCAAGTGAAAAATCCCCCCATGGCTCAATATATTATACACAAGAAAACAGGCCGGTCAATCAAAAGAAGAATTAGAAATATTCCTGATATGCGTCTTTGAACCTGTGCAGGGCTTTAAGAAACAGGTTTTTGGTGGGTTGATAAACAGGCAGGGCCGTGGTTACGCCCTCCCGAATGGCTTCGCAGACTATCCCCAAAGCTGTCAGATAAGTCAAATACTTATGCCCGGATAGGCAATCGTTTCCGGTGATTAAGGGGGTGATATCGGGGTTTGTAACCCGCGCTAATTTAACCGGCAGGCCAAGGGCGTTCTCCAGCGCCTCTATAAAACCCTCCATCATTATGGCCCTCCCTGCGATTACAAAATTATTTATTTCATAAAGGGAGACTCTTTTTTCCAGTGAGCTTTTGACCTCTGCGCAGAGCGTCTTTGCCCGGTCGGTTATAATCTGGGTTACCTGGCTCTGCTTTATCGGCTTATAGAGGTCGCTCTTTTTTACCAGTATCTGTCTGTCCTGCGGTATCTGTCCCGGATCCCCTATTATCCCCGAAGACCTCTTGATATCTTCCGCCAGCTCAAAGGGCACCTTCAATTCCTCCTGGAGCTTTTGAGTCAGATCATCCCCCCCTTTGCATAAAATATCTATGTCCCGCAGCAGGCCGTCTCTAAAAAATAGCAGTTCCGTTACGTCGCTGCCTATGTCGCAAAATATGTTTAAGCCCTGATTAAACTCTTTATTAAAGACGGCTCTTGCGGTGGCCAGGCCGGAAAAAAAGAAATCCTTCACCTCAAATCCCGACTGGTTGATTGCGCGGCCGAGGCTTTGGACGGTAGAAAGCTTGGCACATATTAAATATAAGTCTACCTCTAATTTATGGCTGTAGAGGCCCAGGGGATTACTCAAATTACTTTTTGAATCGATGGCGAAGCTGGCGGGTATAGAATGGATTGTCTCCTCTTCAAGCGTCGAGCCCAATAAACGCGCCTGTTCAATGGCCTTTTGCATATCCGATGAAGTTATGGTTTTGTTGCCCTTTTCCGTTAAGGGTATGATCGCCCGGCTGTATTTAGTAAGCATATCCCTGCCGGAGATATTGGTGTACAGCGATTTGATATTTATGCCGCATCTGGACTTTATATTCTTCATCAACTTACTGATGGCATTAACCAATTCGATGGAATCGACTACCGCCCCGCAGCGCATGCCTTTAGAGAGTATGCTCTCCAAAAAAATATTACTGATGCGCCTTCTGTTAATTTCCGCCACGCAGACCGTAATCTTGCTTGAGCCTATGTCCAGCGCGCAGATATAATTGTTATTTAACATTGCCATATTTTATTACCGGTTTAGTAAAACGCAGGTCTATATATTTTATATTAACCAGGTCCAGCCTGTCCCGCGTAATTACCCCTCCCAGAATCGCAAGTTTGCGCCTGATATTATCTTGGCCTAACTTTACCTCCAGGCCATCATAGGCGATGCCGCGGTTGCTGCCCCTGGAAAAATCAGCGGCCTCCGGAGGGAAAAGCAGGAATATCGAGGTATCGCTGATATTTCTTACGTCAATTTTCTTTATCCTATAATTCTTGAATGCCCGGTTTCTTTCGAATTCCCTGATGATGGACAGGATTAAGCCGGTCTCTTGCAGGTCATATCTTTTACCGGCGCTTGGCCCGAAAATCCTGGTCTCCAGGCCGACTACCAAGGGCAGCTGCAGCTCGCCAGCGTCAGCCGGGGCATTGCAGAGGATTCCTTCTGTGTCCATAATAAAATTTTTATAAAGCTTCACCAGGGCGGCGGGCTTGCGCTTGAGAAAATAGACGAATATCCTGTCGGGGAATACCCTGACCAGCTTGATTGCCTTATAGTCCGGATGAAAACTCTGGATATACTGGGTTTGCTTTCCTAAATTGACGGCGAATATATTCCTGCCTTTAAGATAAGAGAGGTCGATCCCCTGTTCATGCCTGCAGACAACATCTTTTATTTTGAAATAATCCGAAGTTCGAAAGACCCTCCAGGTATACCCCGCGGAAAAAATAACGCCGAAGAGGACCGCAGCGCCGATAAATACTAATCTGCTGGGCAGGGCCGGCCTTTTTTTAAACTTTGCCGGGAATTTAATTTTATACTTTTTCATATGCTAATTTTATCAGTTTCAGGCAGAGCTCCATAAAATCAATGCCTGCTGTCTTTGCTGCCCTGGGTAACAGGCTCATCGAGGTTAATCCCGGAATGGTATTTAACTCCAGGATAAAAACTAAGTTATCTTTGCTTAAAATCATATCCGCCCGGGAGCAGCCAGAGCATCCCAGAAGTTTATGCGCCGATAAGGCGGCCTTTTTTATTTTCCCGGTAATATCATCTTTGAGTTTTGCCGGCACCCGGTAGTCGGTCATTCCGGGAATATATTTGGACCGGTAATCAAAGAATCCTTTCTTGGGGACTATTTCTATTACGGGAAGCGCCTGTTTATCCAGTATCCCGACGGTCACCTCCCTGCCTTCTATATACTCTTCAATAATTACCCTCTGGTCAAACCTGAACGCCAAATCCAGCGCCTTGGCAAGCCCTGTCTCTTTTTTTATAATCGAAAGGCCGATACTGGAACCGGCGCTAACCGGTTTCATAACCAGAGGAAATTGCAGGCCGTTGACAAGGCTGCGGGCAGGATTAGCGGATTCCTTTCTGATAACAATATGCCGGGGGACATGCAGGCCGTGGAGTTCGAAGATCTGACGGGAGGCGGCCTTATCCATAGCCAGCCTGCTTGCTAAGACGCCTGAGCCGGTATAAGGGATCTTTAACCTCTCCAGGAGCCCCTGTATCTGGCCGTCTTCTCCGAAACGGCCGTGCAGCGCCAGGAATGCGCAATCAGGGCTTACGGATTTTAGTAAAGTTAAATTCTCTTCTATATCGTCGGTTTTTATATCAACGGGAAAGGCCTGCAGCCCTGCCTGCCTTAAGGCAGCGCAGACGGCCCTGCCGGATTTAAAGGAAATCTGCCGTTCCGAAGACGGCCCGCCCATAAGCACGCCGATTTTACCTCTTACTGCCATATCTTTATCTCCGGCTGTAAATTTATCTTAAAGTTATCTTTTACTTCTTTTTTAATCAGCTTCATTAACTTTAAAATATCCGCTGCCCGGCCATTTTTGCGGTTTAATATAAAGTTGGCGTGTTTTGAGGAGATGCGGGCACCGCCAAAGCCTCTCCCCTTTAAACCGCATAAATCTATGAGCCTGCCGGCATGGTCACCGGGAGGATTCCTGAAGATGCAGCCGGCACTGGGAAAAGAGCGGTCCTGCAGCAACTGGCGTTGCCGGCGGTATCTTTCTATATCCTGCCTTATTTTTCTTTTCTCTCTTCGAAAGAATTTCAAGGTAGCGCCTAAAATTATGAATTTTTCCAGGTTTGATTTACGGTAGGCAAAATCTATTTTCTCCCTGGCCAAGTTTTTTATTCTGCCCCGGCTATCCATTACCCTTATCTTCATTACCCTTTTTGATATCTGGCTGCCCCATGCCCCGGCATTCATCACCAGCGCTCCTCCGAGAGTGCCCGGGATACCCGAGAGGAACTCCGCTCCCGAGAGACCCCTCTTGGCCGTCTCGCTGACCAGCTTAGCCAGCATCAGGCCGCTGCCGGCTTCGACCAGGTTCCCCTTAAAGGCAATCTCTTTAAAAAACGGGGAACTTAAGCTGACCGCCATCCTGCGCAGCCTTTTATCGCCGGCAAGGATATTGCTGCCGGCACCGATTACCGAAAGAGGTATTTTATATCTTTTTGCGGAAGTAATCAATAATTTTAAATCCTGGGTATCAGCGGGCTGAATAAAGAACCTTACCGGCCCGCCCGTACGCAAGGTAGTGTGTCTCTTAAGCGGCTCTTCAAGCTTTAGCCTGCCCTTTAATCTTTTCCACCAGTTCATCGCAAACCTTTGTTATATCTCCGGCACCCAGCGTCAATATCAGGTCGCCGTCTTTCTTGAGCCCCGATACATAATCCACCAGCTCCTGCTTAGGAACAAAATAAACTTCTCTGGGGGCGGTCTTGCGTTTTTTTATCTTCTCGAATATAAGCCGGGCATCCACCCCCTGCTCAGGCTGTTCCCCCGCCGGATAAATGTCGGTGATTATCAGGCAGTCCAGAGAATCAAAACTTGCGCAAAATTCGTTCAGTAAAAGCTTTGTGCGGCTGTAACGGTGAGGCTGAAATACCCCGATCATTCTCTTATGCGCTACATTCTTTGCCGCCAGCAGTGTCGCCTTTATCTCCGTGGGATGATGTGCATAATCATCAATCACAGAGATCTGCGGGCCACCAAGCTTAACCTCCAGCCTGCGGCGGGAACCCTGATAATCATTAAGCGCCTTTTTTATTACGCCTAACTCTATCCCTAATTCACGGCCCAGGGCAATAACGGAAAGGCAATTGCAGATATTGTGCCTGCCCCCTAAAGAAAGCGCGAACCTTTCCAGGAATTTATTATTCTCGTAACAATCGAATTCGCAAGTCAGGCCCTCTAACACTATATTCCCGGGGTGAATGCGGGCCCTGGCTCCCAATCCGAACGAGACTGCCTTCTTTTTAGAACCGGAGATAATCTTTCTTAAATTCGGGTCATCCAGGCAATAAAAGAGGCAGCCATCTTTATCGGTCCGCTTTATGAATTTCCTGAAGGCCTGCACTGCATTTTTGAATTCTTTGTAATAATCCAGGTGCTCGCGGTCTATGTTGGTAATTATCGAATATTTAGGCGAATAATGCAGGAAGGAACCGTCGGACTCGTCGGCTTCGGCGACAAAGAATTTCCCCTCTCCCAGGCAGGCATTGTTATCGATATTCTTGATAATCCCTCCTACCGCCACGGTAGGCAGGAGCCCGGCCTCCAGTAACAGGCAGGATACAAGGCTGGTAGTAGTAGTTTTACCGTGGCTGCCGGCAACCGTTATCACAACCTTTCCCTGCATAAGCTGAGCTAAGCCTTGAGCCCTTTTCAGCAAAGGCATTCCTTGCCTCTTAGCCTCGATAATCTCGGGGTTATCCTCTTTGATGGCAGAGGAATAGATTATAACTTGCGCAGCGGCAATGTTTGCGCGCCTGTGCCCGATAAAAATCTCTGCCCCGGCCCTGGCCAGGTCCATGGTGATTTTATTTTCTTTCAGGTCCGAACCGCTTACTTTAAAGCCCCGGCGCAATAAAAGTTGCGCTATCCCGCTCATTCCGATACCGCCGATCCCGATTAGATGATAGCATTTATTCATATTAACAGATACTGCTTCCATGCCTCCTGGAATTCCTGCAGATTGCTGAAAGGATAACTCAACGTTATTGCCTTTTCCAGATTTTTTTTATCTCTTAGGCTCCGGCAAAAATGCATAAAAGCCTCTCTGCCGAATTTCTTAAGCAAGAATTCTACCAGGCTGAAGGACTCAAGATAGAAAAGCTGCACAGTGTCATTATCCGCTGTTAACAGGTCCAAGCTGGATAATTTTTCTAAAGGCATAAAGCTCTCCTTTTCGACAGCCTCTCTTACAACTCTATCCGCCATGGAGTATCTGGATTTCTCCTGATAGGACGCAACCCCTTCTTCAAGCCAAAGCGGTATCGCGCCATTGCCAAACCCGACAAACTCCCTAAAAATAATATGCCCTATTTCGTGCGGCAGCGTAGTTTCAAAGAAACTCTTATCGTAAAGGTAGGTATAAATTATCTTATCCGTTACTGCGGCTGCTCCCCCGGACCAA
>JADHYK010000047.1 GCA_016782485.1 Candidatus Omnitrophota bacterium
GCCTTTTAAATAATACAGCGTTAAGCCAAATAAGAGCGGCGAGAGGGCGCTTAAATAAACCCCCAGGGTGTTCGCATCGCTAAAAGAAGCCGTAGCGCGCACCAGGCCAAGATTAACCACCGGAAGATAACCCCGGATAAAATCTTTACCGCGTGATACCTGCCAGATCCCGTCAATTGAAGCTAAGAATAAACCGGCGGCGCAAGAAAAAAATATTTTTTTTAGATGTTTTTTGTCTTTTAATTCGCAGGAAAGGATTAAAAATACAAAAGAGAAAGACAACAATCTTAATATACCGCCCCTGAAAGTATCTTTAAGATTTAGCGAATTGATAACCGATAAGCATGTAATAACGAAGAAAAAAAGGAGAGGAATGTTTATTGCGGTTTTAGGAATCGGCCATTCCCTTTGCAGGATTTTTTTAAGCATATAAGTAAAGATAAGCAGCCCCATAAATACGTTCATCGGCGCGGGGGCAATGGCCATGGAAAAAGGTATAAGTATAATCAACCAATAAATCGCAAAATTTAAATATTTGCTTATCTTATGCATTATATTCGCTGGAAACGGTATTTAATAATGCCTATCAGGGCCTGAATCCCGTCCTTCCATCTTATTTTTTTACCTTCGGAATAATTACGCGGATGATAAGAGATGGGGACCTCTACTAAATGCAGTTTTCTCTTAAGTGCCTTGGCGACAATTTCGACTTCAATCACAAAGGTCTGCGTCTTAAGGCCTAAAGAGCAAAAGGTTTCTCTGCGCGAGAGCTTATAACAGGTAAAGTAATCATTCAATTTTGCCTTAAAGAGAATGTTCATCAGGGCGGTTAAAAGCCTGTTGCCTAATCTATGCAAGTACAGGCCGTGGTAACCTTTGGTGAAGCGGGCCCCCAACACCAGGTCCACGCCCTCCTCTCTTATTGTATTTAATAATTTATTATAATCGGCGGGGTCGTATTCTAAATCGGCATCCTGGATTATCACGAATTCGCCTGCGGCGTGAACCAGGCCGGTCAGGAAAGCCGCGCCTTTGCCCCGGTTTGTAGTATGGTGGATTATTTTTAAATTATCGGCTTTAATCTCCCTTAGAATCCTGTCTGTTCCGTCGGTAGAACCGTCATCTATAACGATTATTTCTTTATCGATGGGTACGGAGCCGACCTTCTCTAGAATTTGCCTTATGGTAGCGGCTTCGTTATAAACCGGAATTATAACAGAAAGTTTCTTCATAAATTATTACCCGGCAATTTCTGCAACATAGCCCATAAATACAGCTTGATATATGCGGGGGCGGCTTGAAAAAGATGGAATTTTGATTTGCCCAGGGACCTCCCCTTCCACACTGTGGGTATCTCGGTTATACCAAAGCCGGCAAAGAATGCCTTTAATGTTATTTCCATGGAAACTTCAAACCCCCTGCCTTCAATTTTAACAGTATCTAACACGGCTCTGCGGTAGCATTTAAAAGAATTCGGGGCATCTGAAGTAGGGATACCG
The DNA here is from genome assembly GCA_016782485.1 of Candidatus Omnitrophota bacterium. Lineage (GTDB taxonomy): Bacteria > Omnitrophota > Gorgyraeia > Gygaellales > Profunditerraquicolaceae > BS750m-G77. Next base: position 1,500 of record JADHYK010000047.1, read on the forward strand.
ATAAAAGCCTTGAGGGACCAACTGACAACTTTGGAAAAAAAGGACTTTAACAGCGGAGCGCGGATTTTTTTTCCTCCTCGCATATATCTGGAAGCGCAGACAATATCGAAACCCTCAAGCGCCTTTGCGTGCATACGCTCTATGAGTGCCGTATCATCGCATAAATCAGCCATTACCGGGATTATTAAATCGGAATCCGCACAAAAGATTCCCTTCCTTAGCGCATTGGCAAATCCCTTATCCCGGTCATTGTCAACTAACCTTAAATTTCCATATTGATTCGCCAGGCCCTTGATTATCCCGGCAGTATTATCGTCGGAATGGTCATTCACAACAACTATCTCATAATCCAGCTTTAGGTTTCGCTCTATATTATGGATAGTATCGGCAATAACCTTTTCTTCATTATGCGCCGGAATAATGATGCTGATTCTCATTCTTTTAACTTGTAAATCTTAACCGTTTCATTGCTGAATAATAAATCAAATTTATCCGGATGGGCTTTTGCCCAGGCCTCTTCAATCGGAAATACGATATCTTTTGTCTGGTGCAGCGAATAAATAAAGAGATAATCGGTATGTTGCCGGATAAGATTGCCAAGCCAAATGCCGTAATCAGGGTTTTCTCTGTAATTACCCGGCTCTTTCAGGTTTTCGTGCAGGGTAATATAAGCCTTCCCTCTCCGGTAATGGCCCTGCGGATAAGCGTGTAACTGGGGGTTATTGCTGTTTACCGATACATAGTATACTTTATTTTTGAATTCCGTACCGTATAACGGAAACGGGACAGGCCTGCCTACATAGGCGATACGGCTTCCATTGGCGGTATGCTGGTTAAGCCACTCCCATGCCCTGGCAGCATCGGGCCAGAAAACCGGTTTTGCCATCACCGGCTTTAAATACCTCCGGAATTCATGCTGAAGATAATCATTCTGCGCCAAGCCTGATAATAAAATAAATAACAACCCGAGAGTGCAATAGGAAATTATCCGGGCTTTTTTGCCCAATCTTATCTTGCGCAAGTATATTATGGCGGCAAAGACGAGAACGGTCGCTAAAAGCGAATAAAAAACCTGCGCCCTTCTGGCCAGCTCCGATAACGAAGCTATAATGCAGATGACTGAAACCGCATAGATAGCTTTTTTATTTATTTTTAGCGTTTCCAGGCAGTAAAATGCAATCACCATCCCCAGAGCCAAAGCAGGATAAAGGTACCTTGATGCACTAAGCGGGATAATAAAACGGTAGATAAAGTATAAAGAAAACGGGATGGTCAGGAAATAAATAAATCCCAAGGTCGTTCTCTCTCTGTTCTTTATTAACGTAAGCGGGATGGATATAAACAATGCCGGCAGGCTCAAGATAATCGTCTGCACCCCTAATCCCTCATGGAATAATAACTTACCTAATGAATGGTCCCAGCTCAGGTAATGCGCCTTGTAATAAGAAATGTCCAGAACGCCCTTTAAAATATTTTTGCCGAAAAGATAAAAATTTGCCGGATATAGAAAATTGCCGGTCAGCATAAAGTTGCGGATATAAGTAAAACCTCCCAATAAAATGATAACAATACCGCAAGGCAACAGGTATAGAATCTTTCTCTTCTGCTCTTGCCGGGTGAATAAAATTAATACAAAAAGCACAAACAGAACGGCAGCAAAAGGTACGGCTATGGTCTTGGTGCCTAAGAGCAGGCCTAAAGCCGCCGCCGCAAGTAAAAGATTCTTCGGGTTAAACTGCTGGCTAAGTAATACCAGGAAGTTAACGCCCATAAGGAAAAAAGCGCAGAATATCGTATCCACATAAGCAATCTCCAGCTGCTTGAAGAAGTTTGGTATCAGCACAAAAAGGGCCGCCGCCAAAAAGGAATAATCTTTGCTTAAGCCGATTTTCCGGGCAAGGGAAAAAACTGCAATAAGGCAGAGGATAAAAAACGGCAGCTGCCCAATGTCGGCCAAAAACACATTTTTAAAAGGCAAGATTAACCATAAAAATATCAGGCTGCCGTTTATAGGATAATAAGGCGGCGAAGGGTCGCAATTTATGACCATCGGATTCAGGAGATTCCTGTTTTTGAGCCATTCTACGGGAAAGCTAAAGTGGTAATTGAGGCTGTCCCATCCGAACGGGGGGTTGATTAAATTCAGGAAAACCTTGATTAATCCGAAACCGACGATGCAGGAAAGCGCAAAAACAATCGTATTGTTGCTCAACAACCCGGGTTCCCCGAAAAGCGCGGCTTCTCCCTGCGGAAGATGTTTATCTGTAAACAGCAGGATAAATAATAAAATTATTAAATTAAGGAAAATCAAATTATGCAGGGTTAGAATACCAGAGATGCCGAGGGCAAGTTCGGTGATAATTACCTGCGAACAGAAAATTAAGGCAAAAATCAATGTCTTATCCGCAAGGGAATATGAAAAAAATAGCTTTAACAGGTTGATTGCCGAAACGGCAACTATGCAGTTCATTAATAAGAATATGAATATATTTACATAAATATCAGCCATTTTTTAGTACCTTGCGCGTAAGATTACGGCTTTAAAGAAGACCCGGGCGTAACCTGAGCCTTCCCGGGAAAATAAAAACTTTGACTCGCCCTGAATACGCCTGCCCTGGCGGCCCTTAATCTCGCAAATCCTGCCTCCCTTAAGAAAGGTTTTTAGGGTGATTTCGGGGGAAATCTCGAAACCTCCGGACTCCAATTTCAGTTGCCTCACCCAATCCAGGTCAAATGCCCTAAAGGCATAGGTGATATCCTTGATTTTAATGCCGATTAAAATGCGGCATAAAAAACGGTAGCCCCATTGATAAAATTTATAAGATAACGGTATATTTTTGTGGTCTTCCGGGGCTAAATATCTGGAAAGCAGCGCCAGCTTATAACCCTCTTCAATAATTTTTTTTTGGAAATCAACGATTGCCGCAATCGGGTCTACCAGGTCTCCCATAACTACAACAGCCATTTTGCCTCTTGAGTGGTCAATGCCGTATCTGATGGCATGGCCTATGCCGCGCGGCAGGCCTTTATGCAGAGCCCGCAAAAAACCAAACTCCTTCTGCATGATAAATGACTCCCTGAAGGTATAATCGTCGCTGCAATCATCAACGATTAATACTTCGGCCGCAAGGGCATGGTGCCTGATGAGGCTATCAAGTTTATTAACCAGCTGCGGGATATTCTGTTCCTCGTTCAGGCAGGGTATGATAATACTGATATCCGGATTCCGGTTTATTTCAGATATATTTTTTTCATCCATTCTATAGTTTCAGGTACACCCTGCTCAAGCATAATCTTCGGGTTGTGGCCGAAGGCCTTTTTTGCCTTCTCTATATCGGGGCGTTTATTGACGACGTTATGTTTATCTTCAGGCAGATACTCTATGAGTTTATCCGTTTTGCCCAAATGCTTCAGTACGATATCACTTAATTCTTTAACGCTCCTGTATTCCGTCCCGCCGATATTGTAAACCTCTCCGGCACTAAAATTCTCGCAGGCAGCGGCAAAGGTAGGGATAAAATCGTCAATATACATAAAAACCCTGTGGTATCCTTCGTAAACCTGATAAGACAGGTCAAATAACGCACGGTAGCAAAATAAACAGACTACGCTCCTGTAACGATGGTAATGTTCTCCCGGGCCATAGGCATTGAACAGCCTCAGACGCATAATCTGGCTCCTGAAACGCTTTTCGAAATTCATTATCTGGATTTCATTTACCCACTTTGTCACTGCGTAGTCGTTATGCTGGATAATAGACTCCTGCATCGGGAGTTCTTCCTTGAGGATTTTTACCGGTTTGTCGCCGTAAATCTCCGAAGAGCTTGCAAAAATCAAACGGAACTTCTTAATCTTTTGCCATTCCAGTATATTCCTGGTCCCGATAACATTGGTCTCCCACAAGGTATCATAATATTCTTCTCCGTTAACCCTGCCAAATTCCGCAGCCAGATGATATACATAATCATAACTAGTAGCTTCAAAGACCCTCCCCAACTGACGGTAATTGGAAACGTCAGCCCTTATATAATTATCGTCCCGGCAGTGCTGTAAATCGCACTGCCAAACCTCATGCTTGCGCTTTTTCAACTCTTCCACCAATGGAATGCCCAAAGTCCCCCTGCTGCCTGTTACCAATATCCTTGCCATTTATTGCCTCCTTATTCCATCGTCATTGCGAGCCCCGAGGGGCGAAGCAATCACGTTCATAATCCTCTCTGCTGCCCTTGCGTCCCAAAATTTAGGTAAGCGCCTTTTTTTTATCTTAATCTTTGAATTTAATATTTTTCCTGCTTCCCGGATAATCTTATCCGCAGAAGACCCGACTAATTTGTTAGTCCCCTCTTTGATGGTCACCGGCCGTTCTGTATTTTTCCTGATCGTCAAACAAGGCACCCCCAGGAAGGTGCTCTCCTCCTGAATGCCTCCGGAATCGGTAAGCACAAATTGGGCCTGCGACATAAGCTTAATAAAATCAATATAACTTAACGGGTCTATGCAATTTATCCTGTTTTTATTGATCTGGAACCCGAATTCTTTTAGCAATTTTTGCGTGCGCGGGTGGACGGGGAATATGATGGTAATTCTTTTCGATAACCTCGATAAAGCAGCAATCAATCTTTTAAAAGTCAGCTTATCATCCACGTTTGAAGGCCGATGCAGCGTAAGCAGAGCATACTTTATCTTTTGCCTCTCCAGGCCCAGGCGCTTAAGGATTCCGGAATTTTTGGCTTTTTTTCTAAACCTGGCCAGAGTATCAATCATCACGTTGCCGGTATAATAAATCTTTCTCCTGTCAATCCCCTCTTTTTTAAGGTTCTTTAATGCGCTTTCTTCGGTTACAAACAGGTAATCCGATAGGTGGTCAGTAAGGATACGGTTTATCTCTTCGGGCATTGCCCTATCAAAACTTCGTAGTCCTGCCTCGACATGCGCAACCTTTATGCCTAACTTTGCGCCGACCAGGGCCGCAGCCAGCGTGGAATTTACATCCCCCACCACCATTATAATATCCGGCCTTAACCTTAAGCATACCTTCTCGAAGCCGACCATAACCCTGGCGGTCTGAACCGCATGCGATGCGGAACCCGCGCCTAAATCAGTATAGGGCGCCGGCAGCCTTAAATCCTTCCAGAAAACCTTAGACATTAATCGGTGGTAATGCTGACCGGTATATACCAGATAATATTCGATTTCTTTATGCCTGCGGGCCGCCTCAATCAGAGGGCTGGCTTTCATTAAATTCGGCCTTGCCCCGGCAACAATAACCACTCTCATCTTCTTCTTTTTTTTCATTCTATGTCAATCAACCTGCAATTTATTAAAAAGCCGCTTGAGAAGACTTTTATATAAATGGGCAAATTCTGCCTGTCTTTCCACAAGACCATCTGCATGCTGGTCTTGTGATACGGGCTCTTTTCGCGCCTGGAGATATTCGCATCCAAAATAATAATCTTGTATTTTTTGTTTTTAATCAGCATCTCCTCTGTTCTGGCAGCGGCTTTTAATAAATAATTCTTCTGATTCGTATTTATATTCATTTCAAATTCTTTTACCTTTTCAAAATCCATCCTTCTTATATTAAACATCGCCGAAAGCGGATCCTGCGTATGGGGTAAAATCTGACGCCTTTCTCCGGCAATGGACATAATATGAGCCTCTTGGTCATAAGACACTTCTTTTAGTGCCTCTTTTTTCCCGGAAATTGATAACCTCTGCCTGAAGAGCAAAGGGTCAAAACTATATTCGTCAAGATAGGAATCTAAAATTGCAGCGCCCTTGATGAATCCGGAATATATCTTTAGATTTTCTGCCTTTGCGCTCAAATGGTAAACTCTCCTCACTTCAGCCTCGCCGTAATCTTCGATTGCCTCGTTAAAAAAAACAGCCTCGCCGGCAGGGATAACCCCCAACAGGCTGACTAAGTACTTCGGCTGGTTTTTCTGAACATCCTTATTAAGCAGCCTGCTGATAATCACCTTCGGCCTGTTATTATTCAACGCCGCCAGTACAAAGCATAATATTAAAACTAATAAAATTAAGAAGA
>JADHYK010000048.1 GCA_016782485.1 Candidatus Omnitrophota bacterium
CTTTGTCAAGGTATTCTAATGCTAATCCGCATACAGCTATTGGTAAATTTGAGAGGTGAACCTCGTAAGGACGCCCAGAAATATGGCGCGGCAGAAAGACTCTCTGTATACAGGTAGAAAAAAGGCTATTGATCAAGGTTCCGATCATAGCCGTTAAACTCTCCCGTATGTCGAGGAGAATGATATTACTGGGGTCCCTCTCGCATGAGCCGAAGGGAAACCTCTCTGATTTACACAGGCTAATTATATACGCAATACCTCGCTATATCAAGAATAGTTCCTTGCTTATTTATCCCTTTGTATAATCCCGGTCAGGCAGCGCGACCCGGCGCCATATTCTATATTCATCGCGAGCGGAACAAGTATAACCTTCATACCTCTTTTTTCGTATTCCGGCTTCAGTCTCTTATACTCCTCGGCAACTATTATCGTATTCTCATCAAGAGAGAGGTTATTCGCGCCAAAGACCTCCTCTTCTCCTTTTTCTTTATATACCTTTATCTTGTCCCAGCTTTTTAGCGGCTCAGGCAGCTCTTTTACTATTTCAGGGTAATAAGTAAGGAGCCCGGGCCTGTTAAGGCTCAAAACCGTGTCGAGGTGAAAGGCGCTCGAATCAAGCTTTACCGTCCATACCTTATATTTCGGCCCGAGGAAAGACTGAAGCCACTTTGCCCCGTTTTCATTTGAGGCGTTGCCAGAGATCCCCACGTAAACATTTTTCCCGTCAAACATCATGTCGCCGTTTTCAAGGTATGCATCGTCTTTCGGATACATGTGCGGGGAACACGGGGGCATCGCGACGTAAAATTGATCCTTCTTCATTAATTTTTCTATCACCGGCCGCACGGCAAAAGCCTGTTTTCTGCGGAACGGATATCTGAAATTCGATATTAAAAGGACTTTATCGTCAAACACCCTCAGGAAATCCGCCCCGCCTATGAAATAGCCGCCTTCCTGGACATCGTTAAGATAGGCTCTTTCCTCGGGATACCTTAGCGGTATATTACGATAGACCTTTACCCCGTTTTCCTCGAGTATACTGACAAACCGCTCCAGCTCTTTCTTTAATTTTGCTACTTCATCGGGCACGATGGTAGCGCAAGCCTTACCGTGATATTTTCGCATATCCTCCTTACCCCACGCAGTCATCCACCTTTCCATCTCAGGTATGTTGTTCGGCATTACGAGGTCGTCGAGAGTTCCCACCATGGCGACCCTGAGCTTGCCCCACTCGTTGTACGCTCTGAAATCCTCTTTGTCTGCCGCAAACAAAATAGTAGAAAAATTCAACAATAAAACCAAAACAAAAATCAACTTCAGTACTTTTCTCATAACCACCTCCGGGAACAGTCCCCGTAGAGAATTTAGGGTTCCTGACGGGAGTCGAACTCATAAATATCTTTTTATTCCACTATTATCTGCCGTCTTTACCCTTCAGAATCACTAAAATCTCCTTTTCCCCTATCTCCTCGATTTTCTTCAAAACTTTCTTCCGCCAAGTAGGCAGCAGAACTTGGAAATATCTATATACAACTCCAGAACCATCCTTGCTTAAAAGCTCTTTAAGGGTACGAATAGCTTCTTGCGTATCTTTATCGGATTTAGACTTTTCTTTACGCAATGAAGCAATAATAAGCTTATGAAATGCAAATAATGCCGGGTGTGGCAATACAACGGTAAGTCCTTCCTTATTAACGCGTATTACATGACGGCTAAGAAGATCCAAATACCGTAATTGCTGAGCATTAACACCAATAGCTGATAAGCTAAAAGGCTTATCTGAGCCTCTTCCTCTTTCTGGAACTAGAAATTCAATAGCAAGCTCAGGATGGACAAGCTTAGTGTACCCTTCACCCACAAATTCATAAATAAAGCCTAAATCTTCAAGAAGATGAGCAAGGTCAACCTTATTTTTAAGCTGCGCAGGAATAGGGACAAGAAAATCAAGATCGCGTGTTCTCAAAGATAAACCATACGAAGCATCCTTAAAATAATCACTATAAAATGGCATGCACCAGCTGCCAATAAGAATAACATGCTTAAGAATGCCTGCCTTATCAAGCCTACGGAGTACTTCTATGCAAAGATTATACTGCTTCTTTTCCACGCAATGAACTCCTTAAGAATTTAACCTGTCTTTTTACCTTGGATAAAAGATTCCGGTATCTGGCTCGAGAGACCTTTGCCTCTTTGAATCTATTGATCTCTTCCTGTGAAACTTTGCCTTTATATAGATACTTGATACTATTTCCCTTCCTCTGGACAAGATAATAATATTTATGCCCTTTTATATTCTTAGCAGATAGGCACCCCTTTGGAAGTTTATTCAGGGCATTTTCATACCCTTTTTGCATACGCAAAGAATTTCCTAATTCTTCAGCCAAGGCTCCCTTTATCACGCCTCTCATATTGCCTCCGGTTAACCAACATGTCTATCAATAATATACCTTGTTGGTTAACTTTTGTCAAGTAAATAGTTAACCAACAAGCAGATGAAATCAATGGTTTGTTGGGTAAAATATCTCACTATTGCCTTGATATATCTCAAATTGTATGGCTATATCTGTCATGAGGAGGCTGCAGCACGCTAAAGAAAGGAGCCCAAATATGCCAGAAACCTTATCGACTCAAATCGAGGCACTTAAAGAGAAGCCGATAAATGAGCTTCAGAAGCAATATAAGGAGCTATTTAAAGGTGAAGCTATCACCGCCCTCCAAGCAACATATCTCCAAAGAAAGATTGTCTATAAGTTACAAGAGCTTGGGCGCGGCGGGCTATCCGTTAAAGCCAAACAGCGGTTAGAAGAGCTTATACAGGAATATGAACCTATTAATAATAAGGCCCTTAGGCCTGACAAGCCCGCTATCAACCAGTCTGCGTCAGTTAAAGACAGACGCCTGCCTATCCCAGGAACCATTATCACTAAGAAATACAAAGGAACAAGCTATCAGATTAAGGTATTGGAAAAAGGCTTTGAGTATAACGGTAAAATCTACAAATCACTCACTGCCGTTGCCAAGGAAATGTCCGGAGCGCATTGGAACGGGTACTTATTCTTTAATTTATAAGGAGGAGATACATGGAAAAAACTGAAAAACAAGAAAAGAAAATTGTCCGCTGCGCCATCTATACGCGCGTTTCAACCTCGGAAGGCTTAGAGCAGGAATTTTCCTCACTTGATAACCAGCGCGAATCCGCTGAAAGCTATATCCAAAGCCAGAAATCCGAAGGTTGGATAGGCTTGCCTGAGCGATATGACGATGGCGGCTACACAGGCGCTAATACTGACCGGCCTGCCCTGCAAAAACTCATGGCTGATATCAGAGAAGGTAAAATTGACTCTGTGGTGACCTACAAAGTTGACAGGCTTTCCCGCTCTTTGCTGGACTTTAGCCAGATCTTAGAGTTCTTTGATCAGAATAACGTAACATTTGTTTCAGTAACTCAAGCCTTTAACACCAATACCTCTATGGGCCGGCTGACCTTGAATATACTCCTCTCCTTCGCCCAGTTTGAACGTGAGATTATTAGCGAACGCACTCGCGACAAGATGGGTGCTGCCAGGAAAAAAGGCAAATGGGTTGGCGGCATGGTCCCCCTGGGGTATGATTCGGATAAAGTAAACCATAAGCTGGTTATAAATCAACAGGAGGCTGAAATTGTCAAACAGATATTTAGCCTTTACCTTGAAAAAGGCTCCTCTCTTGCAGTAGCCATAGCGCTTAATGAAAGCGGCTACACTACAAAAATTCACTTAAATCCAGGGGGCAAGAGAATCGGCGGAATGAAATTTACAAGTTCAGGCGTACAACTATTTCTAAAGAATGTTACTTACACCGGCAAGGTTAACTACGGCGGGCAGATTTACCAAGGCGAGCATGAGCCTATCATATCTGATGAAATATTCCAAAAAGCCCAGGAAATATTGGCTGATAACCGGCCGGAAAGAAGAATAGCCGTAACTTCAAATAATAAAGGCCTGCTTAACAATATCCTGCACTGTAAGGCTTGCAATAGCACCATGTATTACGTCTACAGCATGAAAGGCAAACACAAATACCACTATTATGTTTGCATGAACGCTCAGAAACGCGGGTACAAAAACTGCCCTACGCGCATCATTGCAGCTCAAGTGATGGAAAATAAGTTTATGGAATTCTTAAGGCAAATATCGGATGATCCAAGGATCGAAACCAAAGCCTGGGAAGCGCTCACCTTAGAAGAAAAGATACCGATACTTAAATCAATCGCTAAGAGCGCCCACTACGACGCACATAACGAAACCCTCGAGATAATGCTCCATAAGGCCGATATAAGCCGCCAGTTCGCGCTAAAACTGGCTGAATTAAAGCATATACCGTACCATCGCAGGCAAGCCCAAGTTAGCAAAGAGCCGCTGGTGCGCCAAAACCTGATCCTAGCGCATCAGATAAGCCGGGTTTCGGCTGAAAAGAACTGTACGCTAAAACAGATCGCTGCTTGGATCGGCATAACACACTCAAGGATATGCCACATTGCAAATATGCTCCTCGTATCACCGTTAATCCAGGAGGAAATTTTACTCTCTACCGATAAGGCGCTCTACAATATCCCCGAGTATAGGCTGCGCGAGGTAATCAAAGAATTAGACTGGGATACACAGCAAGAAATCTGGAAGGATCTCCTTAAGCTTTAAGAAAATTAAACCCACCATAGCAGGCCATTTACTAGAGATAAATCTAAAAGGATAATTTCAAATTCCTAGTAAATGGCTTTTTTTGCGGATTATAACTAGCGAATAAACTGCCAATAAAGCATTTACTACGCATAGTGCCAATCAGAGATAAATTGCGTATTTTTTGGAAAATATACGCATATTTTTTCTCTATTCCCCGACGGAGATTTGACTATTAAATATTTTAAAAGGCATAAAAAAAATAATGCCGCATCTCCTAGGGACACCGCCAGATAAAAAATACCCGGCGAGTCATCCTCACCGGGTACTTGTTGTAACTTATTATCTCACAATAAGTTACGTCATTTGGGTGGCTAACGGGGATCGAACCCGCAACCTTTAGAGCCACAGTCTAATGCTCTAACCGATTGAGCTATAGCCACCAAAACTACCTTATGCTTTTATTTAGAAAAGTTTTGGTGGTCCTGAGTCCTGCGTGCATACAATGTGCTCAGGACGAAGGACCTTAACCAAAATTACTTAATAGAATAATCCTTATCGGCGGCGATGGAGCTTTCGCCCTCTTCCGCCTCTTCTCTTCTGTATTTATATTTCGCCGGCGGCAGTTCGCGGCGGAAGGAATCCTCTACGCCCTTTTTAATCTCCTTGCCGAGGGTAAAAGTCCCTTCAATCAACGCCTTTGAAAAACCGGTGGCGCCTTTGACCGTACCCTCAAGGAACTTGCCGGGCAGAAAGAAAACCCCTTCGGGCCTGAATCCGCCTCCGCGCGCCATTGCCAGTTTATCTTCAAAGGCATCTTTTATGCATGCGAAAGCAAACCTGGGCTTGTCCATCCTGGTCCTGATGGTAAAATCAAGGACGATCTTTCCGGAATCCATGGACTTGAACATATCCAGGACCGCATCGGTGATCTTCTCGGCTTTCTCGTGCGGCTCCTCTGCCTGGTGCTCTTTGCGCACGATGTCGGTAAGTTCCAGGTGGCATTCGGCAGTAATGTTATTATCCAACCCCTGAATGTCGCTGCTAAAATTAAGCCGGGCGCTTTCGATACGCGCCTTTTCCAGGTCTACCCAGTTTGAGTAGTAAGGATAAAGATAGACCCCGTCGATATCTTTGATCTTTAAAGTCGCCTGCATATCTTTTTTGGCAAAATTAAGCCAGCCCTTGACCTCAACCTTGCCCTCTTCCCTGCCCTCCTCCCAGGGGATCCTCGCCTCTAATTTGAAATTAGTGACGTCGGAAAAGGGGAATGTATATACATTGACTAATCTGAAATTCAGGTCTTTGACGGTAATACGGATGCCCGCGGGGCCGACGCTGTGGTCAACGAAATGTATGATTCCGTCTTTGACCGCTATGCGCTTTAACATCATCTTCATTGGACCGTTTTGTTGCAGTGATAGCGTTATCTCGGGGACGGCGCCGATCTCCATCAGCGCCCTGGGTGGCTTTACTGCCGCCTCTTTACCGGATGTTTCGGCGGCGGCTGCCTCTGCTGCCGGTACAACCCGCTCATAGGTAATCTCCGGCCTTACCAACCTGATTTTATTCAGCGCCAGCCTGCCTACTACCAGTTGTGAAACGCTCGGCGACACTAAAATGCTCTCTATTTTAGCCAGGCCCTCTATATTGAGATTACGGATCTCCAGGTTGAACGGCGGGGTGATGGTAAAGTACCCCATGGACACCTCTCTGCCGGTCAGCTCGCGTAGTTTTGCCAGGATCAGGCTGCGGCCCCTGACAAACATAAAGATGTAAGAGCTGCTGTAGAGGCTGGAGAGTAGCACAACGATTATCACGAAAATCTTATTACGCAGTTTCATGGTTTTAATTATCCTGCGCCCAGCTGGAATCGGACCAGCAACCTACGACTTAGAAGGCCGTTGCTCTATCCATTTGAGCTATGGGCGCATGGTCTCATATATTCTCAACTATACCCTCAATCCATCCCTTAATTTTATAGAACAAATTTGTATCACATACTATAATAGTCGCAATTCCATATTTAAGTTTATTATGTCGTTTACCATTGGAGCCGCTTATCTTGAAAGTTGTCTTATAAAATCTATTGAAAGGAATTCCGGTTATTTCAGACCAATATTGCTCTGTCTGTTTTTTATTTATATCTCCGTGGATACGTAAATGTATCCTCAATTTTTTATCAGGTACAAGACAAACCTCTTTTAGCCATCTAAGAATGAACTTAATAATTTCTGGATTAGAATTGGTAAATTTTACTAGGTTATCCTGAGTTTTAGAGCCTTCAGTCCAATATGCCATGGCTCCAAGTAATTTTAATTCATAGGGCTTAATATTTAGTATTTCTTTTTTGACCTCTGAAACAATCTGCGAAGTTCTTTGAATCTTCCTTTTATGCAATACTTGACTATTACGAATGCTAGCTAACTTTCTCCTATTATAAGATGCATCGCTCATAACAAAAGGAACATCGCGTAACCATAAGCTAAGAGACCCTTTGGAAACATTTAAACGTTGTTGAATCTCATTATAGGTTAAACCTTTTCCCCTTAAGTTTATAGCTTCTTGTCTTTCTGTTATTCGCATTTTATTCTAATATCGGGGAGGTGGGACTCGAACCCACGACCTTTTGGTCCCAAACCAAACGCGCTAAGCCAAACTGCGCTACTCCCCGTAAATCTGAATTATATCAAGACTTTGCGCAATGCTCAATATATTTAACCAGAATTTTCTTTGCCTTCCTTAACGCATGGTAGCGGTGGCTCATCCGGTGTTTTATCTTCTCGCCCAGCTGCGCAAAGGTCTTTTTATATTTAGGGATAACGAATAACGGGTCGTA